>NZ_CP121110.1:1997500-2362500 GCF_029625315.1 Flavobacterium ginsengisoli
GCCTCACTTTTTGATGGTGAAATTCAACGCGAAACTTTAAGTGGTGAAGGATCAGCAGCACTGGACTTTCAACTAAAGTATAAAAATTTTTTTGATATTAGCGTAAAACAAATTGGTGTTCAAATAAAAACGGGAAATTCTTATACTGAATGGCTAAAAACTAAGAAGTGCTATTCTCTTAGAAACATCGATCCAGAGCATATTGAAAAATGGAAAAAAAATAATCAAAGTGTTATTATATTATGGGTCAATCCAAAGAAAAAAATTGAAGTCTATTGGAAATTTATAAAACCTACGAGTTCTTCTGATTTTTTATATCTAACAAATAATAATTTACTTCGTCCACATTCTATTTTTGAAATCGATAGATTATTTACATTATCACAAAAAAAGAGTAAAAATGGAATTCCCTTAATTACCCTAAAACAATTTACAACTTTAGCAGATGTAAAAAAATGGTCTAAAAAAGAATACTCCAGAATTAAAGGTGAAGTTTCAACTCCTTTTGGAATAATTAGTCTTAGTGGGTATGCATGGAAGCATTTAATTCGAAAAAATCGAAATGTAACTCATATATTTGACAGTCTTTTACTATTGAGAAATGTCAAAACTATTTTAAATTTCTATCCAGATCAAATCCAGACAATTTCTCCTGACAATAATCCTGAAAATCTTAATAAGCATAATAATAACATTTTAAGCCAAAAAAGGGTTTTGTTTATTTATAGAAACGTTAATTTCAATGATAAAAAGGGGTGTACAGTTTATATTAGGATGAAAGAAACTATAATTTATCCCAAAAATTGGAGAGAAAACTTTTTTGCAAAAGATAAATTACAATACAAATTGACTTTAGAAAGCATTTATAGAAAAACCTAAAAGGTCATACAATTCTCTCTTCACAACCTTACAAATTATTTATATTGATAAAATATAAATAGAGAGTATAAACATTCACATGTTTTTAAATGTGCGCGAGAATGAAATGCACAACCTTATATTATCTACAAATATAAAAATATTTACTAATTTAAATACCAAAGCTCCTTCATAAAAATTCTAATAAAAAAGTTTTACAATTATCTTCAACTTTACCTTCTTTTATACACTAAGCATCAACTCCCAACCTTATAAACCTCATCCAACAACTCCATTTCATCTTCTGGCAATAACTGCAAGGCAATTTCAAGCAAAGTCATAACATTGACATTATTATCTTTTGTAAAACTCGACAAACTGTTTGCATCTGGATTAAGCAAAATAATACTTGCTTTTAGCAAATCTGAAACCATTAGATTTAATTCGTTATAAGAAGAAACTTTTAGCGGTATTGTATACGAGTTGGTCTCTTTTGGAACTGGTTTTAGTTTGCTGAAGTAGCTTCCTTTATTTATTAATTCTAACAATTCTTCGGCTCTTTCTTTATTTTCTATTTCTATTTTCATATAAGATTTAATTTACAATTTAAACAAATATATAAAATATCGGTTGAAAACAATCGATTTTTAACAATCATATCGAAACAATCTATTACTTGTAATTTCATTTCTATGAAAAGAGAAAGAAAAAGTGAAATTCCCGAAGTTGTAAAAGAACTGGGAATTAAGATAAAAGATGTGATTGAGGATAATAAATTAAAGACAAGAGAAGTTGCCCATGACGCTGAGATGGATGTGGAAAATTTAAGAAAATACCTTAAAGGTTCACAAGAAATGAAAGTAAGCACTTTATTTAAAATTGCTCAAGCTTTAAAAATTCACCCAAGCGAATTAATTAAGGATTTGTAATATTTTGTTGTTGCTTTATTGCTAAATTATTTTTTCGTATTGAGACGTATATGCCTAATTCTCTCATACATCTTAGCACAGTTGTATGTGATAAAAAATACCCTGATTTTTGTAGTTCTATAACAATACGATGGCAACCATAAGTTTCTTTAGAAGCAGAAAAAATAGACTTAATTTCATTTTTTAAGTTTATACGCCATTTTTGAGTTTCTGTAAGCAAACCTCGTTTCCATGTGCGGTAGGTACCTCTATTTACATCTAATGTTCTGCACATTAATTTTATTGAATATTTTTTTTCATTTTCTGCCATAAAATGAAAAATGAAAGGTTTTCCGAGGCAAATATATTTACTGGCATTTCTAATGATTTCAAACTTTAAATCCACATCTTTAATTTGTTTTTCGAGATAGTAAATTTTCTTCTCTTCAGAAGTTAAAGTTAGATTCCCATACCCAGGAAAACATCCTGTTCCATGTTTTTTATACTCTTTTCGCCAAAGAGAAAGAAGATTTTTATCTATTTGCAAATCTCTCGCCGTTTGAGCCGAATTTCGATTTTCATAACTTAAGAAGACTGCCTTTAATTTGAAATCGCGGTCATAATTTGCTCTGGTCTTTTTCATAAATTATAATTATTAAATTCCTCGATTGTCTTGTAATTAAGGCTGGAATGTATTCTTTTTTTATTATACCAGTTTTCTATATATTCAAGTATAACGATTTTCAATTCACCTGTTGTTAGTAATCTCTTCTGTTTATAAATTACTTCTCTCTTTAAAGTATTAAAAAAACTTTCCATAACAGCATTATCTAAACTGTCTGCTGTTCTGTTCATACTAGGTTTGCAATTATATTCAGCTAATTTATTAGTAAACAATTTACTCGCATACTGAGATCCTTTATCAGAATGGAATATTAATCCGTCTCTAATAGGACGATTAATTATTGCTTTTTCAAAAGCAGGTAAAGTTGTAACCTTAGTAGAAAGTTCACAACTCAAATGCCATCCTACTATTTTTCTATCATACAAATCCATAACAACAGTGAGATATGAAAACCTTCTCTTTATTTGAATATAAGTAATATCTGAAACCCAAACTTTACAAGGTTCATCTACTTTAAACTGTCTTTTTAATAAGTTGGAAGCAATACATAAATTATGCTTTGAATCAGTTGTAACTTTGAATTTCTTTTTTACTTTACTCCTCAAACCAAGCTCTTTCATCCAAAACGATACCTGTGCTTCAGAAATTTTAAATCCTCGATTATTAAGTTCTCTTGTAATTAATATAACTCCTTTATACTGCTTGAATTCAAAAAATATAGAATCTATTTCTTTTTTAAGCAGATTAACGCGGATTTCTCTTTTTGAAAAAGGTTGTTTTGTCCATAAATAATAGGTTGAATGTGAAGCTCCTAAGACCTCAAACATTGTATATAAAGGATATTTATCTCTATTCTGATGTATGAAATTACAAATTACATGTTTGCCTTGATTCATATATTTAAGACCTTTCTCCAGTATTTCTAACCGCAGTTGAGAATCTGCAAGCTTTTTTTCTAATTCATAGATTTCCTTGTTTTCGTAATATACTCTTTTAATACCTACTCCTAGAAAACTCCCTTTACCAAACTTTAGGTAAGCGCTACGCCATTTAGAAAGCATTTTAGGATTAATGCCTAATTCTTCTGCAGTTTCTGAAACGGTCTTTCTTATATAGCTTAATAGAACTGCATTCTCTTTGAAGATTGGGTCGTAATGTCTAACATTTTCATTCATATTAAGAAGTTTTATTATTAATTTCATTTATATAAAAAAAATAATAATCTAATTTACAACAAATTAGAACACAATCTCCATAGAACTACTTGCGGAGATTTCTCCTTACGTCGAAATGACAATACTGTGTGGTTACTACGAGGATAAGCTGGCGAGAGACAAACTAAACAAAAACCAACACTCATTAAATCAGTATTTTAGCAATAAATTTATATATTTGGTTATACCAAAAACAAATTTACTATCTAAAACCACTATTAATGAAAGGACTTATTAAACTCGGCCGTTTATTTTACGGTATCGGCATTATTGCTTTGGGAGTACATCAGCTTATTATTAAAGATTTTCGATCAGAAATTTTATCACCTTTTCCCGCTTGGGCGCATCAATATCCTGCGTTTTCTATCCTTACCGGAATTGTTTTAATATTGGCAGGAATTATTATTTCGGGAATTGTTACCATTAAATTTATCGATACTAGAAAAGTCTGTCTTTATTTAGGTTTTGCTTTTCTTGTCGCTTTTGTTGTTTCGCATCTTCCGTTTATTTTCATTTTTAATACCGACAAAACCAACGCCACACAAATCTGGATCAACGCCATTGAGGAACTAACGTATAGCGGCGGAGCGTTTGTATTGGCGGGTTCGTATAGTGCGAACAAAAGCGAAAGCAAATTCGACAAATTTCTAGAAAAACTTATTCCTGTTGGGCGAATTTTCTATTCGCTTTTAATGCTTTTGTTTGGATTAAGCCATTTTCTTTTTGCTGAGTTTGTGTCTACAATGGTTCCGAAATGGTTGCCTGGAACTATGTTTTGGACTTATTTTGTAGGCGTTGCACTTATTTGTTCGGGCATTTCGATAATTTTCAAGCTTTGGATAAAACCTATTTCGCTTCTTTTGGCTTTAATGCTTTTACTTTTTGTACTTTTCTTCCATATTCAAGATGCGGTTGCAAACCCAACTATAGGGGGCGGAAATGAAATTGTACGCGCCATTATCGCTTTACTTTTCTGCGGCATTGCATTGGTAATTGCATTAACAAATGATTCTAAAAAAGAGCTTTTAACTTCAGAAGCAATTTAAACTCAAATAAAAAAACATCCCGCAAAGAGATCTTCTTTTTGGGATGTTTTTTATTTAAAGCAAAAATTAGTTTACACCTCTTGTACTTTAAGAATCTCTAGTTTCAGATTCCCTTTTTTAGCAGGCCATTCGATAATATCGCCTTCTTTGTAGCCTACCATTGCAATTCCTTCGTCTGAAAGAACAGAAATTTTGTTTTTACTTACTTTTACATTTTCTGGACCAACTAAAAGAATTGTTTTTTCTTCATTTTTATTGTGGTCTTTGTATGTAACTCTTCGGTTTATCGAAACAATATCTTCCGGCAAGTTTTTTCGCAATACTTGAGAAGCGTTTTTTAATTGATTCAATAACAATTCTTCTTCCTCTATTGTTACTTTTTTTCTTCTAATATGGTCTTTAATTAAATCGTATGTTCCTGTTGTTAAAATTATATTTTGTGACATGACTTTCTTGTTTACTTCAATTTAAGTAAAAGCATGATACAACTCTATTACCAAATACCACATAAAGTGATAACTCAGTATTATCATATCCTGAAAAATTGAAGATTAAATAAATAGATTAAAATCGTAAAAGATTCCCCTGCCTAGAGTTGTGACAGGGTAAAAGAAATAAACTCTTTTGAACTTTTTAAGAAAGTATCGTCATGCAAATACAGCAATGTGCACATTAAGCACATCAAAGAACTGTTTATTAAATAAAAATTTGCAGTGATCATTATAATATCAAATTATTTTAGCAATATACGCCTTTTTTATCTTACAAAAAAATAAAGAGTCTACGGAACTCGATTTTGAACTTCTAGTGCAGTTCTAAAGAATAGACAAAATAATATGGCATCTTCTTTTTTCCTGTTTTTTTAATATTATAAAAATAGATTCTCAATACATTTACTCTATCTGTTTATCATTCATCAATCACCAAAAACAAACTAAACATGGTTAAAAATCCGTTTCCTTGGATCGAATAGAAACATTTTCTACAGCTTTTTTCTGAAATAAAAGCTAGAGGAAATATCTTATATTTGCTAGAAATAAAATCACTTATCTTGAAAAAGTAAAGCCATAATTAAAACCAAAACATGTCAATAACAACTACCATTATACTAGGTCTGTGTATTACTTTTATAATTATATACATTACAATTAATATAGATAAATTTAAACCTAAAAAAAGATCTGAACATCAAGATCTTATTGATAGTATTCATGCAAAAATTGCTAAAGCAAATGGAGCTTCGATAGAACAATACTCACTTGAAAATTTGTCCATTGAAAATACAAAAAAACAAGATTTTTATGCCGAAGTCGAATTTGTAAATAAAAATTGTACAAATCTAGAGGACTTTATTATTAATGACGAAATTAACGAATTTGATTTGTTGAAGCTTGCTGATTTAAATGGAATTGACTTACAGATTCGATCAGGATGGTTTCCTTTAGTTATTGAACTTATTAAAAAATTAAATGCTTACGGTTGGAATAAAAAAGTGACTTGCATAAAAGAAAAATATGCAGGCCTTAGATTTCATGCCGAATGTGTTTATGGTGATGCTATTTCAAATATTGTTGAAAAGTACGAAAACAAATCTCAAAATGTTTGCGAAACTTGTGGCGAACCAGGAGAAATTAGATCTAATTCTGGTTGGGATTATGTCGCGTGCAGAAAACACTATTTAGAGAATCGCGGCAAAATAACGATTGTAGAATCTGGTTTTAATTTGAATGACAATTTCTTTCCTTGGAAAGAAATTAAAAATGCAAATTTTGAAGATTTAATGGGAACTGATAAATATAATTTTCTGAATATCGAATTCAACAATGCAACAGTTAGACATGCTGGTTGGGAAGATCGAAAATTATACGTTTCAAAATATGTTATGGGATTTGGCAATTTTTTAAATCATTTACCAAAATCTATTAATAACCTAGATTATAGCTACATAGAAAATTTTAAAAGTTTAGAAAATTGTGAAATATGTGGCTATCAGGCAGTTTATTTTGACGAATGTGAATGTTGTGAAAATGAAACCTGGAACAGCTACATAAAAACTTGGCGAGTAAAGAACGAAGAAATAGAAGAAAAAAAGCTTTCTCACTATCATTACAAGCAATTGAACTGGGCTATGCATAAAAATGATGTTTTTGAAAGCACACAAAATAATTATCCAAAAAATCCTGATCATAAAATACTTTATACGGAAAAAGAATTAGAGGAACGTCTTGAATATTTTGAATCTTAAAATTTGAGCTTAATTTTCAAATATTTAGTACAAAAAAGAACTAAAAACAGTTTACTATGGAAAATTTCGATTGGACTTCTTTTACAAAGAAAATAGCCGTAAGAGCCGAACTGTCTGACATTTACAATGCTTGGACAAAAGCTGAAGAACTTGAAAAATGGTTTCTTGAAAAGGTATCTTTTTTTGATGGTAATCAAGAACCTTTAAGCAAAGGCAAAAATGCAGAAAAAGATAATATGTATGAATGGCTTTGGTATTTGTATGATGATTCTATGAAAGGAAAAATCGTATCTGCCAACGGAAAAGATCAATTGCAATTTACGTTTGAAGGAAATTGTCTTGTAGACATCAATTTAAGCGAAAAAGAAGATTATACGATTGTAGAACTTCGCCATCATAATATTCCAACAGATGATTCTTCTAAACAATACATTAGATTAGGCTGTTCAAACGGCTGGCATTTTTATCTCACTAATCTTAAATCGGTTTACGAAGGTGGATTGGATTTGAGAAATAAGGACAGTAATTTGAATCCAATGATTAATAATTAAGCATATGATATCACAAATTGATATTAGCGAATTCCGAAAAAGACTTAAAACCAATACCAAACAAGGCAATCCAAAAATTAGTGGTACTCCTTTTCATGCTTTTAATTTGATTGGAGACAAAGACAAACTTTTTTTTGGCATAGTAAATCAAAACGATTTTAGAATAACCCAAAATGCTATACTTCATCCTATTCCATTTATTTTAAAAGGAAAATTTAAATCAAAAAATGAAAATCAAACAGAGATTTCATATGAAATGATTCCAATTAAGTTTGGCTATTATTGGATTCGTTATTTTCCTTTTGTTGCATTTTTATTATTCAATACAATATTTATTGTTAAAAAGGCGCCATTGACAGTATACATAATTTTCAATTCGTTTCTTTTAATAACTAGTTTGATTTCTAGAACAATCACCAGCTACAAAAAAAGAAAATTTATAAACAATTTTAGAAAAACATTTGAAATAATAGACAATGAATAAAAAAATAATCCGCCAAAATCCAACCAATTAACCGCTATGAAAGTACTAATTACATTTTTTCTCTTAGTTTTCAATCTAACTTTATTTGCACAATCCAATCAATTTGCTGGCGAATATTCTCGTTCACTTTCTGAGAAAGAAAAACATACAATCGAATATAAATTAACTTTAAATCCAGACGGAACTTTTGTATTTCATTCGTATTCAAAATTACAAGACGGAAATCCAACGGAAGACAATAAATATGGAAAAGGAAAATGGAGTGCAAAAGACAATCTGATTACTTTTTCGGCAAACAAAAAAGAAGATTTAGACTCAAAATATACTCTAGATTTTAATAATTCGACAGCTCGATTTATTACCAAAAATTCGAGAGATAAAAGTGATAAAGTTGTTAAAACAAAACTTCAGTTTTTAAAATCAGAAATTTTCTGGATGAATAGCATAGACGTTTTTAAATTGTAAATGAATGAAAAAAGTACTTGTTTTAAGTTTTATGTTTCTATCAATCGTTGCGTTTTCACAAAACAAAAAAGAAAACTCAATAGATGCCCTAGAATCAAAATGTCTTAATAAAGAAAATATTTCTAATACAGACATGTGCAATTGTACTATTCAAGCTCGCGAATCTTGGGACAAAGAATTGAATAAATATTATAATTTACTAAAAACGAAACTTCCAAAAGAAGCTTTTGAAACTTTAAAGGAGTCTCAAAAACAATGGCTTGCTTATCGCGATAAAGAATATGCTTTTATTTCAAAATACTTTTACGAAGTACAACAAGGAACCATGTGGTATGCCGTTGCCGAAAACAGAAAGAAAGATATTGTAAAAACGAGAGCGCGAGAAATGGAAGAATATTATAAAATGTTTGAGTATTAAAAATATAGATTTTATAAAAAAAGCTGCAAGAATGATTTCTTACAGCTTTTTGTTTTATACTATCTCGTTTTTAGAATGAACTTACAAAAGTCGCAGAAGCATCTTTTAAATTCTTCCATTTCTCATTTGCGTAATCTACATCATCTACGGCTATTTGAAGAGTAGGACTATTAGATTTAAAAGTTCCATAAGTAAATTTTACATTACTTCCATTTTTCAAATTTAATGTACTTAAGAGATTATTGTCACAAAACAAATAATCACTACCTATAGTTGCAATTAGAGGATTATTAGAAAGATCTAAAGTAGCAATCTTATTATAAGAAATGCTTAAGCCTATTAATTTTGAATTTTTGCTCACATCTAAACTTGTTAGCATATTATTTCCACAAGTTATTCTCACTAACTCACTACATTTACTGATATTGATTGAAGTTAATTTATTATACGAACACGAAATACCAGTTAAAGCAGTATTCGTGGTCAGATCTAAAGATGTTAAAGCATTTTCATGACACATTAAATCTTTTAAAGCTGTATTTTTAGTAAGATCCAAAGTAGTTAACTGGTTGTTATTAACCCATAAAACTTCTAAAGCTGTATTTCTAGAGATATCTAAGCTTCTTAATTTACCATCATTAGCATATAAATTTGTCAATGCTGTGTTTTTATAAAGGTCTATAGAAGTTATACTAACTCCAAATGATAGCTGTGTTAATGCTATATTTTTGGTAACGTCTAAGGTACTGAGAGGATTTCTGTCACAATATAATACCTTCAAAGCTTTATTATTAGAAACATCTATATTAGTTATTAAATTAGAACTAAACTCGCAGACTTTCTAAAGCAGTATTTTTAGAGATATCTAAAACAGCTATCTTATTAAATGAAACATCAAGGAATTTTAATGCTGTGTTTTTCGACACATCTATTGAGGTTAGTTTTATAACCGAAGTACCATATATATTAGAACATGAGAAACGTTCCAAAGCTTTGAAATCCTGAAGTCCTGTTAAATCCGCTACACCAGAATCATTTAAATTTAAATTCTTAACTGATACAATTTTATACGTTGGGACACTTCCGTTAACAGGACCAGCATCATATCCTAATTTTATAAGTATCTCTTCAAATTTAGCATCTGGTATAAATGTCAAAGTCGTATCATCACCAGTCAAAATAATTGGTATATGAATTGTTTTACCAGCTTCAACAACAATCTGAGTAGTTTTACTTGCATGTAACGGAAAAGAAGCAACAAGAACAACATTGCCAGGAGGAATATTTTCGAAGACAAAAGTTCCATCAGTTCCAACAACTGTATTTATATCTTCCCTCTCTGTTTGTTTTAAAATTATTGTAGCGCCAGCAAGAATCGCATTATCATCTTTTACCGTTCCTGTAACTGTACCAATAGCCTTATCTGGTAATGTTGGCGCAGTAGAAGTATCATCATCTTTACTGCATGACGAAAATAAAAAGGTTAAAGCAAAAAATAAGAATAAAATTTTCTTTGCTTTTTTTAACTCCAAAAATTCAATGATAAAATAGGTCTTCATAAAATTCATTTATTATAATTAAATTCTTACAAAATAACATATAAAAACAATCAAAACCAATATATTAACAAGAAAATTATCTGTTTTAATTATTTTATAAATTAAAAACTTTTGGAGGTGTCAAGTAGGAATTTTTCTAACTGAAAAATCAAACTTTGTTTTCTTATCTTCCCGAATAACTAGCCCTCCAAAAAAAATCGTTATTTTCGCTCTTCAATAAGAAAAGGAAAAAATGAAGGTCTGTATTGCTGAGAAACCAAGTGTAGCACGTGAAATCGCATCTGTTTTGGGCGCTAATACCAAACATGACGGATATTATGAAGGCAATGGCTACGCCGTGACTTACACTTTTGGGCATTTATGCACCTTAAAAGAACCCAACGATTATAAACCCCACTGGAAAAGCTGGGATTTAAACAATCTGCCGATGCTTCCTGAAAAGTTTGAAACCAAAGTCGTTCAAAATTCTGGAATTCAAAAACAGTTTAAGATCATTAAAAGTCTTTTTGAGAAAGCCGACGTGGTTATAAACTGCGGGGATGCTGGACAAGAAGGAGAATTGATTCAGCGTTGGGTAATGAACGAAGCACATTACAAAGGTGAAATTCAGCGATTATGGATTTCATCTCTTACTACAGAAGCGATTAAAGAAGGTTTTGAAAACTTAAAACCCTCTTCGAATTACGATAATTTATTTTATGCTGGATTTTCTAGAGCTATTGGAGATTGGCTTTTAGGAATGAATGCTACACGTTTGTACACCGTAAAACATGGTGGCTACAAACAAGTTTTGTCTATCGGACGCGTACAGACACCAACATTGGCAATGGTTGTAGAGCGTTTTAGAGAAATCGAAAACTTTAAACCTCAGCCGTATTGGGAATTGCAGACTTTGTATAGAGAAACACTTTTTAGTTATGAAGAAGGCCGTTTTCTAAACCAAGAAGATGGACAAATTATAGCAAGCAAAAGTCAAGGAAAGTGATTTCGAAATTGTTTCTGTTGAGAAAAAGAACGGAAACGAATATGCTCCAAAACTTTTCGATTTAACAGGTTTGCAGGTATATTGCAATCAAAAATTTGGCTTTTCGGCCGAAGAAACATTGAAAATTGCACAGACTTTATATGAACAAAAAGTAATTACGTATCCCAGAGTTGATACGACTTTTTTACCAGGAGACATTTATCCGAAAGTACCTGGAATTCTCCAGAAATTAACCAATTATGCTGAATTGACTCAGCCTATTTTGGAGAAAAAAATCAAAAAATCGCCAAAGGTTTTCAATGATAAAAAAGTAACCGATCACCATGCGATTATTCCAACTGGAATTCAGAACAATTTACCGCATAATCAACAGCAGGTTTACGATATTATTACGCGACGTTTTATTGCTGTTTTTTATGATGATTGTTTGGTTGCAAATACGACAGTAATTGGAAAAGCTGCCGATGTGACTTTTAAAGCAACTGGAAAAGAAATCTTGAAAAAAGGTTTCCGTGTTGTTTTTGAAGACCCGAATGCGAAGGAAAAAGAACCCGATTTATTGCCGAGTTTTACTGTGGGCGAAAAAGGTCCTCATGAACCTTCGTTTCTTCAAAAAGAAACCAAACCACCTAATCAATTTACTGAAGCGACTTTACTGCGCGCTATGGAAACTGCAGGAAAACAGGTTGATGATGAAGATTTACGTGAATTGATGAAAGAAAACGGAATCGGTCGCCCGTCAACTCGAGCGAATATTATCGAAACGCTTTTCAAACGTCAATATATCGTTAGAAACAAAAAGCAAGTTTTACCAACTTTAACTGGAATTCAGTTGATCGATACTATTCAGAACGAATTGGTAAAATCAGCCGAGCTTACCGGAACTTGGGAAAAGCAATTGAAAGATATTGAAAAAGGAACTTTTACCGCTGCTGCATTCATTAGAAACATGAAACGCATGGTTGAAGCTTTAGTCTACGAAGTGCGAAGCGAGACCAAACATGCTAATATTTCGCATGCTTGCAATGATTCAAAAACCTGTTGTAAAAGCCGAAAAAGAGAAGAAAAAATCCTCTGGAATTTCAGCAGAAACTTGTCCGAAATGCCAAAAAGGAAACCTGATTAAAGGAAAATCTGCTTTTGGATGCAGCGAATATAAAGCAGGTTGTGACTTTGTATTGCCTTTTGTTTTTCAAGATAAAAAAATCACCGAAAGCCAATATTTACGATTGGTTCAAAAAGGTTCAACAGTAAACATTAAAGGTTTCAAAACCGAATCTGGAACTGTTGAAGGTTTAATTCGTTTTGAAGAAAACTACAAACTGAAATTAGAACCAAAGAAAACAGATAAAAAAGCAGAACCGAAAGAAAGTTCCGATGCTTTAATGTGTCCTAAATGCAAAAAGGGAACTATTCTAAAAGGCAAAACAGCTTATGGCTGTGCCGAATATAAATCAGGTTGCGATTTTAAAGTTACTTTTGATGAAGTGCGTGCAAAACTAGAAAACCAAAAACCTACTAAGGAATTGGTTTATTCTATCTTGAGCGCTAGCGTTTGATTTTTTTTGCCACGAATTTCCACGAATTTCCACGAATTATTTTTTGAAAATTACTGTGTTTATATTATTTGCCACAGATTAAAATGATTCTTTACTCTGTGTATTTTACCAATAATTGCACAAATTTTTTCCCGCAGATTTAGCAGATTTTACAGATTTTTATAATGTAGAGTATAAAATAAATCTGCTGAATCTGCTAAATCTACGTGAGACAAAATCATTTTAATCCTTTTAATCTGTGGCAGATATAAAAAAAGAAATTCGCCAGAATTCGTGAAATTTGTGGCAAACATTTTTTTCATACATTAGTGCTATCAAAAACCTTATAAATATGTTTCAGAAAATTACTCTTTTAGCTCTTGTAATAGCTTCGGTTTCTTGCCAAAAAAAGAAACCATTGAAAAAGACAAAATCAAAAAAGCCGACTGGTTAATCGGGAATTGGGAAAATACTTCTCAAGAAGGTGTTTTGTCTGAAAACTGGCAAAAGTTAAACGACAGTACTTTTAGCGCTTCTTCTTATTTTATTAAAGGAAAAGACACGCTTCATTTTGAAACTATTGTTTTGGCGCAAATAGGCGAAACACTTACTTACAAAGCAACAGTAAAAGGTCAAAACGAAGATCAGCCTGTTTTCTTTCCTTCTACTTCTGAATCAGATAAACAATTTGTTTTCGAAAATCCGAAACACGATTATCCTCAAAAAATTACTTATACAAAAGGCACGAACAATACTTTGACGGCAGAGATTTCTGGAAATTTGAATGGAAAACCGAGTTCTGAGAAGTTTGTTATGACGAAGAAATAAAATGAATTTGGGCTAAAACCTACCGATAGTTTTCCTCTTACTAAAATTATAAAACACAATGAATCATGAAATTAAACAGCATTTTATTTCCGACACTTATAACTTTAGTAATGTTCTCTTCTTGCAAAAAGAAGTCAAAACCGAAACTCCTGTAAAAACCTACCCTAAACTTGCAAAAGCAAAATGGTTTATTGGAGAATGGGGAAATAAATCGGCTGAAGGCGAACTTACCGAACGCTGGAAAAAAGAAAATGATTCGGTTTATTTAGGAGAATCTTATTTTGTGGTGGGACAAAACGACACCGTTTTTTCAGAACATGTTCGTCTTGAAGAAACCAATGGAAAATTGTCTTACATAGTAACAGTTCCTGGTCAGAATAAAGAATTGCCTGTTAGCTTTGAAATGACCTCAACGACAGATAATCAAATAACTTTTGAAAACCCAAAACACGATTATCCGAATAAAATCATTTACAATCTGGTAGAAAAAGACTCCTTAATCGCAGAAATTTCAGGACTGAAAAATGGCAAACCCAATACTGAAAGATTTATTATGGCAAAGAAATAATTGTTTTTGAATGTTTACAATTGTCCTTTCTTTTTTCGGTATTATTATCGTAGTGAATCTCTTTTTGTATATAAAGTATTCAATTATTCCAAAATCATTTATACCTCTTGAAAGCAAAATAGTTCGCTTTGAAGAAAGGATAAAATGGCGCGATGCTACAGGAAGTCCAAGCAATCCAGAAGTATCACCTACTTACTTTGTGCCAATTATAGAATATACTTTTAATGATAAAAAATATATCTATGAGGGTAAGCTTCCGATAACGTTTGCAACTTATAATTTCAATCGCAAAATAGCATTATACATCAATCCCAAAAAACCATCTGATGTCAGACATAAAATTAAATACTATTGGGAGTGAATTATGGAATGGCTACAGCAAGCACAATGAAACTAGAGCTTTTTTAATCCACTTAATTGAAAGCGGAATTACTTCTTTTATTTTTAAATACAATCGAATAGAAAAATCAATGTACACCACGTTTGATTTTAGGCTTTATTGCATAGAAAATCAAGTCGAAAAAGAACTATTCTATGTTAATTGCGGCTCTACCAGAAAGACTTTGCTTTCTTTCTTGCAAATCCTGAATCATATTAATGAAAACTATAAAATTGATTTGGTAAATGAATTTGCTAATGATGGTTATTTTTACGATGCCAAAAAGCTAGAAATTGTACGATATATATACCCTTAATTTTCAAGGAAAAAGAACTAAATATAAAAACCTTAGAATCTTAGTACCTAAAAAAAATTATTCATTCTCCCCGATCTTATTCACCATAAAAATCATTAGAATTCCAAGAAGCGCCATAATAAGAAATGCCCATTTCATACTTAGATATTCGGAAATAAAACCAACCATTGGCGGAACCAGCAAAAATCCTAAATAACCAATTGTTGATATTGAAGTTAAGGCAGAACCACTACTTAAATTTGAAGATCTTCCAGCAATGCTAAACACTAGCGGAACTACACAAGAAACCCCAAATCCGATTAAAACGTAACCGAAAATAGTTGGGTAAGCATAAGGCAAAATAAAACAAAGTCCAAAACCAGCTGTTATTAATATTCCGCTGTAAAGCAGGATTTTTTTAGTTCCAAATTTCATTACACCATAATCCCCAAAAATACGTCCTAACGTAACTGCAGAAGCGAAAAATACAAATGCGGCGCTGGTTAATTTTGGAGAAGCTTTTAATATGTTTTCGAAATAAATTCCACTCCAATCGTACATGGTGTTTTCGCAAGCCATAGAAACAAAGCAAATCAGTGAAAATTTTACTAGATTTTTTTCTGGCATCGAGAAAAACTTCTTCTTAACCGGAACAGGTTCGTTGTGAATACTCATTGGGTAAAAACAAGCCGTAAGCGCAAGCATAAAAATACTCACTCCCAATAAATGATGTGACGGTGCAATGTGCTGTGTTACCATTACATACCCCAATCCTGCTCCCGAAAAAACAGCAATACTCCAAACAGCATGAAAACGTGTTATAATAGACTTTGGATACAATTTCTGGACTTCCAGAGACTGCGCATTTATAGATAAATTGAAAATATTACGAGAAGCTCCAAAAAATAAAAGTATAATTACCAACTGCCAGACAAATGCTTGCCAAACCTGGCAAAGAAAGCGCAACATTAAACATAACCGCACCAAGAAGCATTATATAACGGCTGCTGTATTTATTCAATAATTTTCCTGTAAAAGGCATTGTTAGCATTAAACCGATCGGAAAAGCAAATAAAACCGCTCCAAATTCGGCTTCAGACAAATGCAATTGGGCTTGTATATGTGGAATTCTTGAAACCCAAGAAGAGTAGCCGAAACCTGAGAGAAAGAAAAAAACAGTGTTGGCAATACGATATCCTCTAGGCGTATTTTG
Source organism: Flavobacterium ginsengisoli (assembly GCF_029625315.1). Taxonomy (NCBI): domain Bacteria; kingdom Pseudomonadati; phylum Bacteroidota; class Flavobacteriia; order Flavobacteriales; family Flavobacteriaceae; genus Flavobacterium; species Flavobacterium ginsengisoli. Next base: position 2,013,680 of record NZ_CP121110.1, read on the forward strand.
AATCTTTTTAAAGAATGGTAAAATCATGAAGTCATTTTTCAGACAGCAAAATTAAGGCTTTTTAAAGTTTATCCCACCACAATTTCGAATAAGAATTTTGATTAATCGCTCTAGAATAAACATTTAACAATTTAACCTGCAAATGGCAGAAATAAAAATTGTTAAAGTTATTTTAATTTTTACATTTGCATTGTTTTTATTTATTCTAAATAAAATTTAATTATAAACCAATTAAAAATTAGCAATGAATTACCTCAGTTTGAAAACTTCGCGTTTTCTATTTTCTATCAGTTTTTTATTTTCGTTCTTATCAATTTTTGCTCAACAAAATCACGGAAAAATTAAAGGAACCATAACTACCTCAGACGGCGATGTTGCGGCGGGAGTAAATATTATTCTTAAAAACACAAAATATGGCACCGTTTCTAATGATGATGGTACTTTTGATTTTAATAAAGTAAAAGCCAATTCTTATACATTACAAGTATCTTTAACTGGTTATGAAACTCTAGAAACTGAAATTACAGTTACTGAAAACGAAACCTCAACAGTCAATTTACAACTAAAAGTTTCTAATAAAGAATTAAAAGAAGTTGTTATTAGCAGTCCGAAAAGCATTATGTCTAAAAAAACAGACTACGTTGCCAGAATGCCTCTTAAAAATCTTGAAAATCCGCAAGTATATAGTGTAATCCATAAAGAACTTTTGTTAGATCAAGTTGCTGTAGATGTTAGAAGTGCAGTACAAAACTCTCCTGGCGCAGTTCCTGTTACTTATCCTTCTGGTGGAGTTGGCGTAACTTTTAGAGGTTTTACTACAGGAATTAATGCTAGAAACGGAATGGAAACTGCTACAAATCGTTCTTCTACAGACCTTGCCAATGTCGAAAGAATTGAAGTTCTAAAAGGTCCATCAGGAACTTTATTTGGATCAACTATTTCATCTTTTGGAGGTGTAGTGAACTTGGTAACTAAAAAACCTTTTGAAACCGCAGCCACAGAAGTTTCTTATACTATGGGAAGCTATAACTTAAATCGTTTTACTGCAGATATCAATACGCCTTTAAAGAAAGATAAAAGTGTTTTATTTCGACTAAATGCAGCAGTTAACAGAGAAAAAAGTTTCTTAGATTTTGGCTTCAATAATACTTTTGCCTTCACACCAAGTTTAACTTATAAGGCAAGCGACAAACTTACTTTCAATATTGACGCAGAATATATTAGCTCAAACAACACAAGACGTACTTATCATAGATACGATCCTAAATCAGGAATTACAAATCCTGGAGATTTGATGGTAGGCTACAGAAAATCATTATTTTATGATGACAATGATGCTAAAACTTCGGCAAATAAAGTTTTCACTCAAGCAGAATATCAAATATCTGAAAAACTGGAAATCGACTACTCTATTCTCTTTTATGGGAGAAAATGTAGAACGCGACTACCAAACTTATACTCTTTGGCTAACTCCATACTTAGCGGCAAGAAGAGTTGGTAACTGGGGACCTATTTACAATAACTACACTAATATTCAGGAAAATATAAACGGTCAATTTAAAACAGGAAGCATCAAACATAAACTTTTGGTAGGTGTAAATTACAGTTTTAATAAAAACAGCTTCTCTTCTGGAATTACAGCTTATATTGATACGGTTGATGTTAGAATGCCTTTTGATCCGATGAGAAGAAAAACGGTTGATGCAACATTAAAACAAACTGCTTATCCTACTGATGGCGACCAGACTTTTAGCATTTATGCTTCTGATGTAGTTAATTTTACGGATAGATTATCTGCAATGTTAAGTTTACGTATGGACAATTATAAACGTAAAGAAGTTGAAGGTACTGAAGCTTATAACCAGACTGCATGGTCTCCAAAATTAGGTTTGGTTTATCAGGTTGTAAAAGATCAAGTTTCTCTTTTTGCAAATTACATGAACGGATTCCAAAATTCACCTCCTGCAACACAGCCAGATGCAACAAAATTGATTTTAGATCCTGTTTATGCTGTACAATATGAAGCAGGTGTAAAAGCAGAAGCATTTAATAAAAAATTAAGTGCTACTTTAAGCTATTATAATATTACTATTGATAATGCAATTCGATACGATTCAAATGGTTTTGCATTTCAAGATGGAGTTCAAAAAAGCAAAGGTTTAGATTTTGAGTTAATAGCCAATCCAATAAACGGATTAAATATTATTGGAGGATATGCATACAATGAAAATCGCATCGAAGAGTCAGGAGCAATAGCACCTGGAGCTCCAAAAAATGTAGCTAACTTTTGGGCAACTTATGCTTTGCAAAATACGGTTAAAGGTTTAGGTGCTGGTTTTGGGTTAAATTATGTTGGAAAAAGCTATCTATTTGAAGACAATATTTTCTACATGCCATCTTATACAACAGCAAATGCAACAGTTTTTTACGATCAACCGACTTGGAGAATTGGTTTAAAATTCAACAACATTTCTAGTGAAAGATATTGGGATTTTTACGGAAATTCTCAAGCATTGTCAAACTTCTTAGTGAATCTAACATTGAAATTCTAAAGTCATTTATTTTCAAAAAACACCTCTGTACTATCTGCAGAGGTGTTTTCTATTTTAACACCTATCTTATTTAACCTTTTACAATGACTTTTAAAAAGCTACTATTAAAAATACATTTATGGCTAGGTTTATCATCAGGACTTATCGTAGTTATACTAGGAATTACAGGCTGTTTATACGTTTTTGAAGAAGAACTGCGTCCTATAATTCATGACTATTATTATGTTGATCAGGTTAAAGATAAAAAACTGCCTATTAGCCATTTAATAAAGATTGCGCAAGAAGCAAACAAAAAGATCCATCCAAAGCAGACATTTTCTGGATGCAGGACATTTAGTGATGATCGACGTACTATTGTTGCTTGGTTTTATGAAGAATTGGACAATGATGCGATCTGGTATTGGAATCAGTATCAGACAAACTATGTTTACTTAGATCCCTACACAGGAAATGTTACAAAAATAGAAGACTATAATTTTGAGTTTTTTGTTTTTGTACGAATGCTTGCATCAAACACTTTGCTTAAACAGTAAAATTGGCGATCCTATTACAGGTACAGCAACCATTATATTCATAATTTCCTTAATTACAGGTTTAATTCTATGGTGGCCTAAAAATAAAAGTGCGGCAAAACAACGCTTTTGGTTTCAATGGAAAAACACTACAAAATGGAAACGTAAAAACTACGATTTGCATAATATTCTAGGATTTTACATGATGATTTTCACTTTGATCATTGCCTTAACCGGATTAGTATGGGCTTTTGAATGCTACGATAAAGGAATTCAATGGTTATTTAATGGCGGAAAAACATTTGCCAAAGAAGAAAGAATCGTTTCTGATACTACAAAATATACTCCAATCAGTGCTACTGATAAGATATATAATGCTACTCTAAAAGCACATCCTAAAGCCATAAGCTACTTTTTATTTACACCTGCAGAAAATGATTCTTTGGCGACTGTTCAAACATTTATTCGATACGAAAATCGTTTTGATGATACATCAATGTTATTTGACCAATACAGCGGAAAGAATCTTAAAGTTACCACTTATAAAGACAAAAATAATGGCGAGAAATTCAGATTTATAAATTACGATCTGCATGTTGGAAGTATTCTCGGATTTCCAGGAAAAGTTCTTGCTTTTTTTGCCAGTCTAGTTGCTCGCAAGTTTACCTCTAACCGGCTTCTTAATTTGGTGGGGACGAAATAAAAAAAGAAAAAAACGAGCGACTAGTACTTTCTCCCTAATTTATTGGTCTTTTTTATGATTTTTATTTTTAATTATTCTAAATAAGACTTATGTTTGTAAAAAATATCATTCTAATAATTTAAACTTGATCTTATGAAATCAAATACTTTAAAAACATTAAGCTTTTTATTTCTAATGCTTTTTGCCGCACCACAGCTTTTTGCCCATGCTCTTTGGATCGAAACTAAAGCAACAGGAACAAAAGGAAAAGCTCAAGAAATTTCTGTTTATTTTGGAGAATTCTCTGATAACGATATTACAAAAGCTGATAAATGGTTTTCTGATTTAAAAGATTTTTCATTGGTAGTAATTTCTCCTTCAAAAAAAGAAACAAAACTGACTGCAAAAGCTTTAGATAATAAATACCAAGCATTCTTTACACCAGAAGAAGACGGAGTTTATACCATTGTAATGCATCATACAGTTGGAGACGTCTACGGGACAATGAAATTAGATTATAACTCTAGTGCAACTGTAGTTGTTGGAAATAAATCTGCAGGAAATGTCGCTACAGCTAACAATAATAAAATTAGCGTATTCTCTGAAAATGCTGATATCGCGAAAAAAAATACAGTAATCAACGTCTCTGCTTTATATGAAGGAGCTATTGCAAAATCTCAAAAAATTAAAGTAATCGCTCCAAACGGATGGGAAAAAGAATTATGGACAAATGATAAAGGAGAAATCACTTTTACTCCTATCTGGTCTGGAAATTATATGGTTGAGTTTGCTTATACTGAAAAATCTGCAGGTGAACATAACGGTAAAAAATACGACGAAATCTGGAAAATGGCTACATACCAAATTGCAGTAAAATAATTTAAGAAAATTTCATTCTTAGAGTTTAATTTCAATTTAAAAAAACCTTGTTTAACGGCAAGGTTTTTTTGTTGCTATTTATACTAAATTAAAATAATATTAGAAAATTCTTAAGACAATCTTAAGAAAACAATAAGAAAGGTTTAAGTAAGAAAACGCCCCATAAATTTCATTAACACAATCATGCCATTGTATATTTGCGGCGATCTATTTTTATTGAATCTAAATAAACAACATGAAATATAATTTACTATTTGCATTAGGCTTATTAAGTTTTGCCTCTTACGCTCAAGACTATTCAAGCACTGAATCTACTTCATCTATAAACGATACAGTTAAGAATAAAAAAGGGGAAATTTTAAATGAAGTAGTTGTTACTAAAACCAAAGAACCAAAACCAGTAACAGCAGTTCGCTCTGGATTAAAACCAATGGATAATCCACAAAGCATACAAGTTATTGGTTCTGAAGTTATCGAACAGCAGCAAGCTATTAGATTAAGCGAGGTTCTTAAAAATGCTAACGGTGTTTACGTTGGTTCTGCTCGTGGTGGTGCTCAAGAATCTTTTTTCTCTAGAGGTTATGACATGTCTACAAACAATATGTTTAAAAACGGATTCCGTTATAATGCAGGGTCAATTCCTGATGTTTCTGGACTAGATAAAGTAGAATTTCTTAAAGGAGGTTCAGCTTTATTATTTGGAAACGTAGCACCTGGAGGAATTCTAAATTTAGTAACTAAAACACCTCAATTTAAAAGCGGTGGAGAAGTTTCAATGCAAATTGGAAGTTACTCTTATTACAAGCCAGCATTTGATTTGTATGGAGGTCTTACTAAATCAATTGCCTTTAGAATCAACGGTTCTTACGAAAACTCAGAAAGCTTTAGAGATGTCGTAAAAAATAAACGTGTATATGTAAATCCATCGTTGCTTTTTATCATTAATCCTAAAACTCAAATTACAATTCAAGGAGATTATTTAAGCGCAGATTGGACACCAGATTTTGGAACTGGAATTATTGGCACACAAATTCTTGATTTGCCTAGAAATGCTTTTTATGGATCTCTTTGGTCTAATGGTAATACAAAATCTGCTAGTGCGTCTGTATTGTTAAATCATGATTTCAATAAAAATTGGAAGCTTAATTTCAATAGCTCTTACCAAACTTATGACAGAGCTTCAAAATCTACAGCACAATTATCTTCTGTTAAAGAAAACGGAGACTGGACAAGACCTTTAGTTCAAAACGATAACTCAGAACAAATTTTAGGAGATCAATTAAGTCTTCAAGGAAACTTTAATACAGGATCAATAAAACACCAAATATTTACTGGTGCAGACTGGGAAAACTCATTTGCAACGGCTTATACTTTTGCATTTAATCCTGCAAATTATGATACAATCAATCTTTTCAACTTTGATCCGTCAACACAAAGAAATGATATTCCAGATGCGAGAGCAACTCAAATTGCAAAAACAGAAACCAATCGTTTTGGTGTCTATTTTCAAGATTTAATCTCAATTACAGAGAAATTCAAAGTATTGGCAGGTGTACGTTGGTCATGGCAAGAAGCTGAAGTTACAACTTATAAAGAAACAGCAACTGGTGCAGGAAACCCAGAAAATGCAATACCAACAGTTGGTGACAAAAAACTTGATAATGCATTTTCTCCAAAATTTGGATTAATTTACCAACCTAGAAAAGAGGTTTCTATCTTTGGTAGCTATTCTACTTCATTTACACCAAACACAGGAACTACAGCAGATTTAAAACCAATTGAACCTTCTATTATTGATCAATACGAGGCTGGTATTAAAACTGATTTCTTAAAAGGATTATTAAGCACAAATGTTACAGTTTATCAAATTACCAACAGCAACTTAGCTCAAACTGCCGAATTTAAAGCTGATGGAAGTTTAAACACGGATGCAAACGTAAAAGTTTTAAGTGGTGAAACTAAAAGTAAAGGTGTTGAAGTTGATGTTACGGCAAGACCAATTGACGGACTTAGCATTATTGCAGGATACAGCTACAATGATATGCGTTATACTAAAACATCTGGTTTAAACGGAAGTTTTATTGAAGGTGATCGTCTTGTTAGAACTCCAGCAAACACAGCAAACTTAAGTTTCTATTACACTGTACAAGAAGGTCTATTAAAAAATTTATCTGTTGGAGCAATTGGAAATTACATTGGTGATCGTTTAGGAGGTTGGAATGACCAATACAACACAGATACAGTTAAATATCCTGACGGAATCTACCATAGAGAAATTCCTTTGGAAGGTTATGTTACTATTGATGCATCTGTTGGATATGCTTGGAGAAAATTCTCGATTCTTTGCAAATTATCAAACATCACAAACGAATTAAATTATACTGTTCACGAGAACTATAGTGTAAACCCAATCGCTCCTCGTCAAGTTATGACAAGCTTGCGTTACAAGTTCTAAAATATTGAATTAGAGTTTTGATTTTATCCCAAGATTTTTAAGTAAAACTAAAAATCTTGAGATTTTTAGTTTTATTACAAAAGTAATACAAAACTTACTTTTATTTTATTTTTTAATAAAATGCACTATTTTTGCATTTAACAATATGAAACATGAATTACAACTTATCATTTCAGGAAAGAGCAAAGTTAAGCATGGAACAATTATCCAAGCAGCAGCCAGTTACCTTAGAAGAAGCCAAAGCTCAAGTAAAATGGCTGAAGGGTTCAAGCATTTCAAAAAACAAGAAAAAGAGACCTTAGAAAGGTTTATAGAATTAAATAGTCTTTGGATTTTAGATATTAATCTTGAAGATTATCTTTCTGAAGGAGCAGAGCAAAAAGTCTATTTAAAAGACGGAAAACATGTAATCAAACTTAATGATTCTATTTATTACAATTCTTGGATAGATTACTTCAACAATTTATTATTAAATAACTTCTTTTTTCCAGATACAGCATACAATTTATTAGGCTTTTTCAAAAACGAAGATATTATATATGCAGTTGTTGAACAGCCTTTCGTAAAAGCAACTGAACCAACAGACTTAGAAGTTGTAAAGAAGTTTATGCTTGTAAACGGTTTTCTAAATACCAAAAACAACGATTACTATAATCCTGACTTAGGAATTATTCTTGAAGATCTTCACGACGAAAATGTATTAACAGAAAATGGCATACTTCAATTTATAGACACTGTTTTCTATATTAAAGATAATTTCTACGAAAATTAAAATTTTGCGATTCAAAGTGCCTCGGAATGATACAAGATAAAAAAAGCTGTCCACTTTGGACAGCTTTTTTATTTTAAATCAATCTGATTCTTATTTCAAACCAGCCAAACTCTGCTCAATTGTAGCAATTTTTGCTAAAGCATCAGCTTGTTTTTGTTTTTCTAAATTAAGAACTTTCTCTGGAGCTCCGTTTACGAATTTCTCGTTTGAAAGTTTCGCTTCTACAGATTTCAAGAATCCTTTTGTATAATTTAATTCTTCTGTCAGTTTTGCAATCTCAGCTTCAATATCGATATTTCCTGTAATCGGGATGAAGTATTCATTCGATTTTACACGGAAAGACAGTGCGCCGTCTACTTTTTCAGAAACATATTCGAAAGCAGAAACGTTTCCTAATTTCGTTATGATTGAATCAAAATAAGTAGAAACATTTTCGCTGTTGATTCCTTTTAATTCAATTGCATCTTTAAACGGAATATTTTTATCTTTTCTGATTGTTCTAATTCCCGAAATTACTTCAATTGAGTTTTCAAAATCTAAAATCAATTTTGCATCAAACGGTTTTACTTCTGGCCAAGTTGAAACAATTAAAGCTTCTTCTGGAGTTCTTTCAGCGATTAATTGCCAGATTTCCTCTGTCAAGAAAGGCATAAACGGGTGCAATAACTTCAAGTTGTTTTCTAACATTTCGATCGCTTTCGCGAAAGTTACGCTGTCAATTGGCTGTTGGTATGCAGGTTTAATCATTTCTAAGAACCAAGAACAGAAATCATCCCAAACCAATTTATAAATTGCCATAAGAGAATCTGAAATTCTGTATTTCTCAAAATTATCTTCGATGTCAACTAAAGTCTGCTGTAATTTCGCTTCATACCATTCGATTGCCACTTTTGATGATTCTGGCTGTGCGATAGTTTCAGAAACTTCCCATCCTTTAATCAATTTGAAGGCATTCCAGATTTTATTTGAAAACGCTTTTCCTTGACTGCATAATTCTTCATCAAACATAATATCGTTTCCTGCAGAAGCACTTAAAAGTAATCCCACACGAACACCATCAGCTCCAAAAGCATCGATCAAATCTAAAGGATCAGGAGAATTTCCTAATGATTTAGACATCTTACGACGTTGTTTGTCACGAACCAAACCAGTCAAATATACATTTGTAAATGGTTTTTCGCCTGCATATTCGTAACCTGCAATGATCATTCTCGCCACCCAGAAAAATAAAATATCCGGACCAGTTACCAAGTCATTTGTTGGGTAATAGTATTTAAAATCTGGACTTTCTGGATCCATGATTCCGCCAAAAACTGACATTGGCCATAACCAAGAAGAAAACCATGTGTCTAACGCGTCAACATCTTGTTTTAAGTCAGATGTTGTAAGTGAGTTGTTAGATGTTTTTTCTTTTGCTAAAGCTAAAGCGTCTTCGATGTTTTCAGCAACTACGAAATCTTCTTTTCCGTCTCCATAATAATACGCTGGAATTTGTTGTCCCCACCATAATTGACGAGAAATATTCCAATCGCGAATGTTGTTTAACCAATGCGCATAAGTATTTTCGAAACGTTTTGGATGTAATTTAATTTCTCCTGTTTCTAAAACCGACTTAATTGCAGGTTTTACTAATTCTTCCATTTTCAAGAACCATTGGTCAGATAATCTTGGTTCGATTACTGCTTTTGTTCTTTCAGAAGTTCCAACTTTATTTAAGTGAGTTTCTGTTTTTGCTAAAGCTCCAATTTCTTCCAGTTCTTTTGCAATTTCAGTACGAACCACAAAACGGTCTTTTCCTTGATAATGTAATCCGAAACTATTTAAAGTTGCATCTTCATTAAAAATATCAACGATTTCTAGGTTGTGTTTTTCTCCTAAAGTTTTATCGTTCATATCGTGAGCAGGCGTTACTTTCAAACATCCTGTTCCGAATTCTACATCTACATATTCGTCTTCAATAATTGGGATTACTCTTCCGCAAATAGGAACGATCGCTTTTTTACCTTTTAAATGTGCAAAACGCTCATCATTAGGATTAATACAAATTGCAGTATCTCCAAAAATAGTTTCTGGACGAGTTGTAGCAATCGTTAAGAAGTCTTCTGAACCTTCAATTTTATATTTTAAGAAAAATAATTTTCCTTGTTGTTCTTCGTAAATTACTTCTTCGTCAGAAAGAGTAGTTTTTGCTTCCGGATCCCAGTTTACCATGCGGTATCCTCTGTAGATTAATCCTTTGTTGTATAAATCTACAAACGATTTAATTACAGATGCAGACATATCTGGATCCATAGTAAATTTAGTGCGTTCCCAATCGCAAGAAGCACCTAATTTCTTAAGTTGTTCTAAGATTGTTCCACCATATTTATCTGTCCATTCCCAAGCATGTTTTAGGAATTCTTCACGGGTCAAATCGTTTTTATTGATTCCTTCTGCTTTTAATTTCGCTACCACTTTTGCTTCAGTTGCAATAGAAGCGTGATCTGTTCCCGGAACCCAACAAGCGTTGAATCCTTTAAGACGTGCACGGCGAATTAAAACATCCTGAATCGTATTATTCAACATATGTCCCATGTGAAGGACTCCAGTGACGTTTGGCGGCGGAATTACAATGGTGTACGGTGTTCTATGATCTGGTTCTGAATGAAAATAATTGTTTTTCATCCAGTAATCATACCATTTACTCTCAATCGTCTTAGCGTCAAATTGTGCTGGAATTGTCATTTACTAGGGTTGTTTAATCGTTAATTTGTTTAACCGCTTAATCGGTTTTGATCATCGAATTTCAAATTGATTTGTTTTCTTATTTCTGTTTTAAAAAATCATTTATAAATCAATCTCAACGATTAAACAAATAAACGATTAAACAGTTAAACAAAAAAACTGGTTCAATTTTTGTATTTATAACTGACAGCAAAAGTAAATAATTAAGTAGACTATAAAAAGAGAAATAATAATTTGTGTGTTAATTAAAAGAATGTATATTTACTTACAATAAAAAAAGATTTCATATGAAAAATACAGCCTCTTTTATTGCAGTCTTATTGTTTAGCGCAATAAGTTTTGCACAAAACGGCCCAAAAATTGAATTTGCGACCTCAGACAATACAATTGATTATGGAAAAATTTCTAAAGGCGACAATGGGCTTCGTTCCTTTGAATTTACAAATACTGGTGATGCTCCATTATTAATTACAGGTGCAGAATCTACAGTAAGTTCTATCATTGTAACAAAACCTGCGGCAGCAATTTTGCCAGGCAAAAAAGGAAAAATTGATGTAAAATATAATATGGTAGCAGGACCTATTCGTAAAACAATTACTGTTGAAACAAACGCAGTAAACTATCCTGACGGAAGAGTAGCTCTTAAAATTAAGGGTGAAGTTCAATAAGAATTAAAAAACTTCTAAATAATAAAAAGCCGTTTCTAAATCTAGAAACGGCTTTTTACTTTTACAGAGAAATATCTTCCTTCTAAAATCTTTTCTCATTATCTACATAGAGAAACATCTTGCTTCTCAAATCTTTCTTCTTTATTACTTCGCAAGACATTCTACTGAGTCAAATTTATATTTTACGCTGTCAAAATCAATCGGTTTATCTTTTACCAAATAAGTTACTCCCATTGTTGTCTGCATAGTTCCGTTACCCAAAATAAGCTGATTGTTACGTTTTAAAAATGCCATAGGATTTTTGAAGGTTTTAGCGTCCTCATTAACTTTAAAAGTGTAGTCTACAAATAAAGTATCTCCGTGGAATTCACCTGCAACTTCTCCTTTTCTAACAGTTGAAGGTGCTACATTCATAACCATATCTCCCGTTAATTTTCCGTTCTTTAACGTATTCAGTTTTAAATCTATTGTATCCTTTTCGTAAATTGCTTTATAGCATGCAGTACTTACGACTGCTTCACCTTCTGCTTTTACAGCTTCAGCGGCTTTTTGTTTTTCTTCATTTTTACAGCTTTGCAATCCAATAAAGGATAGAAGCAAACAAGATAAGGTTAGATTTCTCATATTTTTTCTATTTTGTTGATACTATTATAAAATTAAAGAAAAAAAGGCTTTCTTCTTTCAATAATTTTATAAATTTTTAATTACAAATTCAGATCTTCTATTCAATTCGTGTTCTTCTTCTGAGCAAGATTCATCTGTTTTGCATTTTATAATTGGAACCGATTCGCCATAACCTTTTGCTACAACTCGCTTAGAATCTATGCCAGATTGTATGATAAACTCTCGCGTTGAATTGGCTCTTTTTTGAGATAAATCAGCATTGTATTTTTCATTTCCTCGTGAATCGGTATGCGATCCGATTTCGATTTTCATGTCTGGATATTTCTTCATCAATTCTACAACTCGTCCTAAAATCACTTTCGATTCTTTACGGATATACCACAAATCGTAATCAAAATAAATAGGATCTGTTTTTATGATTAAACGTTCTTTATCCTTGACAATATCTTTTTCTTTTTCTAAAATTTCTTTTACTTTTTCGTTCTTTCGAATTTCAGCGACTACAATTGCCGCTTCTTTGGCTTTTTTGTCTTTCTCTTTTAATTCAATTGTCGCCAAGGCTTCTTTTTTCTTGTTTTCTTCTTCAATAATAATTTCCTGTTTTCTCTTGTTTTCAGCAATTTGTTTTTCTTCTTTTTGAATTGCTTCTAAAGATCTTAGTGCCAAAGAACCATCATTAACTTTATCTCTTGTTTTGTCTAATGTCAATATTTTAGAAGCATTAGTATAATTTTCTTTGAAAGCACTAATTTTATACGAAGCCTCGCAAGCAACAGTAAAACTGAATTTTCCGTCAGCCGAAGTTGTAATAGTATTTAAAGTCTTATTTTCTGAATCTTGCAATAATACCGTTGCATTTTCTAAAGCCAATTGTGTATCAAGATCTGTAATGGTTCCAGCAATAAACTGTTTGCAATCTTCAACAATCAAATCTTTTATTTCTTTGAATTGGTAAATATCATCGCTTCCTTTACCTCCTTCTCTATTCGAAGCAAAAAATCCTTCTTTAGTGTTCGAATCAATATTAAATGCAAAATCATCTAAATTAGAGTTTAATGGAAGTCCGACATTTACGGGTTTTAAATACTCGTTTCCATTTATTTCAGAGACAAAAACATCTAAAGATCCATAACCTAAATGTCCGTCTGATGAAAAATAAAGCTTATTATCTGCAGAAGCAAAAGGAAACTGTTCTCTTTTGTCTGTATTAATTTCTGAACCTAAATTTTTCGGTGTATCAAATGCCCCTTTATTGATGTTAACCGAATAAATGTCAAAAGAGCCGATAGATCCTGGCATATCAGAAGCAAAATACAAGACTTTTTCATCTGGACTTAAAGCGGGATGTTCAACAGAATAATTTGGACTATTAAATGGAAGCGACGTAACATTTGTCCATTTTCCTTCTACCAATTCTGCTTTAAAAATCTGAAGATTAGAGATTTTTTTATCGTCTTTTTCTTCTTTCCGTTTTTAGAATTGTTTCGGGTAAAATACATTGTTTTGCCATCTTTTGTAAAAACAGCATTCGATTCGTGCATTCCGGTTTTTAATTCTTTAGCAAAATAATGGATAATGGAATCTGCAGAATTAATGTTTTTAAGCGGAATCGTAACCAAATTTAAATAGGTTTCATTATCCCATTTGTATCTTTTGTCAAACAAACCTGGTTTCAATTTTACTCCTGCAAAAACTAGATTGTCTTTGTATTTTACAGCTCCAAATTCAGAATTTGGCGTATTTATCGCAAGATTTTTAATTTCAAAACGTTTACCAATTGCGGTGACATTTTCTAAAGTTTTCAATTCTTTTTCAAAATTGACCATATCTTCTGCATTTGCAGATTTAGAATAATATTCCTTTAAATTGGCATTTGCATCATCGTTACTATTTGTTGCTTTTAGAGTTTGTGCATATCTAAAATAATATTCTCGGTCTAAATTATTGCTGTAATTGCCAATCAAGAGACGATAATAGCGTTGCGCTTTAATCAATTCATTGGTATAGAAATAAGAATCGGCAAGATTTTTAATGACTTCTTGAGAAGGTCTTTCGTCTGCTAATTTTTGATATAAAATAATGGCTTCGCTGTAATACGTTTTATCAAAAAAACGTTTTGCTCTGGCTAATTCCTGATCTTGTGCATTTATAAACTGTATTGAAAATACGAATACAATAACGAGTAATTTTTTCATATTTTTCATTTTAGAAGAATCTTGGAGATTTATCAAATCCTTTTCCTAACAAGTCCAAATCAAACAAAAGCATAATTTCGTGTGTTCCTGAATTAAACTGTCCGAAGTTTGTAAGTGTGTAATCATAGGCATAACCTATTCTCAGCGTTGGCGTAACATTTATATTAAATAGAGCACTTACCGAATCATCAATTCTGTATGCTGCTCCAAATTCGAATTTTTCATTGTACAAAACATTAGCAGTAACATCTAAACTAATTGGTGCACCTTTTACAAATTTTGACATAAACGCTGGTTTCAATTTCACTTTATCATTAACCTGAAAAACATAACCCGCTGTCAAAAAAGTATGTATTTCTTCTGAACCGAAAGCATTAACTCCTGACTTTTCTTCGATATATTTTGACTTTAGTAAATTCGGTGCAGACAATCCAACGTATAGATTATCTCTAAAATAATAAGCTCCAACTCCAATATTAGGTTTTGTTGCATTTATGTTTTCTGAAAAAGCTAAATCTGTTTGAGGATCTGTAAATCTGAATCCGTTAAAATTAGTTTGCATAGACGAAAATCCAGCTTTTAAACCTAACGATAATTTATTTTTTCCGCCTAATTTTAAAACATAGGCAAAGTCAGCATAAACGTTGTTTTCCTTTTTTGCACCGTCACCAATATCATCAGAAATAAATGAGATTCCTGCTTCTATTTTGTCATTAATTGCGGTATGTCCAAAAAATGTAAATGTTTTAGGCGCACCGTAAGCGCCAACCCACTGCGTTCTGTATAATCCGCCAAAATTCATCATGGCGGGAACTCCAGTTGCATAAGCAGGATTTACAACGCTCATATTATACATATAATGCGTATACTCAGGATCTTGCTGGGCAGAAATGGATAAACAGAAAAGGAAATTTATAAGGAGTATTATTTTTTTCATTTGAAAATTATATTAAAAATATAAAAGAGATTATCGATTTAAGTAAAGACGGCCTTGTTGTGGCGGTTTATTGTCTTTATTAAAATGCGACACATAAAAATAAACTCCATTGGGTGCAACGCCTCCAGCGATACCGCTTTTCTCGTAATTCTTGCCATCCCAAGCTGGTTTACTATTATCTCCTTTATACATTCCGTTGCCGTACCTGTTATAAATTTCAAGTGTATAGTTTGGATATAAAAATTCAATATCTTTTATCACAAATGAATCGTTTACACCGTCTCCGTTTGGAGAAAATCCGTCAGGAACAAAGAAATCGTACTGAGCAACTTCACAATCTCGTAAAGAGACTTTCACTTCTTTATAATTTTCAGATAGACATCTTGTTGTTTCATTTAAATCGTATCCGTAATAAATTGCATTGTGCACCAATAATGTGGTTGAAGGCAATAAATTTCCGTCTACAGAATCATACCAAGCTACCGTTGACGGAACATTTGTCTTACTGGATAAATCGCTTATTTTCGGATTTGCTAAACCGCAAAAATCTGCCGTTTCGTTCATTTCTGGTGCTGGCGTATCATTTATCACTACCGAAACTTTTGCGGGTTCTGAAATACAACCTTCAGCAGAGGTTTCTGTAACGTAATAATCTTCTGTTTTTAAAACATAATCAACGGCGAGTGGCGTTGTTGCTGTTGCAGAATTATACCATTTGTACTGAGTTCCTTTTGGTTCTAAATTGGCAATTACCGCCTCGTCTACTTTACAAAAGTTCTGATCTAAAACAGTTGGTGCAGGCGGAATCGGATTTATAATGAAATCGTCTGTAATGTTGATTAAATCGACATCACAATTTGTAACCGTATTAGTTAAATTCAATAATGTAATTTTTGTTGAACCTGTATTTAAAAGCAATTCGGCAGGAATTACAAAATCTAACTTACCATTTTGCACTGTATTACTAATAGTCTGTATTCCCGAAATATTACTTTCTGACAATTGATAAGAAATACTAACATTGGTTAAAGTTTCCAACCCAGAAATTTCAACAGTAACAGGTGCATTCAAGCAATAATCTTTAACTGCCGCAATTACAGTTAATGCATTTGGCAACGGATTTACATATAGATTTCCTGCAACATTTGCTGTATTGGTACATTGTGGTGAAGGATTTGTAATATTGGTTATATTATAAATTGTAATTACCGACAATCCGCTTCTTTTACTCAGGTTTCCCGAATTGTAAAAGATGCTTTTCCGCCAACAGATTGTATTTCTGCTGTTTCGCCCATAGCTAGATTATCTCCATTTATATTGTAAGAAATACGATAAGTACCATCAAGCAATTGAGGTGCAATAATATCAATTGTCGCTATATCATTTTGGCAAACAGGAAGCGCTGTTAGCGTAGCATTAGTTAAAAGCGGTAACGGATAAATTGTTAAAACACTCGAAAACGGATTGAAAATGTCTACGCATTTTCTTCTACTTGTTGTAGACACTATACCTGTAACCGTTATCGTATACTCACCTACTTCTTTAAAATAAGATGATTGTATTGGAAAATTAAATTCTCCATTCACAAAATCCCCTCTTACATTATCAGATGCTGATACTCCTGGCCCAACAATAGTAAAGCTTACATCATATTTCCCATTAGGAATATTATCTTGCCCTTGGGTAATTTTTGCCGAATAAGTCGCTGTCGCAATTTCAGATTCGCAAATATCTTTGCTTACTTCAATTTTAGATCCTGTAAAATCAAGTCTTTTTTCGAGAGTTATATTTACAGTAGCACTTTTATTAGCACATATATTACTATTAGGAAGCGCCAAAACAGTGTAGGTATAAGGGTATACGCCAGGTCCATTTGCATCAAACAATTCTTGAAGATTAATGTTATGATCTGTAGCAGAAGTCAATCCCATACCTGTCCAAGTACCTCCTTTATCCCCTTCACCTATCCGGTCAAATAAATCTAAATCGGTGTAGGCCGCCAAATCTGTAGTCCCGCATAATTCCAAATCTTGTGGTTCTCCAATTTTAGGAGCTATAAAAATAGTCACCTGCACATTGGTTGACTTTGTATCAGGAGAACACGCCAGCACTGCCGGTACAGTATATATAAAGTTAAGCGTAGTTTTGGTTGTATATTGTCCAATTGGTATTGTACGCGGTACAGGCTGCCCTTTATCGGTAGTAAAACTTCCGTTTACATGTGGCCCCATAACCTTACTGTCAAAAGCTGTAAAAAGATTAAAAAAATTATTTTCGTTACAAACTGTTGCTTCAGATCCCACGCCCACGTATGCGCCTATGGTAATCGTGACTACAGCTTTGTTATTTGTACACCCCGAAGTCGCTGGAGCTGTATAGGTATAGTGATATTCTCCTCCGCTAAGGATAAATTGAGCATTTAAAATACCAGTAGAAGGATCTAAACCTTGTAGATTATTATCATCTGTCCATGTTCCACCTGGAATTGGAGAACCTCCTAACAAAGAAAATAAATTTACTGATTGATAAATGGGATTAGTGACATCGCAAATTAATTCATTTACATTGTCAGTACCAGCACATTGTGCCGTTAGTTTTGAAGGAATTAAGGAAAAAAATAAAAAACAATACAAAATGTAGGTAGTTAATGTAGTTTTTTGCCATAGATTAATTTTTTGTTAAACATAAGAAATTATCTAACTAAAAAGCTAATTTTTAGTAAACTTATTTTCACAAAAAAAAGGCACACCTACATTACAATAGCTTAAAATGGGGTTTTTAAAGAAATCAACCCAAAATTAAAATTCTACTTTTTTACAACTCATCTTCTAATTTAAACCTAAATTTAAGCACCAAACTATTTCGTTCTACCTCAAGATTAATCCATACATCATCTTCAGATTTCAAAAGATTATTTATTTGTTGAAGAGTGTATTTATATGGCTGATTTTTATTGATACTAACTATAATATCACCTTTTCGTAATCCACATTTTTCAGCAACGAGAATTCTCACGCACATTTACTATTTCGTAAACTGGCTTAAGAGCAAATTTATACTTGAAGTTATTTTCGTTTTTGTCTTTTTCTTGCAATTCATCCATTGTAGAAGCAACTCTTACAGTCTCTAAATGTACTGTTTCTTGCACCCATTGAAGTCCGTTGTGCTGAATCGTAATTCCGCTCTTATTATAAGTAAAAGGTTCTCCAAATTTGCTGTTTCTTTTTAAGTACAGTTTTTTTTCTTTATAATCTAAAACTAAGGTAAATCGTTTCAAAACTTCTCCACCAACAGAACCGATACGTCCTGGAACCATCTTAACGTTACGAATTGATGCAGAATCAGGAAAAGAGACAATAGGTTTTTTAAAATCAAATTCGTCTATAGAGAATTTATCAATTTTAGCGCGATGTCCTTCAATGTCACCGCTAAAACCTTTTCCTAAAAAATCAGGAAAGTTTTTGTTCGGGAGTTTTATTTTATCATTTTCAAAAATCCAGAAAGCATCACTATTTCCAATATCAATTAAAAGCTTTGCCGGAATTTCTTGATCATTAACTGTAGCTTTTGTAATTATATAAGGTTTTGACTTTTCAACCGTTATCGGAACCATTTTAAACTGTTTATCAAGTTTTCCCTGATATCTATCGCTCTTAGCATGAACTATTATTTTCTTTTTCTGGTAATTAATTTCAACAAGATTGTTTCTAAAGAATTTATGACCGATAATTCCATTAACAGGAATTCCAATATGAGAAGACAAATTAAAACTTTGATCTAGGATAATAAAAACCATATGGTCACTTGATTTCAGACCATGCGTTTCTAGAATATTCTTTGTCGATTTCAAGCCTTCTATCTCTTCTTCGCTTCCTAATCCACGGAGTTTGATTTTCTCAACATTGTTAAAACTAACTTCTTGTTTATCTTCCATACTAAACAAAAGTGTTTCTTCAACACCAGAATCAAGAAGAAAATTCAACTCTACTCCATTCACTTTTATAGGAATAAAAACGAGGTTATTAATCAATTTAAAAGGGATCGTAGCCTTTGTTGCATTGTTTTCCAATATGAAATCGCCTTGTCCAAAAAGCAAAAAAGGTAAGAATAACCCAAAAAACAATACTATATATTTTTTCATTGACAATATTTTATTATAAAATTAGTAAATATATTTATTATTGTTACATTTTTGGAAGTACCCTTATTGTTTACGTTAAATTCGAAAAAAATATGCAAATTTGCACTTCAATAATTTATACTCATGCCGACAATTTCACTCAAGGGAAGAAACATGCCCGAATCTCCGATACGCAAGCTGGCTCCTTTTGCTGATTTAGCAAAGAAAAAGGGACACAAGGTGTATCACTTAAACATTGGTCAACCGGATATCAAGACACCGGAAGTGGCCATCGAGGCGGTAAAAAATATTGATTTGAGTATTATAGAATACAGTCCGTCTGCCGGATATGAAAGCTATAGAAAAAAATTAGCTCATTTTTACCAGCGCCAAAATGTAAACGTTAACACAGAAGACATCATTGTAACAACTGGTGGCTCTGAAGCCTTACTTTTTGCACTGGCCACAATTACAGATCCAGGAGATGAAATCATTATCCCGGAACCTTTTTATGCTAATTATCATGCCTTTGCTTCTTCTACAAGTGCAACTGTAGTGCCTCTAGTTTCTACTATCGAAACTGGATTTGCTTTGCCAAGTATTGATGAAGTAGAAAAATTAATAACACCAAAAACAAAAGCCATTCTGATTTGCAACCCTGGAAATCCGACTGGATATTTATATTCTGAAACAGAAATTAAACAGCTTGCCAGCTTAATTAAAAAACATGATTTATACTTAATCGCTGATGAAGTATATCGTGAATTTTTATATGATGGCGACGATGTGCACTTTTCTGTAATGAATCTTGAAGATGTACAGCAAAACGTAATCATGGTCGATTCTGTTTCTAAACGTTACAGTATGTGCGGAGCAAGAATTGGATGCTTGGTAACTAAAAACAAAGATGTTTTGGCAACAGTAATGAAGTTTGCTCAAGCACGTTTAAGTCCGCCAACTATTGAACAGATTGCGTGTGAAGCCGCAATTGACACACCTCAAAGTTATTTTGACGAAGTAATCGGCGAATACAAAGAACGCCGTAACACTTTAATCGCTGAATTAAATAAAATTGATGGTGTTATTGTAACTAAACCAAAAGGTGCCTTTTATTGCATTGCAGAGCTTCCTATAAAAGATTCAGACGATTTTGCACAATGGTTACTTGAAAGTTATAACTTAAATGGCGAAACAGTAATGATTGCTCCTGCTAAAGGTTTTTATTCGACACCTGGAATGGGACTAAATCAAGTTCGTATTGCCTATGTTTTAAACAAAAAAGATTTGATTACAGCCGTAAACATTTTAAAGGAGGCTTTACTAGTTTACAACAACAGATAATCAATTCATTATAATACAATTTAAAAAGACAATAACGTTTTTCGTTGTTGTCTTTTTTATTTTTAATAATAGTATTTATCTTCAAATTTTAAATTATATCCAAAAAGCGACAATTAAATCCTAAAAACCATAGAATAGGTTTCCTATTTATTAATTATCTTTACCGCCTTAAAAAGATATACCACATTATAATAGTAGTTCTTAATGATAAATAACGAAGATTTTTTAGACGAAATAGGTGACAGTCACTTCAGCAGTAATGCAAAAAACCCTTTAAGAGAGGATGCTTTTGACATCACTGATGAAGAAAAAATAGAAAAAATTAAAAAAGATGTCGAAAGCATTCTACAAACATTAGGAATGGATTTGACAGATGACAGCATTAAAGGAACTCCAAACCGAGTTGCAAAAATGTTTGTAAAAGAAATTTTTGGTGGTCTTAACCCAGCAAAACAGCCGAAAGCTTCTACTTTTGACAATAATTACAAATATGGCGAAATGCTTGTAGAAAAAAACATTACAGTTTATTCTACTTGCGAGCATCACTTACTGCCAATTATCGGGCGTGCTCATGTTGCTTATATCTCAAGCGGACGCGTGATTGGTTTATCAAAAATGAACCGTATTGTTGAGTATTATGCAAAAAGACCTCAAGTACAAGAGCGTCTAACTATGCAGATTGTTCAAGAACTTCAAAAAGCTTTAGGAACAGAAGATGTTGCCTGTGTGATTGATGCAAAACACCTTTGCGTAAACTCTCGCGGAATTAAAGATATCGAAAGCAAGCACAGTAACTTCTGAGTTTGGTGGAAAATTCAAAGATCCTCAAACGAAAAGAGAATTCTTAGATTATATCAAACTAGACACTCAATTCTAAATATTTGGGTTAATCGTTTATTTGTTTAATCGTTTAATCGAAAAAAACAGTTGAACAAATAAACGGTTAAACGATTAAACAAATAAACATGTACATTTTTTCTTTTGAGAAACTTGAAGTGTGGCAAAATGCAAGAATGTTCATTTTGGATATTTATAAATTGACTAGTAAATTTCCATCAAATGAATTATTCGGAATAACATCTCAAATAAAAAGAAGCGCATCTTCGATTGCAACAAATATTGCTGAAGGAACTTCAAGAAATACAAGTAAGGACAAAGCTCATTTTTTAACGATTTCTTACTCATCTGCAATGGAAACTTTAAATCATTTAATCATTTCAAAAGATTTAAATTATGTTTCAGAAACAGATTATGTAGCATCAAGAGAAAAAATTGAAAAAATTTGTAATCAAATAAATAATCTAAAAAAATATTATCTTTCACAACAATAAATCCGATAATCCGAATTAAACAAAATTAACGGTTAAACGATTAAACGATTAAACAAAAATACTATGCCACTATATAGCAGTCAACCTCTAAAAATATACAATTCACTTTCGGGTGAAAAAGAAGATTTCAAACCAATCCATGAAGGAAACGTTGGAATGTATGTTTGTGGACCTACCGTATATAGTAATGTCCATTTAGGAAACGTGAGAACTTTTATGTCTTTTGATGTAATTTTTAGATATTTTCTTCATTTGGATTATAAAGTTCGTTATGTTCGAAATATCACCGATGTTGGACATATCGTAGACGATGTGGATGAAGGTGAAGATAAAATTGCCAAAAAAGCGCGTTTAGAACAATTAGAACCAATGGAAGTAGTACAACGCTACACTGTTGACTTTCACAACATTCTAAAAGCTTTCAATTTTTTACCTCCAAGCATCGAGCCTACAGCAACAGGACACATTATTGAGCAAATTGAAATTATTAAAAAAATAATCGATAAAGGCATTGCATATGTTGCTAATGGTTCAGTATATTTTGATGTTGTAAAATATAACGAAACCAATAATTACGGTATCTTAAGCGGTAGAAATATCGATGATATGTTAGCTAACACCCGTGATCTTGATGGACAGTCGGACAAGAGAAATCCTCAGGATTTTGCCTTATGGAAAAAAGCAGAACCAGAACATATCATGAGATGGCCTTCTCCTTGGAGCGATGGTTTCCCAGGATGGCATTTGGAATGTACTGCAATGAGCACCAAATATCTTGGAAATCATTTTGACATTCACGGAGGTGGAATGGATTTAAAATTCCCGCACCACGAATGTGAAATTGCCCAAAATGAAGCTTGCACAGGTCAGGCACCAGTAAATTACTGGATGCACGCCAACATGCTTACCCTAAACGGAAAGAAAATGGCAAAATCGACTGGAAATAATATTCTTCCAGGCGAGATTCTTAGCGGAGATAATAATATCTTGAGCAAACCTTTTTCTGCTTCTGTAACTCGTTTTTTCATGCTTCAAGCACATTATAGAAGTATTTTAGACTTTTCTGATGATGCTATTGTTGCGACCGAAAAAGGATACAAAAGATTAATGGAAGCACTTGATGCTTTGCCAAATATTACGGCAGGAAATTCTAGCTCTATAGATTTTGCGGCTTGGAAACAGCTTTGCTACGATGCCATGAACGACGATTTCAATACGCCAATTCTAATTGCACAATTGTTTGAAGCGGTTCGCTATATCAACTTATTAAAAGATGGCAAAGAAACTATTTCTGCGAATGATTTAGCTGATTTTAAAACAGCAGTAAATGCTTTTGTATATGATGTTTTAGGTCTTAACGACGACAAGGCTGCAGATGGCGATAGCGACAAACTAGATGGCGTAGTAAACATGCTTATCGAAATGAGAAATCAGGCAAGAGCAGATAAAAACTTTGCACTTTCTGACCAGATTCGCGATCAGTTAATCGCTTTAGGAATTCAGCTTAAAGACGGAAAAGAAGGAACTACGTTTAGCATACAATAAAAAAAGTGATCAGTGTTCAGTTTTTTAGTATTCAGTTTCAAACTTTATACTGACTGAACACTGAATACTAAACTAACTGATACAAAAAAATATGTTTTCAAAAATTTTAATATATCCGTTTGTATTGTTAGTCCGTTTTTATCAGACTGCTATTTCGCCGTTTACGCCAGCTGCCTGCAGATTTGAGCCGACTTGTTCGACTTACATGATTCAAGCGCCGCAAATTCACGGATTGTTCTATGGCGGTTTTTTAGGCATTAAACGCATCTTAAGCTGTCACCCTTGGGGAAGAAGCGGTTACGATCCTGTTCCTGAAAAAAAATGCAATCACAAACATTAACCTTTTAGAAAGCGGCACTTTACATTAAATATTTATTTTTACAGCTATATAAAACATTTATACATGACACACGCCTTAAATTTAGTTTGGAATCCTTCTGAGGGAATCAACTTAGGATTTTTTATGATTCGCTATTACAGCTTAATGTTTGTAATTGCTTTTGGTTTAGGATGGTTCCTAATGAAAAAGATTTTCGAAAGAGAAAACGAATCGATTGAAAAACTAGATTCTTTATTTGTTTGGACAGTTCTTGCAACTTTAATTGGAGCGCGTTTAGGTCATGTCTTCTTTTACGATTGGGAATATTTTAGAAATCACATTTTAGAAATTTTCCTTCCGTTTAAATTCGAACCTGAATTTCAATTTACAGGTTTCCAAGGATTAGCAAGTCATGGGGCTGCAATTGCGATTATTATTGCAATGTATTACTACAGCAAAAAAATACTAAAACGTTCTTTACTATGGATCTTAGACCGCGTTGTAATACCTGTTGCAAGTGGCGCTATTTTTGTACGTTTAGGAAATTTCTTTAATTCTGAAATTATAGGTCACGAAACTTCATCTGCTTTTGGAATCCGTTTTCTTCACGATACATTTAGCAAAGCCGAAGCAGTACAAAAAACAGGTATTGCCGATCCCAAAGAAGCTTACAATGCAATTGCAACAGATCCAAAATTTGCAACATTATTAGCAGAAGTTCCTTCAAGACATCCTACACAATTATATGAAGCATTCTGTTATGTTTTTGTATTTGCTATTTTATTCTTTTTATACTGGAGAACAAATGCAAGACTTAAATCTGGTCTTTTATTCGGATTATTTTTAGTGCTTTTATTTGTTGTTCGTTTCGTTGTCGAATTTGTAAAAGAAAGCCAAGGCGGTTTCGAAAGCGAATTAGGCTTATTCTCAACAGGACAATGGTTAAGTATACCTTTTATCATTATAGGGCTTTTCTTTATCATTAGAGCGCAAAGAAATCCTTTAGCAGAGTCATAAATTTTCAATATAAATAAAGAATGCCTAATATCACGTATTGGGCATTTTCTTTTTATAGCTGACAGGAAATACCAAATTCGATATTCTTTGTATTATATCCTGCATTACTGCTTCCTAATCCAGCATTAGAAACATGTCTTACACTAGGACGAATATCAAACTTAAATTTATCATAGCTTGCGGCAAAACCAACTGCTAAAACATCAGCAAAAGCAAAACCTTTAGACATTCGCTCGGTTTCTGTATCTGTAATCATCGGACCAATACTTCCCAAAACATAAAACGAACATGTTTTACCAATAGGTTTACGCACTAGAAAACCACAATTAAGCACATATTCGCGAATATCTTTTAATCGTGTAAATTCGTCTCTTTTTTGCTGATAATTGGGCGTATCAGGTTTAACAAAATAAAAGTTCAATAGTTGATGTTCAGCAAAATTAATCTCAGGCTGAACTAAAATCTGATATTGAAAGTGCTTTGTTTCTTTTAATCTATAATATAGCTGAACTTTGTAAAATTGATTGGTAAACATGTAGTTTCTATTACTGAATTCACTTCCAAAACCATAATTAAAACCTAAGGAAAAATTTGATTCACCTTTCTGTGCGTTCATTTCTACAGCCATAAGAAACAATAAGACTAAAAGTAATTTTCTTGTCATAAATCATTCTAAAATTCTTTTAAATATAGCACAAAAAAAAGATCCAGCTTTCACTGGATCTTTTCATATAACTAGAGCAATAATTATGCTTTATTGTGTTTGTCTTCGATTGTGTGTTTCTCATCACTAGAAATCGTATCAACCAATACTGGCGTAGCGATAAATAATGAAGAGTAAGTACCCACAATAATACCGATTAACATTGCGAAGATAAATCCTCTGATAGACTCTCCACCGAAGATAAACATCGTTAATAATACGATAATCATCATTAATGAAGTATTCAATGTTCTAGATAATGTAGTATTAATAGAAGCGTTTACGATATCTTCGAAACTTCCTTTACGGTTTCCGATGATAAACTCTCTCACCCTGTCAAATACGATTACAGTATCGTTCATAGAGTAACCAATTACTGTTAAGATCGCAGCGATAAAGTGCTGATCCATTTCCATGTGGAATGGCATGAATTTGTAACATAATGAATAAATTCCTAATACAAAGATTACGTCGTGAGCAACAGCTGCAATCGCACCTAAAGAATATTGCCATTTACGGAAAGATACCATTAAGTATAAGAAAATAACTGCCATTGCACCAAGAACCGCCCAGTAAGAGTTAGTTTTAATATCCTCTGAGATAGAAGCACCAACTTTAGAAGCTTGTAAAACACCAACTTTCTTACCATCAAATGAGTTGATGAATTTATCGTAAGATGTATTTGGGAAGTATTTCTGTAATCCAGCATATAATTTCTGATTTACTTCTTCATCAATAGCTACTCCATCTTCTTTAATTTTGTATTTAGTTGTGATTTTCAATTGATCATCATCACCTAAAATTTTAGCTTCAACAGGAGTACCGAAAGCAGCAGATAATTCATCTGAAACTGCAGTTGCATCAACTGGTTTTTCGAATTTAACTTGGAAAGTTCTTCCTCCAACAAAATCAACACCTTCATCTAATCCGTTAACGAAGAAGATAGAAACTAAACTTACTACTGTTACAATAGAAGAGAAGATATAAGTGAATTTCTTAACTTTAATAAAGTCAAAGTGGAAGTTCGTAAACCAGTTTTTAGTAATATTTGTGCAGAAAGTTAAATCAGCTTTTCCAGCAATATTTCTGTCAATAAAGATTCTAGCAATAAAGATAGAAGTAAACAATGAAGTTACGATACCAATTAATAATGTTAAAGCGAAACCTTTAATAGGACCTGTTCCGAAAATAAATAAGATCGCTCCAGTTAAAACGTGAGTAACGTTTGCGTCAATAATAGAACGCATTGCACCGTGCCATCCGTAAGAAGCTTGAACTGCTTCAGAAAGAGATTTTCCTTCACGTAATTCCTCTTTTGCTCTTTCGTAGATAATAATATTAGCATCTACCGCTGTACCCAATGTTAATACGATACCTGCAATACCTGGCAATGTTAATACAAAACCAAAACTTGCCATAATTCCGAATAAGAATAGTAAGTTTAATAATAAAGCAAGGTTTGCATACCAACCAGCTTTACCGTAATAGAATACCATCCAAACACAAACTAATAAGAAACCTAATACAGAAGAAATTGTACCTGCATCAATAGCCGCTTGTCCTAAAGATGGACCAACAACCGTTGACTGAATAATATCTGCAGAAGCTGGTAATTTACCTGCATTTAATACGTTAGCTAAATCTTTAGTTTCAGCTACATCAAATGAACCTGTAATCTCAGATCTTCCTCCAGCAATAGGACCGCTTGTTACACCTGGAGCAGAATATACGATATCATCTAATACAATAGCAATGTAACTTTTTTGAGCAAATGCTCTTCCTGTCAATTCTTCCCAAACTTTAGCACCTTGGCTGTTCATTTGCATAGAAACTGCTGGTTTACCCATTTGGTCAAAAGTATCTTTTGCATCAGTTACAACACCTCCGCTCATTGCTGGAGTATTGTCTCTGTTTCCTTTTAAAGCGTATAATTCTACAACTTCAACATCAGCTGCGCTTTTTACATCTTTAGCTTTTGGATCTTTTATAGTTGTTGGCTTACTCCATACAAATTTTGCATAGTGTTGGTCAGCAGCCAATAATACTCTAATTTCTGGTCTTTTGAAATAATCATTGATAGCAGACTGTATCTTTAGGAGCAAAATAACCTAAAACTGGCCCACCACCATTACTAACTATTTTATCAAATAAAGGATTGTTTCCTTTTTTAACATCTGAAGAATCTTTAGCATCTGTTAATAATGCATTTAATGAATCTTTAGCAACTGTTTTAGTTTCAGTTTTCTTAACTTCAGTTTTCTTTAAAGCTTCGTTAGCTGATACTAAGAAATTACCGATTTCTTCAATTTTATAAGTTTCCCAAAACTCTAATTGAGCTTTTCCACCTAATAATTTTTTAATTCTATCAACATCCTTAGCACCTGGAAGCTCTACTAAGATTCTTCCTGTTTCTCCTAATTTCTGGATGTTTGGCTGTGTAACACCAAATTTGTCAATACGCTCTCTTAATACTTTAAAAGCACTTTCTACAGACTCATCAACTTTTCTTTTGATAACTTTTTGAACCTGCGCGTCAGACATTTGAAAATCTACACCACCATCACCTTGAAGGCTTCTGTTAGCGAAAATATCTGGAGACGCTAATTTCACAGATCCTTTTGAATTTGCTTCAAAAGCTTCAAAAAACTTATTTAAATACGTTTTGTTTCCTTCTAAATTTGCAGATGCATCAGCTAATGATTTATTAAAAACTGGATTTTTAGAATTATTAGCCAAACCTTTTAATACATCTTTAATAGAAATTTGAAGAATTACGTTGATTCCCCCTTCTAAGTCAAGACCTTTATTAAGTTGTTTGTTTTTCACTTCATTGTAAGTGAAATCAGTAAAACCAAGATTTAATACTTTTTCTTTACCAATAGAATCTAAATATTTCAGCTCCTTATCAGGATTATCTCCTGCAAAAGCTTTGGCTTCACTTTTGACACCATTTGCCACAAAAGTGAATGATAGTTGGTAAATACTTACCAATGCAAATAGAATTGCGAAAAATTTAATAAGTCCTTTATTCTGCATTATTACTAAAAATTAATTATGTTTTATTTTTGTTTTTGTTTTAAAGTCCCATAAAATAAGCCCTGACATGATTTTTTAAAACAAAAATACGAGATCACGAATTACCAATTTTTTTTAAACCGAGCAAATATATAATTAACGAAAATATTAACCAATTTATTTATTAATTAATCTCAAAAAAAAGCCGCAAAAGTGCGACTTCTTTTCTTTTTTGCCGTTTTTATTATACTAAAATCGTTTTTAGGGCATCATTCATACTACGAACTGCATCTGCACTTTTCGCAAATAAAGCCTTTTCCTGATCGTTTAAGTTTATATCTAGAATTTCTTCTACACCGTTTTTACCAATTATACAAGGCACTCCTATACAGATATCATTTTGACCATATTCTCCTTCTACAAAAACAGAACATGCAATCATTTTTTTCTGATCGTTCAAAATACTATCAACTAAATATGCCACAGAAGCTCCTGGCGCGTACCAAGCAGAAGTCCCTAGAAGACCTGTAAGCGTCGCTCCTCCTACCATTGTATCTGCGGCAACTTTTTGCAATACTTCTTCTGAAAGAAACTGCGATACCGGAATACCGTTATAAGAAGCTAAACGTGTTAACGGAATCATAGTAGTATCTCCATGACCCCCAATTACCATTGCCGAAATATCATTTGCTGGTTTGTCTAAAGCTAATGACAGGTACGTTCTAAAACGAGAACTATCTAAAGCTCCACCCATACCTATAATTCTGTTTTTTGGAAGACCTGTAGCTTTTAAAGCTAAATAGGTCATAGTATCCATTGGGTTGGAAACTACGACAATAATCGTATCTGGAGAATACTTCAATACATTCTCAGCAACTGTTTTCACAATTCCTGCATTGATGCCGATTAATTCTTCTCTTGTCATTCCTGGCTTTCTCGGAATTCCTGATGTAATTACAACCACATCACTTCCTGCAGTTTTAGAATAATCGTTGGTAACGCCAGATACTTTAGTATTAAAACCAGTATTTGTCGCACATTGTGTAATATCCAATGCTTTACCTTCGGCAAAACCTTCTTTAATATCCAACAATACTACTTCGCTAGCAATTCCTCTATAAGAAATAACATCTGCACATGTAGCTCCAACATTTCCTGCTCCTACAATGGTAACTTTCATATTTTTTACTTTATCGGTTATTAATTTTGTCTATTCTTTAAAAAAGACAATTCGTTTAATTGTCTAGTAAATTTAAACAATTAAACGAATTGAAATTATTAATTTTTCATTTTATGCATCAATATTTGCATAAACTGCATTTTTCTCGATAAACTCTCTACGAGGCGGCACTTCATCCCCCATTAACATAGAGAAAACTTGATCAGCTTCAGCAAGACTATCAATATTTACTTGACGTAAAGTTCTGAAATTCGGATCCATTGTAGTTTCCCATAATTGCTCCGCGTTCATCTCTCCAAGACCTTTATAACGTTGAATATTAGCACTTCCTCCCATTCTTTCGTTGGCTTGATCACGCTGAACATCATTCCAAGCATATTCTTTCTTGTTTCCTTTTTTAACTAAGTATAAAGGCGGTGCTTGCAATATAAACGTGACCTTCTTCAATAAGTTCTTTCATGAAACGGAAGAAGAACGTTAATATTAAGGTAGAAATGTGGCTACCATCGACATCGGCATCACACATGATGATTACTTTATGATATCTAAGTTTTTCTAAATTTAACGCTTTACTATCTTCTGCAGTTCCAACTGTTACTCCAAGAGCAGTAAAGATATTTCTAATCTCTTCGTTTTCGAATACTTTATGGTGCATCGCTTTTTCAACGTTCAAGATTTTACCACGTAATGGCAGAATCGCCTGAAAGTTACGATCACGTCCTTGTTTTGCTGTTCCACCAGCCGAATCTCCCTCGACAAGGTAAACCTCACATCTTGCTGGATCTTGTTCAGAGCAATCAGATAACTTACCTGGCAATCCTCCACCGCCCATAACGGTTTTACGCTGTACCATTTCACGCGCTTTTTTCGCCGCGTGACGTGCCTGAGCTCGCTAGGATTACTTTTTGGATAATTAATTTCGCATCATTTGGATTTTCTTCCAAATAATTTTCTAGCATTTCTCCAACAGCTTGAGAAACTGGAGAAACTACCTCTCTATTTCCAAGTTTAGTTTTTGTCTGACCTTCGAACTGAGGTTCAGCTACTTTTACCGAAATAATCGCTGTTAATCCTTCACGGAAGTCATCTCCAGCAATTTCGAATTTTAATTTATCTAATAAACCAGAAGCGTCAGCATATTTTTTAAGCGTTCTTGTTAAACCACTTCTAAAACCTTGTAAGTGCGTTCCTCCTTCGTGCGTATTGATATTATTTACGTAAGAGAAAATGTTCTCTGTATAACTTGTATTGTAGATTAAGGCAACCTCAACTGGGATTTCACCTTTATCATTATCCATACTGATAACATGAGAAACAATTGGCTCACGGTTACCATCTAAGTAACGAATGTATTCTTTAAGACCTTCCTGAGAATGAAAAACTTCACTTCTGAATTCTCCTTTTTCATCTACTTCTCTCTTATCTGTAAACGTGATTGTAATTCCTTTATTCAAGAAAGAAAGTTCACGCATACGCGCTGAAAGCGTATCATATGAAAACTCAGTAGTCTGAGTAAAGATTGTATCATCTGGATAAAAAGTCTGGCGCGTACCTCTTTTATCTGTTTCTCCAATTTGTTTTACTGGATATAATGATTTTCCTCTTTCATACTCTTGCTCATAGATTTTTCCTTCTCTAAAAACAGTCGATTTCATATGAACCGAAAGTGCATTTACTACAGAAACCCCAACACCGTGAAGTCCTCCAGAAACTTTATAAGAGTCTTTATCAAATTTACCTCCGGCACCAATTTTAGTCATTACAACCTCAAGTGCAGAAACTCCTTCTTTTTTATGTAAATCAACAGGAATACCACGACCGTTATCTTCAACTGTTACCGAACCATCTTCGTTTATTGCGACACTAATAGTATCACAATGTCCTCCCATCGCCTCATCAATAGAGTTATCAACAACCTCGTAAACCAAATGGTGTAGTCCTCGAACCCCTACATCACCAATATACATCGACGGACGCATTCTTACGTGCTCCATCCCTTCTAATGCCTGAATACTATCTGCTGAATAATTGTTCTTCTTGATTTCTTCGCTCATATAATTTATTCTAAAAAATGTAATTAATGTCTAACACGCAAATATATAAAAACGCGAGCTATATACCCAGTAAATTACGACTTAAAGCACTTAAGTTATCAACACAATTGTCTGAAAAACTAAAAAATAAACCCAAAAATGAATTTAAATTCATTTTTTTTGAAAATTCCAAAATTTTAAATACCAAATTCCAATTTTGAAAATCTCAAACTCCAAATCCCAAATCTGAAATACCGAATCAAAATTTTAAAATTTGCCTAAGACATTAAAATTAAAAAACCGAAATACATTTAATGCATTTCGGTTTTCTATAACGGAATCCAACTTGGAATTTGGAATTTAAAAATTTTGGAATTTCATCTTTTAAGCGATAACAGTAGTTTTTACAGGTTCAAAATTTCCATTTAAATGAGCTGCATTTGCTCGTCCGCTTGGATCGAGGTTTTCTTGCCATTTCGGAATCCATTTACGAACCGTTTGCGCCGCGCTGACCTGTGGATAGTATTTATGAAAAATTGATCGATATAAGTACGCTTCTTTCGTCGTTGGCGAGTTGTATGGAAATTCTGCACTTGCTCCAGCTAATTGCTCATCTGTAACTTGCGAAGCACAATATTCGATTAATTCATCTACCCATTTATATCCTACTCCATCAGAAAATTGCTCTTTTTGCCTCCATAAAACTTCTGAAGGCAAATAAGCATCTTCAGTATCAAAAGCTTTTCTTAGAATGTATTTCTCAACGCCATCATAAGTTTTTGGCTGTTTTTCTTCTGTTTTAATTCGAATGGCAACATCTAAAAATTCTGTATCCAAAAATGGAATACGAACTT
The DNA here is from genome assembly GCF_029625315.1 of Flavobacterium ginsengisoli. Lineage (NCBI taxonomy): Bacteria > Pseudomonadati > Bacteroidota > Flavobacteriia > Flavobacteriales > Flavobacteriaceae > Flavobacterium > Flavobacterium ginsengisoli. The sequence goes on from NZ_CP121110.1 coordinate 2,046,138, forward strand.
CTAATCCATTTGCCATTGTCGTTTTATCTGCACGAAGCAAATCAGCTGTAAATAACTTTTGAACTCTTTCTATCGTTTCATCTTGAAATTCTTCTTCTGATGGTGCATTTCTAAAATACAAATGCCCTCCAAAAACCTCATCGGCTCCTTCGCCCGACAAGATCACTTTTATTCCTTGACTTGCAATTGCTTTAGAAAGCAAAAACATTGGAACACCAGAACGTACAGAAATAATATCATAAGTTTCGATATGATAAATTACTTTTTCTAAAACTTTCACTCCTTCTTCTACAGAAAAATGAATCTCGTGATGTTCTGTTCCTAAAAATTCTGCGGCTTTTCTTGCTCGCTATATTATCTGGCGCTTCGGCATCTAATCCGATAGAAAACGAATGGAGTTTTTGTCCTTTTTCTTTAAGCAATCGAGAAGCAATAGAAGAAATCAACGAAGTGTCTAAACCTCCTGACAAAACAGTCCCTAAAGGCACATTGCCTAATAATCGTTTATTTGTAGCTTGAATCAAACTTTCACGAATCAAACCTAAATCTAATGCATGAGTTGCGTTTTTATGATCTTCGTATTCTGGACGATAGTATTTTACAAAACCTGTTTTTGCTGTATAGTAATGTCCTGGAGGAAAAGTAGAAAACGACTTGCACTGGTCTGCAATAGACTTCATTTCTGACGAAAAATAAATTCGTCCTCTTTCATCCAAACCATAATACAAAGGTTTTACTCCAATCGGGTCACGACCTGCAATATATTTATCGCCATCTACAACCACAAAAGCAAAATCTCCATCCAATTTATTGCAAAAATCATATCCGAATTCTTCATAAAGATGTACAATTACTTCAGAATCAGATTCTGTTCTAAAAGTATGATTCTTTAAAACCGTGTCTTTAAGTTCTTGATAATTATAAATTTCACCATCATGTACCATCCATGCTTTATCAGTCCCTTGAATTGGCTGTTTTCCCGAATTAAGATCAATTATAGAAAGGCTTTCATGACAAAGTATACTGCCATTTTCCATAATATGAATATCGCTCTCATCAGGTCCGCGATGTGACATTCTCTCAGAAAGTTCTTTTACAAGCTTGGGGTCTTTTCCTTTGCCAATAACGGCTAACAATCCAGACATACTATTTTATTTTTTATTTTTTATTCTGATGTACCAGCCTCAAATAAGCTGTACATTAAAAAATCATTAAAATTTCCGCTTAAAAGCAAAACTAAATATTATTTTCTGCTTTCCTACATTTTACATCCTAAAATTTCAGTGTTTAACTTTTATTTCAACGAAAGTCAAATTGGAAATAAATTTTAATCGATTACCAAAACTTTTAATTTTAATCTATTGAAAAACAGAAACTTTTTTAGACAAGAAAGACGCTCTCATAAAAGAACGTCTTTCGGCAATATATATACTAATTCTAAAAATTAAACTCTTAATTATTTAACATAAGCATCATCGTGAACATTTGCTACTGCTCTTCCTGATGGATCGTTTAAGTTTTTGAATGCCTCATCCCACTCCAAAGCAATTTTAGTACTACAAGCTACACTTGCCTCCTGAGGAACGCATAATGCTTGCAAGCATCACTTGGGAAATGTTCTGTAAAAATTGAACGATAGTAATACTCTTCTTTTGAAGTTGGAGTTTGCAATGGGAATTTGAATCTAGCATTTGCCAATTGCTCATCTGAAACTTCTCTAGCTACCACTTCTTTCAAAGTATCAATCCAGCTATATCCTACTCCATCAGAAAATTGCTCTTTTTGTCTCCAAGCAACACTTTCTGGAAGCATATCTTCAAAAGCTTTACGAACAACCCATTTTTCCATCGGATGTTCTTTGTTGATCATTTTATCTTGCGGGTTAATGCGCATTGCAACATCCATAAATTCTTTATCTAAGAATGGCACACGACCTTCGATTCCCCAAGTCGCTAAACTTTTGTTTGCACGTAAACAATCGTACATATGAAGTTTTCCTAATTTACGAACGTTTTCTTCGTGAAATTCTTTAGCATTTGGCGCTTTGTGGAAGTATAAATATCCTCCGAATAACTCATCTGCTCCTTCTCCTGAAAGAACCATTTTAATTCCCATAGATTTGATCACTCTCGCCATTAACCACATTGGAGTCGAAGCTCTAACTGTAGTTACATCATACGTTTCTAAGTTGTATATTACATCACGAACTGCATCTAAACCTTCTTGGATTGTAAACTTAATTTCGTGGTGAATAGTTCCGATATGATCTGCCACCTTTCTTGCCGCGCTAAATCTGGAGAACCTTCCAATCCAACAGAGAAAGAGTGCAACTGCGGATACCAAGCATCTGTAGTATCATCTGACTCGATTCTTTTTTGAGCAAATTTTTTAGCCACAGCTGAAGTAATAGAAGAATCTAAACCTCCAGAAAGTAAAACTCCGTAAGGAACGTCACTCATTAATTGTCTGTGAACTGCGGCTTCCAATGCTTTTCTGATTTCTGGAATGCTAGTTTCGTTATCTTTTACTGCATCATATTCTGTCCAGTCTCTTTTGTACCATTGTACAAATTCACCGTCTTTGCTTGATAAATAATGTCCTGGAGGGAATAATTCGATTTTTGTACAATATCCTTCCAAAGCTTTTAACTCAGAAGCTACATAGAAAGTTCCGTGCTGATCCCATCCAATATATAATGGAATAATTCCCATGTGGTCACGAGCTACGAAATACTCGTCTTTATCAACATCATAAATTGCGAAACCGAAGATTCCGTTTAATTCATCAACAAAGCTTACTCCTTTTTCTCTGTAAAGTGCTAAAATAACTTCACAGTCACTTTCAGTTTGAAAGTTATATTTTCCTTCAAATTGTTTACGCAAATCTCTGTGGTTGTAAATCTCACCATTTGCGCCTAAAACTAGTTTTTTATCTTCTGTAAATAAAGGCTGTTTTCCTGAAGCTGGATCTACAATTGCCAAACGCTCATGAGAAAGAATCGCTTTATCATTGCTGTAAATTCCGCTCCAGTCTGGTCCGCGGTGACGAATGATTTTTGACATTTCTAATACTTGAGGTCTTAACGCTTCGGCTTTTTGTTTAAGATCAAAGGCACATACAATTCCACACATAATTTTATATTTTAATTCTTTAAATTTTAATTTGATAGGGCAAAGATGTGATATTAGTTACAATTGAAAAACACAATTATGTATTTCAATTACAATTTAAAACCATAATTTTATTTTTACATATAAAATGTAAAATTTAGAAGTAAAAATAAGCTCAAAACTTGAAAATTTTAATTTGGACTATAAAACTGGTTGAAAATTGAAACTTTAAACCAGTTTTTTGAATTAATTTTTGAGTTATTTCATTACTAATGAAAGATTCGTAAAGAAGAGTTAGAAAGTTGTTCTTGTATTATTGTTTACACAATAATACAAGACATTATCAAGAAGCTCTACAAAGATTGGCGACACACGTTGCGGAGTTACTTGCGAAGATTTCTCGTTCCTCGAAATGACAAACTGTATGGAATTACTTTATGTCTGATCTTTAGAAAACTTTGTCAAAGTTTGAAACTTTGACAAAGTTGTTCATAGACGAATACATTATTCAACGCTTTGAATCGTATAATGTGTCTTATTAATCTCAAATTGAAATCCAGCTTTATTACCCATTAAATGATTTCCCAAAGGAGATTGTGGAGAAAGTGCAATGACATTGATTCCGTCAATTGTAATTTTAGGAAGTGCAACACTTACATAGAGATAGATTCCGTTTGCTTTTACCAAACTTCCTAAAACAATATTTTCTGTCGTTTTTAGCGGATCTATCTTGTCTAAAATTGCTTTTTGCTCTAAAGCTTCTTTTAATTTATTTGTCAATTTTTCTTGCTCGATATGCATCATTGACAAAGCCGTTTCATGCTTATCGCCTGCAGAACCTTTGGCATCATTTTTTGAATCTTCTGTCAAACCCGAAATCATGTCTTTAAAAACATCAATTCGATCTTGAACCATTTGAGTGTAGTGAGAATATATTTTTTCTTTGAAAGTCATTTTTTTTAAAGGTACTGAGGTTTTAAGGGACAAAGGTGCAAAGGTTTTTTTTCTTGGTCTAAATTTTATTCGAAAAAAGCTTTTGGGTATACTACTTCTCCGCTTACCCCTTTTAAACCATCTTCTGCTAACGCAATAACCATACAGTTTTCAGTGGGAACATCAAACGGCATTTTGATATTGTATTTTTCACAAAGCTCATATCCAAATTTTGGATAATAATCTTGATGCCCTAATAAAATAACCGATTTATAACCTAAGCTTTTTGCAATTTCATGTCCATGCAAAATGAGTTTAGAGCCTACTCCTTTTCCTTGAAATTCAGGCAAAACCGAAACTGGAGCAAGTGCTAGTGAAGGAAAAGTTTGAGATTCATTTTTTATCTCCAGTTTGGTAAATAAAATATGACCTATAATATGATTATCAATTTCGGCAACAATAGACAGTTCTGGAATAAAAGCATCCGATTTTCTTAATCTTTCTACCAAAAACTGTTCTTTATGATCGCTGTATTCTTCCTTTTCGAAAGCTTTTTCAATCAAATGAAAAACACTTTCAAAATCGTTTTTATTTTCTTGACGTAATTTAATTTCCATTTTATAAAATTAAAAAAAACAGCCACGAATTCACGAATCTACTCCAAAAAATTCATGAGTTCATGGCTGAAAAAAAAAGGCACATTCATTTAAAATGTTTTTGTGCCTAAGTATCTTTATGGCAAAGATCTCTTAAAAATCAAATTTATAATTTGCGCCTCCTAAAACCTGGAATCCTTGTACAGGATAATTCAACCATTTTTCGTAAGCTTGATTTCCGATATTATTTAATTTCAAGAAAAACGTTAATCTTTCGTTGAATTTATAACCTACATGCGCATTCGCATCAAAATAGCTTTTTAAAGTAATTGGCGTAGCATCGATTCCTAAAGAAGTATTTGTCTGCATATCTTTTCTTTCTCCAACATAAAATACATTCAATCCTGCATACCACTGCTTAGTAATATTAACGTCTAAAGTCGAACTTAATTTCATTGTTGGCAAATTCCACGCTTCAACCGCATTATCTGTGTTATAACTATTAAAAGTTCCATTGATTCCGAAAGTTACATTTTGAGAGAAATCGGCTTTTAGTTCTGCATACAAACGGAACGTTCTAATATCTTCATAAACTACTCCAAATGAGTTCCCGAAAGCATAATCTTCGTTTGTAACAACTTCTGTGTAATCATTCGCTTTAAACAATGCTTTATTTTTCTCATTCAAATAAGAACCTGTCAAGTTATAATTTACATTGTTAGCCAATTTTCCTTTCAAACCAGCAAAAACATTGTATTGCGTGCTTGATGGACGCATGTTTAAAGTTGGAGATAAAAACGGATTATCTGTCACAAAATCTGCATAAGAGTTTTGGTTTAAAGCTCCATTTACTCCAGTATAGAAAATCATTAAATCGCCAACCAATTTATAAGACGCATTCACTTTTGGATAGAAATAAAATTTATTACCGCTGTTTTCAGAATCCGCGCTGTAATAAATTCCAGCTCCTAATTCTAGAGTCCACTCGTTTTCATTGACCACAAAACTTGGCTCGACTCCAACGTTTGTAAAGCTATATTTTAAAGCTTCTGTATTGTCTTGTAAATAATTATTCTTGAAAGAACCGCTTACGTGATCTACAATAACGTTTGTTTTAATTGCCTGATCCATTACATCAACTGTAAAAGTTGGCTTTACATAAAATCTATTTTCTGATGAAGAATAACTGTCTGAAAAGTGTGTAAATCTTGCTGAAAGCTTACTAAAAATACTTTCTGTAAATTCTGCATTTCCACCAAGTGAAATTGTGTTGTACGAATGATCTGGATTAATGCTGTTTACCAAATCGTAACGCTGATCTGGAATTGTCGAACCAAAATCTGACGGAAGTCCGTACCAATTATAAATCTGGTTTTGGTAACCTAAATCAATGTTCCAGTTATTATCTCTGTTATTTTGACCGTAACCAATATTTATTGCTGTATCATAAAATTCATCATTCAATTCTACATCTTTGATTCCACCTTGAGAAGAGTGATGGCGAAACATTCCCGCCACATAATCATTGTTTCCTAAATCTTGATTTACAAATAACTCAGCGTTTAAAGTGCTATAATTACCAACACCTACAGTCGCATAATTATTAAACAATCTTTCTTTTTTTGCTTTTTCTACGCCCTCCGCTTTTCCTTTAGAAGGTGTAAAAGTCGATGCCACAGGAACAGACAAAATACTGTATTTAATAACTTCTTTTGGCTGATTACCGCTATCGTCAAGCGAAGGCGTTTCTTTCACTTTAAAAGCATCTGAAATAGTCGGCGAATAAGGTTTTACTACGTTTACAGTTTCAGTCCCGATCGTTTCATTTTTCTTTTGCGCAATCGAAAACTGAGCTGACAAATAATACTAACAAAATGATTATTTTATGTCGGCAGTTTAATTTCATATTTATATTATTGTGTAAAATGTTGTTTGCAAAATGTAAAATGTGTTTTCAACCAATATTCTCTTTTCACATTTACATCTTTCTTTTCACATTTCACTTTTTACATTATCTAATTTTCTAATTATCTCAATTATCTAATTTCTAAGCTTCCCATTCTCCTTTGGCCACAAACTGAGCTTTTCCTCCTATTCTAATATCGAACTGTTCCCCGTTTAGTTTTCCATTAAAATAGATCTCAGACGGACGCCCGATGTAATCTCCTTGATGATTTGTCAATTCAAATTCAGGTTTATGATATTTTAATAAAAAAGCCTGTAAACAGGTACTTGCGCTTCCTGTTGCAGCATCTTCTACCAATTGATTATGCTCAATACACAACATTCTGCTGAACAATTTTTCTCCTTCTAAATAATAAAAGTATAAACCTCTGTGGTCTGTTTTACAGTGCTGTTTCATCCATTCATCAGCTTTGTCTTTATCCAAAACCAAATTTTCCAAAGCTCTTTTACTGCTTAATCCAACCATTACAAAAGCACTTCCTGTTGTGACTTCCTGAATTGGAAACTGATTTTCGAAATCACTTACTTTCAAGTTGCTGAAAAAAGTAAAATCTATTTTTGAAAAAGTATCCCAAAACTTTGGCTGAGCCGCTTTTAACCAAATCAAATCGTCTGATTTATTGATTGAAATTGGTCCAATTGGCACTTCTAATTTTATTTCATTAGGAGCATTTTCAAAGATTTTGTTCATCAAAACCCAAGAAGTTCCAATAATCGGATGTCCCGCAAACTGCATTTCGTGCGCTGGCGTAAAAATTCTAATTTCTGCTTTATTATTGGCTTTATCCAGTTTGGTGACAAATGTGCTTTCTGCAAAATTAATCTCGCGTGCCATCTGCTGCATTTGTGCTGTACTTAGATTTTCTGCATCCATAAAAACCGCCAGCTGATTTCCAGCATATTTTTTATTGGCAAAAACATCAACTATATAAAAAGGTAAACTCATTGTTTTTTCTTGTAAAATGTAATTTGTGAGATGTAAAATGTTTTTCGTTATTTTCTATTTCACAGAAAACATTTCACTTTTCACTACTTAAACTATCTATTAATCGACGAATTTGTTTTTGATTCTTCCGATTTAATTCGTCGCTAATTCTTTTTTCGCTTCTTCGACAACATCTGGATAATCTGTAAAGTTGTTAATTACGTTATCCAAAATATAAGTTGCTTGATAGCTGTCTTTCAATCCGTAGAAGTTTTTCGCCATTAACACCAAACCTTTCGCTCCATAATATTTATAAGCAGAATAGCTTTTTGCCAGTTTTTGAACTGCCGTATTCGAAGCTTCATATTTTCCTTCTTTTGTTTTGAAATACGCATCATAATACAAAGCTTCTGCCGCTAATTCTCCTTTTGAAGTAGCTGAAAGTTTTGCATAAGCCGCTTTTGCTTTATCTTCATTTCCTGTTTGCATTGCTGCACGTGCTACAATAATTTGCGCATCTGCTTTTACGCCTGCATCCGATTTAGGATTTTCTAATACTTTTTCAGCAAACAACTACAGAACGGTCATAATCTTTTTTGTCGTAATAACATTTCATTAAGTTAGCTTGTGCAAAAGTTTTATTCTGAGGATAATCGGCTTCACTTTCTAATCTTGTTAGAACCGGAATTGCTTTATCACAATCTTTTGTTTTCAAATAAATCTGAGCCAATCTGTTTAAAGCTTGCTCTGTAAACTCGTTTCTAGGCTGATCAATTACAAACTGATAATTTGCAATAGACTTAGTTTCAGAACCTTCTGCATAAGTAAGCTGAGCCAGATAGAAATTTGCTTCAAGCGCATGCATTCCGTTCGGGAATTTAGAAACGTAACCCGCGAAACCAGTAATTGCTTGTTTCGAATTATTTTGACTGTATTGTTTAAAAGCTGCATCGTAAGTATCATTATCCAATTCTGCATCTGTAACGGCAACGAAATCTAATGTACGAACCCAAGTTGCATATTCGTCTACTTTTCCAGAGTCTACATAAATTAATCGTGCTGTAGCTACTGCTTCTAAAGCTTCTGGAGTTTTCGGGAATTCGGCGACAACTTTTTTAAATTTTGTTAAAGCCTGTTGATCACGATCTGAATTATAATAAATCAAACCTTGTTTCAAAATTGCTTTTGAAGTAAAAGATCCGTTATTAAATTCAGAAATCAATTGATCATAAGTTTTAATTGCTTGATCGTTTTTCTTTTCAGCAACATAAGTATTTCCTAATTCAAACAAAGCATCGTCACGGTAAGATGACTTTTTGTACATCTGAAGGAAATTATTTAACTCATCGACTTTCTTATCATTTTTAGACATAAATCCGTAAGAAAGTGCTTTTTGGAATTGAGCATAATCTGCGTCTACACCTTTTGCGGCCAATTGCTTTTGCGTAAGCTTCGTTTGCTGCGCTATATTTTGAAGTTACAAAACGGCAATCTCCCAAACGTAAATAAGAATCGTTTAAACGAACTTTGTCTGAAGGCGAATTATCAATCTGAGCCTGAAAAGAATTTGTCTGCCTGATCATAATCTTTCAGTTTAAAGTACGTGTAACCAATATTATAATTAATGTTCTTATATTCGTCTGTAGATTTTGCGGCAAGCCATTCCAGCAAACTGTTTATACGTTAGAAGAGCATTTTGCATATCATCATTTAGATATTCTGTTTCTGCTTTCCAGAAAGTGGCACGCGCTGTAAACTCAGGAGTTTTTTGTTCACTGATAGCACTTTTGAACATTTTACCCGCTTCTTGGTAATTATTTTCGTTGTACAATTCTAATCCGCGGTAAAAAGCACTTTTTGGTATGTCGCTTTATTTTCTGCACTTCTATTTTTTTCTAATAAAACTAAAGCCTCTTTATAGTTTTTAGAAGAAATATAAGAATCAACCAATAGTTTTTCTACTTCTGAACGACTTGAATTGTTTGGATATTTTTTAAGGAAATCTAATAAAATACCAGGAACAGCCTGATAAGCGTTTCCGATATCATAACTCAATTTAGCATAATTTAAAGCCGCATCTTCTTGAATTTGAGTATTAAAATCCATTTCAGAAGCATTTTTAAAGGCGTTTAAAGCTTCTTGCTTTTTACCTGTATTTAAATAGCTTAAACCTAAATGATAATAGGCATTCTGAGCCACAAAATCTTTTCCTTCAATAATTTTATTGAACTGAGAAATCGCTTTCTCATACTCTTTTTGCTCATAATACGCATAACCTAATTGGTAGAAATCGGTATTGTTCCATTTTCCTTTTTTACCCGCATATTGTTCTAAATACGGAATTGCTTTTCCGTATTGTTTTAAGTTGAAATAACTTTCTCCGATGATTTTATTCAGTTCCGATTTTTCAATATCGTTCGATTTGTTCATGGCTACCAATCCTAAATCAATCGCTTTTTGGAAATTTCCTAACTTGAAATTCATATCAGCCTGATAATAAGAAAGCTTTTCTTTGTATTTTTCTTCACCCGAAACCTCATCAAAATACTTCGTTGCTTCTTTGTAATCGTCACCTTCATAAGCCATAAATCCTAAATAATATTTGGCTTGAGAACCATATTCTTTAGAGTTTACTACTTTATTAAAATAGTTAGTTGCTTCTTTTTTCTTTTTAGCATTAAAATAGCTATAGCCTTTCATGAAGTTAAACTTATCCGATTCTGTTTTACTCATATAGCTTTCGTCAACTTTATCAAACCACTGCAAAGCTTTTGGATAATTTCCTTGTTCGAAGAAATATTGTGCGACCTCAATATAAGCCTGATTCTGTTTGGTACTAGTCGGATAATCATTTACAAATTGCTCTACCAAAGCATCGGCATTTGCTTTATTGGTTCTAATGGCAGAATTAGCAATATAGAAAGCACAGTCAGACTGTACTTCTTCATTTGTTGTATTGTTTTTTACTTTTTCAAAAATCAATTGTGCCGAAGCATATTGTTTGTCGTTATATAAAGCCAGTGCTTTGTCAAAATCCTTTAATTCGTACGTATAAATAGCCGATTTTTGTGCCGAAGCTATAGACGAGGCAAGGAAAATTTGGAATAAAAAGAACCTGGAAAGTTTACGCATTTTAGTAATATTTAGTATTCAAATGTATCATTTTATACGGGTTATAACGAAACGTTTTGAGGTTTTATTATGAACAAATTACGAAACTGCTCGCTATTTTACGCTTTAAAAAACTTCAAATTATTGGTTCTCAAACTTTCTAAAACAAATAATAAAAACCTACTAAACACCATTGGATATTTTAAGCGTAAGAAAACTTTCCTGCTATTTATCAAATGAACTTATATTGATTATACAGTTTGGTTTTTAAACTTTTTCCTAAGAAATGATTCAAAATTATTTTGAATACAAGCGTTATCTTATTACTTTTACCATTCAAACCAATTTTATTATGTCACAAACCGTACTATCTCTTAAAGAAGTCACTATATATCAAGAAGGAAGAAAAATTATATCTCACATTAACTTAGATGTTAATCATGGTGAGTTCATCTACATTATCGGGAAAACCGGTTCTGGAAAAAGTAGTTTTCTTAAAACTTTATATGCTGATCTACCGTTAATTGAAGGCGAAGGGCATATTGTTGAATTTGATTTGGCAACTTTAAAAGAAAACGACATTCCTTATTTAAGACGTAAAATTGGTATTGTATTCCAAGACTTCAAACTGCTTCCAGACCGTTCTATTAAAGACAACATGCTTTTTGTTTTGAGAGCTACAGGATGGACTGAAAAAGAAGCTATGCAACACAAAATTGATGAAGTTTTGGACAAAGTAGGAATGAAAGATTTTATGAACAAAATGCCTCATCAACTTTCTGGAGGAGAACAGCAGCGTGTTGCAATTGCAAGAGCGCTTCTTAATGATCCAGAATTTATTTTAGCCGATGAGCCAACAGGAAATCTTGATCCTCAAACTAGTTCTGAAGTTTTAGAAGTTTTAAAAGCGATCAATGCCGCAGGTAAAACTGTGATTATGGCGACTCATGATTATGCTTTATTGATGAAATTTCCATCTAAAACCTTAAAATGCGAAGATGAAAGAATCTTCGAAGTGGTGCAAAAGAAGCGTATAATCTAAACTCTACTTTTTCAAAAATCAGGATATCCTGAAAATCGTGCAAACCTTTCTGTGATTGGCCTGCCCATGTTCCGTATATCTTATTTTCTAATTTTAGACTGCTATTTTTAAGCATTTGAGCAAGAAATTCTTCTTTGAAAGCAATATTCGCTGATGTAACTTTTTCACTCATAAGCCTATATCCTTCTCTTCCATAAGAAAAACAAAAACTTTTATTTACATTCGAAATATAGTTTTCATTTTCATCATTGTAGAGAAAAAAGTAGATAGACATCTGCCTCCTGGTTTCAAAACTCGGTAAATTTCATTTAGATAATTTTGGACTTCCTTTGGTTGCATGTGTGTAAAAACTGAAAACAAGAAAACGCTGTCAAAAGAATTGTCTTCATAAGGAAATATGAAATCTTCTGCTTTTTGATCTGTTAAAGAGTACAAATCATTATTCAACGAAACATGCTTAAATGTGAAGTTTGGAAAATCTGTGGTGATCTGATTTTGGCACCAGTCAATTCCTTTTTTTACAACGTCAAAACCCTCATAACTTCCCTCTTTTGACAAATATTGCGTCAATGCAACTGCAGCACGACCAATTCCACAACCTACATCAAGCACTGTATCGTCAGGCTTTAACGAAATATATTCTTTTAAAAGCCGCAAATGGTGTTTTCCTTGCAAAATAAAATCGCCTGAACCTATAAAAATATCTCCTTTTTTAGGAACATATTTGTTTTTTTTGCCCTTTATTATATCCCAAAAATCTGCTGGAGCGTAATAAATTTTACGAACAAGTAATCTTGAATTTGGCGAAATAGAATAATAAAGCGACCTTAAATTCATTTTAAATTTATCTTTTTTAAAATTTAATCAACTTAATAGAATAGTAAAATAAAAAGCATTTCCTTTACAAATATATTTTAAAAAGGTTATTAATGCTTTCCATTTTAATTCCAATTTACAATTATAATGTTTTACCGCTTGTAAGCGAGCTCGTAAAGCAATGCACTTCTTGTGGGATTATTTTTGAAATTCTTTGCTTTGACGATGCCTCAAGTCTTTTTACAATTGAAAATCAAAAAATTGATCAATTTCAAAATTGCTCTTTTGTTGTTTTAGAGAAAAATATTGGAAGAAGTGCTATTCGAAATTTATTAGCCAAAAAAGCCTTTTACGAAAATTTACTTTTTCTGGATGCCGATACGATGCCAATAGGAAAAGATTTTATTTCAAACTACATTTCTTATATCGATAATGAAGAAAAAATAGTCTACGGAGGAATTTTATATGAAAGTTCTAAACCTTTAAAAAGTGAACTTTTAAGATGGTTTTACGGAAAAGAAAGAGAAGCTCTACCCGTTTCTGAGCGCATAAAAAATCCGTATCTTTCTTTCTTGACTTTAAACTTTCTCATTAAAAAAAGCATTTTTTCTAAAGTAAGATTTAACGAAGAAATTCCAAATCTGAGACACGAAGACACCTTGTTCTCTTTTGATCTAAAACAAAATCAAATTAAGATTATTCATATTGATAATCCGGTTTTTCATCTTGGTTTAGAAGACAGCAAAACATTTTTGAGAAAATCTGAAGAAGCTATCTTAGGTTTAAAAAATTTAGTCGATTCGAATTTAATTTCACCAGATTACATTAAACTGTCTCATTATTTTCAAATCATTAAAAAATATCATCTTACAGCTTTAATCGCTGTCGGTTTTAAGATTTTTAGACCTTTATTGGAAAAACAATTATTAAGTAAAAAGCCTTCGCTTTTTCTTTTTGATATTTATCGTCTTGGATACTATTCTACTTTAAATTAGTTTTTACAATTTCTTCAAAGAAATTTTTCCATTGTTGCATTATAATATCAATATCATACTTTTGAACACTTTCTTGGGCTTTTACTCCCATTTTTTTCGTAACATTTCGTCTTCGATTAATAAACTTAATTTTTCAATGAAAGACGTTTCATCATCTTCTTCAATAAGAAAACCATTCTCATTATTTCTAATAATGGCTTTTGGACCTACAGGGCAATCATAAGCCACACAAGGAAGACCAATAGCCATAGCTTCAATTAACACCATTGGCAACGCTTCATTTCGAGAAGTCATTACCAATATTGAAGCCGATTTATAGATTTCCTGAATATTATGCACCGGATTAGAGAATGTAATATTTTTATCACTCTGCTGCTTTTCAAGCTGAAGTGTTTTATTTGATTTTCCAAAAATTTCCAATTTCCATTCTGGATATTTCTGTACTATCAATGGCCACATTTTCAATATTCTGTCAATTCCTTTTTCATAAGAATGTCTGGCAACCATTATAATTTTCTTTTCTTCCAATTCTGCAGTTTGGATCATTTTAAACCATAACGGATTAGAAATTACTCTTCCGTTTTTAATAGACCATTCTTCTAAACTTTCTTTTGATAATGCAACGAAAAATAAAAATTTAGAAGCACAGTAGTTCCGATATTCATATTTTAATTTACCCGTAAATCTCCCAAAAAATGTTTTTCTATATTCATTAAATCTTGAGCCATGAGCTTCAAATATAATAGGAACGTCTGTTTTTAAAAATAATGGAATTGAAAATGATTTTAATGCAAAGTCAGAGATGATTATGCAATCAGGTTGTAATAGACTAATGTATTTTTGAAGTTGTTTTTTATATTCAATCAAATTCAAAAGTTTACCTTTTTTTAATGAAATATCGTAAAAACTTATTGCTTTATTAAATTCGAAAAACACATCTGAATCCCCATCATTCTGCGTGATGATAGAAATTTGATAATTCCATTTTTTTATTAAATAATCTGTTTTTACAGAAAGTACGCGCTGAACCCCTCCTTCTTCATTAATTCTTTGGGTGATGTATAATAACCTCATTTTTTAAACATCAAAAATTTGTCATAATCTCTTATGTAATCATCTTCATCAAAAACATCTGATGCTAAAACAAGACATACAGCTCCAGAAGAAAAATCTTCAAGTTCACGCCACAATCCATTGACTAAATGCAATCCCACATCTGGCTTATTTAGTAAAATTTTAGTTTTTTGAAAACCATCATCCAATGTAACATAAAAACTGCCACTAAGCGCCACTAAAATTTCATGCTGTTCTATATGCGAATGGCCTCCTCGAAAAGCATTGCTCGGGATATCAAAAAGGTAATAAATTCGCTTAAACTCAAAAGGTAAAATATCATTTTGTATAAAAGCCAAATTACCTCTAACATCCTCTACTACCGGAAATTTTATGTATTGAATATCATTAATTGTCGTTTCCATATTACTATTTTAAAACATTCCTCAAAATGCTTGTTAATGATATATGCCTTTAGATCGCAAATATTAATTATTGATTTCTTAATTTCGTATCAAATATAACATTAATGAGGGTTTTACTTGTTGGCGAATACAGTCTTTTGCATAATTCTTTAAAAGAAGGATTGCTTGAACTTGGTCATGAAGTTGTTTTAATTGGAAATAAAGACGGCTTTAGAAAATATCCTCTTGATTATAATTACGAACCTAAGTATCTTAATTTTAAGGTTCTTACTATTCCTCGAAAAATAATTTATCGCTTATTTAAATTTGATTTTGCTGGATTAGAAACTGGATTTCGTTTTTTTCTTTTTCTACCCAAATTACAAAACTTTGATGTAGTTCAGTTTATTAATGAAGCTTCTGTAAAGACGACTTCAGGTTTTGAGCTTTATCTTATGAAAAAGCTTTGTTCTGCAAACAAAAAAGCTTTCATGCTGTCTACTGGAATTGATTACTCTACACTCACATATTACATTGAAAATCCATCTAAAAAATCAATTCTTCAGCCTTATTTTACGAATCCTAAAGAAGACAAAGAATTTAAAGCTTTCTATGCTTATCTTAGCAAAAGCCATTCTAAAATACACGATTTTATTAAAGCAAAATTTAATGGAATCATTGCAACTGATTTTGATTACGTTGAGGCAAATAGTAAAAATCCAAAATACTCAGGATTTATTCCCTGTCCTGTCAATATCAAAAAACTAATTTCTGAAGAACTTGTTATAGCCAGAAAGATTATTATTTTTCTCGGCATAAGCAAATGGAGTTACCATCAAAAAGGCATTCTGTTTTTTGAAAAGGCTTTAGATATAATTCAAAAAAAGTACTCTGACAAAGTCGAAATAATAATCGCAAATACAATTCCTTATCCTGTTTATATTGAACTCTATAACAAAGCACATATCTTATTAGATCAAGCTTATTCCTGTGATCAAGGATATAATGCACTCGAAGCAATGGCAAAAGGCAAAGTAGTGTTTACAGGTGCTGAATCTGAATTTATGGAGTATTACAAAATATCCGAAAGAGTGTGTATTAATGCACTTCCTGATGTTGATTATCTTGTTGACGAACTATCTTTTCTTATAGAAAATCCGACTGAGATTACGGCAATAGGAAAACGCGCAAGAGCGTTTATTGAAAAGGAACATGATTATATCAAAGTTGCACAGCAATATCTTGATGTCTGGAAAAATTTCTAACTCTATTTTAACCTTAGACAAATTTGAGCGACCTAAAAATCATTGTTTAAAAACAGATCTAAAGTAGAAAAACAATACAAGAAAGTAAATAAAATTATCTAATGCATACCCTATAACAACTCCTTCAATTCCATAAATTCGAATAAAGTACAAACTAAAAAAGTACAATATTACAAGCGAAAACAACTCACTTAAAATGAATGCAGAAGTCTTTTTTTGGCAAACAATTGATAACCTAAAATAAGCGAAGCAATTTTAAAAATATCTCCTAACAGCTGCCAGAAAAACAAATCGGTAACGGGCAAAAATTCTTTTGTAAAAAGAAGTCGAATAATAAAAAATCTCGTTAGATAAATCACCGTTAATCCACAAACAAAAACAGGTAAAATGTATTTATAATACTGCAAGAAAATGTTTTTGGTTTCTAAACCATTTTGAGCTTTAGATAATTTCGGCAAAAAATAAACACTTAAAATTGTACTGGCAAACATCAAATAATAAGTAGAAATTCTTGTCATAGTTTCCCAATATCCTGCTTGTTCTATTCCTAAATCATGAATAATATGATTTCGAATAGATAGAAATACAAAAGGTCCAAAAACAGATGAAACCACAGCCATTAAGGAATAAGACGAAAGGTTTTTTAGAATTCGGAAATCGAACAAATGAAATCTTATGATTTGAAAAAACTGAATCTCTTTCTGAATCAGATAAAAAGTGACAAAAAATAATAATGCAGGAGTAATTACAATTGACATTAAAGCTCCAATAGTTTTAAACTGCGTAATCAGAAAAAGAGAGGCCATTAAACCCATAATATTTCCGACAATATTAATTGAGATTACTTTTTTGAATTTACCCAAGCCATTAATTATTGCTATAAAAAAAACAGAAAGTCCATATCCGGGTAAAACCAATGCCAAAACTTTAAAAACAATAAGATATTCTAGATTGTCTCCAAAAATTTTATTATTCCAATAAGAAGCTGTTAGAAATAAGAAAATGCTTAAAAGCCCCGCAATAAGCAATAGAGTGATAAAAACGGTTGTGATTATCTTTTGAAGTTCTATCCTACTCTTTTCGTTTTCGGCTGTATATTTTACAATTCCGTTTTGAAAACCTAAAACAGAAATGGTCTCCAGAGAAGTTAAAAAATTACGAAGATTTCCAACCAACGCCATTCCGTTTGGGCCTACAAAAACAGCCAATATTTTTGACGTAATCAATCCGATTCCTATTTTCAGCGCAACGCTTAAACTGTTCAAAGAAGTAACCTTAAACAAACCCGTTTGAACTATTTTTTTATAAAAATTCAAATTAGTATCGATTTAGAGTTTCTACAATAAAATCAACCTCAGCGTGCGTTAAAACTGGACTCATCGGCAGACTCAGAACTTCATTATGAATTTTCTCGGTAATTGGAAACGAAAGATTATTCAACTCAGAAAAAGCTTTTTGCTTATGTGGCGGAATTGGATAATGAATGACGGTTTGAATAGTATGTTGAGCTAGATATTCTTGCAAATGTGCTCTATTTTCTGTTCGAATGACAAATAAGTGAAAAACATGATTGGCTGAAAAATCCCAAAACGGAAGCACTATCTTATCGTTTTTAATTTCTGAAAGATATCGTTTTGCAATGGTTCTTCTTTTCTCATTATCCGAATTTAAATTGGGTAATTTGAGATTTAAAAAACCAGCCTGTATTTCATCCAATCGTGAATTCAAACCTACATAATCATTATAATATTTTGTCTCCGAACCATAATTTCGAAGCGAAAAAAGCACTTTTGCCAGCGTTGCATTATTTGTAGTAATAGCTCCACCATCGCCTAAACATCCTAAGTTTTTTCCTGGATAAAAGCTGTAAGCGCAAGCCGAATTTAGATTATTATTTGTTAAGTATTGGTTGTCAATTGATCCGTGCGATTGTGCGCAATCTTCTACAATAACCAAATTATGCTTTTCTGCAATTTTCGTTATTCTTTCCATTTCAGCTATTTGTCCGTATAAATGAACAGCCAAAATAGCTCTAGTTTTTGGAGTTATTTTCTCCTCGATCAAATCTGGATTTATATTATAAGTATCCAATCTTGGTTCAACCAAAACAGGAACTAAATCTGCTTGCAAAATGGCTAAAATACTTGCAATATAGGTATTTGCAGGAACAATAACTTCGTCTCCTTTTTTGAGTTTCTTGAGTTCGATATAACCTTTAAAAATAAGAACCAAAGCATCAAATCCGTTTCCTACTCCAACACAATATTTAGATTGGCAATATTCAGCAAAAGCCTTTTCAAATGTTTCTACTTCTTTCCCTAAAATATACCAGCCATTTTCTAAAACCGATTTCAGTTTTTCTTGAAAAGCAGTTTCATAAGGTTCGTTTATTTTTTTAAGATCAAGAAAAGATATCATCGATGTTCTATTTTTAAATAAGAATGTCTTCTAGTTTAGTATAATTGGCGGTGTTAACTTCATAAAAATCATGTACAATAGTACTTGCGCCAAAACTTTCCTTCCAATAAGCTAGTCCTTCGTTTAGTTTTTTTCCTTGATTTTCATTTGAAATTCCAAAATCAAAAAAGCGTTTTTCAGAAAAACGTTCATGAATCAGATAATGAAAAAGATAATCTAAACTTCCTAAATCTTCTTGGTCTGTTTTTTTTGAAATATACTGGCAATGCGCCACATTTTTTGTTTCAAAAATCGTTGTTCCGCCTACAATCTCATCATTTTTGTAAACATTAAATTGATGAATGTTTTCCGGAAAAAGCGATTTCAGTTTATTTATTTCCTCAATTGAATGAACAGGTATGGCATCATGTGTTTTTTCTAAATTCGGAATAAGAATTTTGCTCCAAAACAATTCAAAATCATTATCTTCTTTAATAATCAATTTATTGGAAATTGCTTTTTTAAGTCCTCTTTTTCTAATTTTCGACATTGTTTTCTCCTGCTGTAAATCAATTACAGAAAGAGAGTCTCTTCTAACCAGCTTTGCTTCTGCCAAAAACAAACCATATAAAATTTCCTCAGCCGGTTTTAGCTGATAAATTGAAGGGAGGGTTTTAAGATGTAATGTATCAAAATTATTTTCATTCAGAAAAAACAATATATCTCTCAGTATTTCAATAACTGCTTTTTGTTTGGTTTGCTCATTATAAACAAGTCCGCCATAAGTTAAACCTTGATGAGAATATAGTGCTTTTCCTTTTTTATTGGCTGGAAGAATAGCATACAATTTTTCATCTTCAAATACTAAAAGCGAAAAATCTTCGAATCGATCTTTATGGTATTCCATAAAATCGCGATGAAATAAAAACGTGGCATTTTTGGCCTGAGCGACAAAATCGTTCCAAACTAAATAATCATTCTGATCGTATTTTTTAATGGTAAATTTCGTCATACTTAATTACATATGATCAAATGCCTTTAAATGCCATTTGTATTTTACTGCCAACAATCTAATCACAATAATAACAAGAGATGTAACCAGATATAAGATATCGTCATTGAGATTTAGTTTTCGTAATCCAAAAAATACAAGTCCACCAAAAATACAGATCGTTGCATAGATTTCCTCTCTAAAAACGTTTGGAATTTCGTTACACAAAATATCACGAATTACACCACCAAAGCAGGCAGTCATTGTTCCTAATGCAATACAAATTGCAGGATGAAGTCCTGTTATAAGGCCTCTTTCGAGTCCTATTAAAGTAAAAACTCCGAGCCCGATTGTATCAAAAAGAAACAATGAGGTACGAAGTTTATCGAAACTTTTTCTGAAAAGAATTGCTAGAAAAAATCCTAAAATGATCACATATACGTATTGCATGTCACGCATCCAGCCAACAGGAGTTCTTCCAATTAAGACATCACGAAGCGTTCCGCCTCCAACCGCGGTTACAAATGCAATAATAAAAACTCCAAACGGATCTAATTTTTTATGCATTGCAGTTAGGGCGCCAGACATGGCAAATGCCATTGTCCCAATAATATCAAGTAAGTGAAACATTTTTTTTGAGTTACAAAGATGCAAAGCGTCAAAGTTACAAAGTTGTAAGGAATAATCTTAGCAAATGTAACTCCTAAAAACATTTATCATTTTTTTACGTAAATAGGACTTCTCTTCAATAAATAGGAAATAGAATCCATCCATCCGTCTTTTACCGCCAACAAAGGTTTACGGGTTTGAGAATAGATTTTATCTGTATTTCTGTACATGTCAAAATAAACCGTATAGTAATAATACTTTTGGTCATTTGCTGTTGTTGTAGAAATATCGTTTGTTGTTACTTTTTTATTGTTATTGCTCACTTTTGCATTTCCGCTGTTGTAAGTCGTAGCGGTAGTTCCTGTTCCAATTGTATAAGAAACTTTTGCAGCAACAATATTATCAACTCCAAGTATTTTTTCAAGATCTTCTATTGGTGTTTCATCAATATTATTGTGGTCAATGCCTGCTTTGTGCAATAAACTGTTTGTTGTTCTTAAATCTTGAACTGTTAACGGAAAAATATTTGATGATTTATCTAACAGCTTGTTGTACAAATCGTTTTGTGCAAATTTTGCCATATCTTCAGAACCTTGCTGATTGTCTGCATTTATGTAAGGAATTGGCAATACGGCAATTGTATTGTGCTGTTTATCTGCAATTGCTATGTTTTGAGATGATGCACTTTGAGCGTTATTATTTGCGTTTGAAGAAACGTCAAAAGTTTGAGATCTCCCGCTTGCAAAATCGATTTTGGCAATTTGCGAAACGTCTAATGAAATCTGGATTGTCTCGCCTGGAAGCGAATATTCTACGGTTTTATCAGACATTTTAGAAATCGTACATTCTATTATCTGATAATCTCTTTTTATAATTTTATCTAATTTTTTTCCGCTTTGGGCAAAACTTACACAAGCAGATAATAGCATTAACAATACGAGAAAAGGCTTTGTAATTTTCATTTGTTTGGAAATTTATGAATTAATTATCTATATATAAATTTACGAAGAAATTTTAAAAAATTATCATTAAAACTCAGAAAACCCCATTAATTATTCAAAGAAAAAAAACTACATATTTTGTGTGTAAAAATTATAATCTTTTAAAATCACACGAATAAAATCACTATTATTTCCAGATTGATTTTTAATTCCAGTTACGCTTTCGATTTTAGATACCAATTTGTAAATAACCTCATGATCGTTTTTAGTCGCAGCTTTTTGATAAGTTTCTTTAATAATACGCATATCATTGTCTGAAAGCTTAATCACCAAAGGATATGTAGGTACATAAGCCTCACCAATTTCTTCTAAAATGGTATGGCTTATATTAATTTTATTCTTCAAAGTAATTACTGCTGTTCCTGCTGCCATGTCTCCCAATCTTTGAGATTTCTGACTGGTAATAACCGAAATGAGTCCAGGAAGTCCGAAAAAAGTAAAAAAGTCAATTACTCTAAAAAACCATCGAATTAAATAATCTCCAAAACCTGCTTGATAGCCATCAATTTTTACGACTTTAATTTTCAGTATTTTTTTGCCAAGTGACTGTCCTTCAAAAACACTTTCTAAAACCAATGAGTAAATTATGACCGGAGAATATAACATTAAAAAAATAGCGCCGCGTGACCAGCCATCCAAATTTACCATCAATCGATCTAGCTGCAGACCAATCAAAAAGAACTATAGAAAGAACTGTTATATAGCAGATTACAATAAACAAATCGATAAAAAAAGCACCTAGTCTTTCGCCTACAGAAGCTGCGATAAAATTTATTTTGACATTTTGTGTCGTATTAATAGATAATTCTGACATATTTCATATTTTAGCCTACAATGAGAGAAATCGCCTTTATAAAACAAAACAGAGAAAAATGGCTCGAGTTTGAGCTGGCAATTTTTGGTAAAGCTAAAAAAAATCCTGATGAATTAGCTAATTTGTACATTCAAATGATGAATGATTTGTCGTATGCTCAAACGTATTATCCTAAAAGTAAAACGGTTGTTTACCTTAATCATCTTGCTTCTCAGATTTATCAAAAGATTTACAAAACAAAACGCACAGACCAGAATCGAGTTGTAGATTTCTTTAAAATTGAAATTCCGTTATTGGTTTACGAGTACAGAAGATATTTGGCTTACGCATTTATTTTATTTTTTGTTACTGTTTCAATTGGCGTTCTTTCTGCTCGTTACGATCGTGATTTTGTTCGGCTAATTTTAGGCGACGAATACGTAAATATGACTTTAGAAAATATTAAAAAAGGCAATCCGATGGCCGTATATGGTTCGGGAAGCAACTGGGGAAGTTTTATAGGCATTACTGTAAATAACCTCTTTGTGGGCGCCAAATGTTATTTCTACGGTATTTTTGCGGAATCGGAACTTTCAATGTTTTTCTTCAAAACTGCATTATGTTGGGCTCTTTCCAATATTTCTTCTACGAACAAGGTGTTTTCTGGAAAAGCGTGCGAGGAATCTGGATTCATGGTTCTATGGAAATTTTTGCAATTGTAATCGAAACAACTGCTGGATTCATTCTTGGCGCTTCTATCCTATTTCCTAAAACGTTCTCAAGATTAAATTCTTTTAAAATTGGCTTCAAGAACAGCTTCAAGATATTCTTAAGCACTTTTCCCTTCACAATTAGTGCAGGATTTTTAGAAGGTTTTATTACACGATATTCTATCGATATGCCCAATTGGTTAAGCAGTTTTATAATCTTATTTACGCTTTCAATAATTTCGTTTTATTACTTGGTATATCCTTTTATTGTACACAAAAAATTAACTTCAAAATCAATTAATTTATAATGTTTGAGCTTTATAAAAAAAGACAATTAGGCGATAATCTAGGTGACACTTTTACTTTTTTCAAAGACTTCGGAAAAAACTTTTTTAAGATCTTTTTTATCGTAAATGGAGCTTTTTTACTTCTATTGGCAATTATAATTTACACTTTAATTAAAGTTAATTTTGATGCTATAAAAAATTCTGGTTTAGAAAACAATCAGTTAAAGAGCGACCTTATAGGTTATTTCGATAATAACGAAGGACTTACATTAACTTTAGTATTAATCTGCGTTGTTCTATTTTTGATTTTCTCTTTGTTCAACTATGCTTACCCTGTTCTGTATTTAAAAATGCTAGAAAATGGTAAAAAGGACTTTGATCTAAATGCTGTATTGTCTAGCTTTTTTAAGGTTTTCTTTAAACTAATAAAATTTAGCATAGGAGCCTTGATTATTGTTTTTCCGGTTCTATTAATTGCATTAATAATCATGTTTTTTCTATGCTTTATAATTATCGGAATTCCATTAATTCTGGTTGCAATTCCAACCTTTTTTACTTTTTTCAATCTTTGGTTTTATAGTTATCTAACAGATGGAAAACGTTTTTTTGAATCGTTACAACATGCCTATTACCTAACAAAAGAAGATTTTTGGAATACAATTGGAACAACATTTATTATGATGATCATCATGCAGTTTATTCAGGTCTGCCATAACAATATTTTTTTATTTTGTGGGGATATTTATCTCGATTGCTTACTTTATAGGAAACTCTGATTCAAATGGTCCAAAATCACTAGAACCTTCACCTCTTTTAATAGGTTTTATTACGGTTATTGTACTTTCGCTTATTATATTAGGCAATATTTTTAATAATGTAATTGTAATTAATCAAGGAATGATTTATTATAGTTTAGAGTCAGGAAATAGACAGGAATCCAAATCAATTGATTTAATCGGAGATCATACCAATGAATAGATTTTTAATTATTTTATATTTTATTTCCTGCTTGAGCATAGCAAATGCTCAAGATACTTTGGTTAAAGAAGATCCTCCAAAAATTACTACCATTAAATATACTGAAAAAAACATTCAAGTAGATTCTGGAACGGTAGAAGCTAAACATTTTGAAAAGGATTTCAAGACAAAATATACCGACAAAGAATTTGTCTATGAATACAAAGCTCCCGAAAAAAACTGGTGGGATAATTTTAAGAATTGGCTGGCTAGGCAGATTTTTAATTTATTCAATTTCAGCAGTGTAAAAACGTCTTTCGACTTTATTTCTTTTTTATTTAGAATAATTGCGGTTTTGGTCGTTGTTGTTTTAATTTATTTTATTGCAAAAGCTTTAATCAAAAAAGAAGGAAGATGGATTTTTGGAAAAAATGCCAATAAAGGCACCTTATTTTATTCTGATGCCGAGAAAAATATTCACCTTTTAGATTTTGAAAAACTTATTAAAGAAAGTATCGAAACTGGCGAAAGAAGAATCGCTGTTCGATATTATTATTTATGGCTTTTAAAAGTAATGGCACAACATCATTATATTGAATGGGACATCGAAAAAACAAACTCCGATTATTTGTACGAATTGCACAATCCTATTCATAAAGAAGAGTTTACCTATCTTTCATACCTGTACAATTATATTTGGTACGGCGAATTTGAAATTGATGATGCAACATTCAGAAAGACTGAAAACAGATTTAAAAAAGCATTAAAAACTTTTGGTAATGGATAATAAAGTAAAAATATACATTGCTGTTCTGGTTTTAATTTTCGGAATAACATTATTAGTAGACAAAGGACAGCCAAAACCTATTGACTGGACTCCCACGTATTCTGTTGATGATAAAATACCATTTGGATTATACATTTTTGATCACGAAGCAGATCGTCTCTTTCATGAGAAAGTAGAACGAATTTCAACGCAGACTCCTTACGAATATCTGGATTCTCAATATGATTCAAGAGAGAATATAGAAACCTATAAAATTAAAGGAACTTTTATCAATATTTCTGAGGTAAACAATATTGATGATTCATCGATGAAAGAGATTTTATATTTTGTCTCTCACGGCAATAATGCTTTTTTAAGTATGAAGGTATTCCCTAAAGTATTGCTGGATTCTTTAAAAATTGAATTAAACACCGATTTTTTGCCAAATGACAGCATTACAGCTTGGATGGCAAATAAAAAAGTAAGTTTAAAAAAATATACTTTAGGCACTGGATTAAGTGATTATTTTTCAAAAATAGACACTTTAAATACAAAAGTTCTAGGATATCAAACCAGTCGTAAAAATAAAAGACAAATCAATTTTATTGAAGTTCCTTATAAAAACGGCCATCTCTATCTGCACACGCAGCCAGTAGCTTTTACCAATTATAATTTGCTTAAAAAAGATCATTATCAGTACGCCGAAAACTTGGTTTCTTATATACCAAAAGGAAACATTTTTTGGTACAATAAAATTTTTAACGACCAACGTATTTCAAGTTCTCCAATGCGATATATCTTTAATCAGCCTGCTTTAAAATCGGCTTGGTATTTAGGTTTATTAGGAATTTTGATTTTTATGATCTTCAATGCAAAAAGAAAACAGCGCATTGTACCAATCATAAAACCTTTGCAGAATTTAACGGTTGAATTTACCAAAACAGTTGGAAATTTATATTATCAGGAAGGAGATCACACCAACATTATCGATAAAAAAGATCATTTACTTTTTAGAAAAAATAAGAACAGATTATTTATTGGATACCAGCAAACTAGATGACGATTTTATAAACAAATTGCACTATAAAACAGGAAAAGACAAAAAAGATATTAGCGACTTAGTTCAATTAATTAATGATCATCGCAAAAGTTATCACGGAAGTCTAGAAGAAGACCTCATCAAAATAAATACAGCAATAGAAAAGATTTTACATTAACTAAATATTTGCCACAGATTAAAAGGATTAAAATGATTTTATAAAAAATAATCTGTGTTAATCCTTTTAATCTGTGGCAAAAAAAACATACCAAATTATGGACGATATCAATACAACATCAGGAGAAATCACAAATGAAAATGTGAATTTTGAGACAAGAATTAATTTAACGCCTCTTTTAGATCATGTAAATACGATTAAGAAAGAGATTGAAACGGTAATTGTAGGGCAACACAAAATGGTTGATCAGCTTTTGGTAGCTATTTTATCAAACGGTCACGTTCTTTTAGAAGGTGTTCCTGGAGTTGCCAAAACAATTTCAGCTAAATTATTGGCCAAAACTTTAAATATTGGTTTCAGCAGAATTCAGTTTACACCAGATTTAATGCCTTCTGATATTTTAGGAACCTCAATTTTTAATTTGAAGAATTCAGAATTTGAGTTTAAAAAAGGTCCCATTTTCTCCAATTTGATTTTGATTGATGAGATTAACCGTGCTCCTGCAAAAACACAAGCCGCGCTTTTTGAAGTAATGGAAGAACGTCAAATTACAATAGATGGTACTGCTTATCAATTAGAGGCTCCATTTTTAGTTATTGCAACACAAAATCCAGTGGAGCAAGAAGGAACATATCGTTTGCCTGAAGCACAATTGGATCGTTTTCTTTTTAAAATCACAATTGATTATCCAAAATTGAATGAAGAGATTTTAATCATCCAAAGAGAACATACATTACAAGATCATGGAAAATTAGATGCTATTCAAACTATTCTTTCTGCTGAAGAAATCAAAGAATATCAAGGTCTGGTAAAACAAATTAGAGTAGAACAAAACTTATTAGAATACATTGCCAGAATCGTAGTAAATACGCGCGAAAATGCTTTTTTATATTTAGGCGCTTCTCCTCGTGCTTCAATCGCCATTTTGAATGCTTCGAAGGGTTTTGTCGCAATACGCGGACGCGATTTTGTTACTCCAGAAGATATTAAAGAAGTCTGCAATTCCTGTTTTACAACACCGTGTTATTGTAGCACCAGAACGCGAAATGGAAGGAATTACAAGTTCAGAAATCATTAAACAGATTATCGAAACCGTGGAAATTCCTAGATAAGCTTACAGTCGCAGTTACTTTGAGACTGAAAACTGAGACTGAGACTGTAAACCGAGACTGAGACTGTAAACCGAGACTGAAAACTAAAAAAACATGAAATTCATAAAAAGTCTATACCTCAACAATTTCTTTTTCTATGTGCTTATAGGCATTATAGGATTGTTTGTCTGTGCCTTTATTTTTCCGAATATGTACAATGCAGTTTGGTCGCTTGTTTTAGGTTTAGTTACTTTTTTAGTGCTTGACATTTTGCTTTTGTATTTTGCTCGAACAGGTCTAGAAGCAGAAAGAATTACACCAGAAAAGTTGTCAAACGGAGATTTAAATCCAATAAAACTACATCTCAAAAATCATTATACTTTTCCTATTTCAGTTAAGATTATTGATGAGATTCCGTTTCAATTTCAGGTTCGCGATTTTAAAATCGTAAAAACAGTAAAAGCAAGCTTCACAAAAAGAAATTGGCTACGATCTTCGTCCAACAGAACGCGGAGAATACCATTTTGGATCTCTAAACATTTATGTTTCTTCTCCGTTACGACTTATTTCGAGAAGATTTTCTTTTGATAATGATCAAATGGTTCCAACATATCCTTCTTTTATTCAGTTAAGAAAATATGATTTGATTGCTTTTTCAAACAATTTATTTCAATACGGAATCAAAAAAATACGCCGAATTGGTCACACAATGGAATTTGAGCAGATAAAAGAGTATGTTCAAGGCGATGATTTGAGAACGCTGAATTGGAAAGCGACTGCAAAAAGAAACTCTTTGATGGTCAATCAGTTTCAGGACGAAAAATCACAGTCGGTTTATATGGCAATCGACAAAGGGCGCGTAATGCAAATGCCTTTTGATGGATTAAGTTTGCTGGATTACGCCATTAATTCGGCTTTGGTTTTATCTAATGTGATTTTGAAAAAACAAGATAAAGCAGGTCTTTTTTCTTTTTCTAAAAAAGTAGAAAACAGAGTTTTTGCAGAAAGAAGAGGTTCGCAGATGCAAAAAATCTTAGAAGCTTTATACAATGTAAAAACAGATTTTTTTGAAAGCGATTATAGCAGATTGTATGTTGATATTAAAAAGAACATCAATCAGAGAAGTTTGATTATTCTGTATACCAATTTTGAAACTATGGATGGTTTAAATCGTCAATTACCTTATTTAAAAGGAATTGCAAAAAGCCATTTGTTGGTCGTTGTTTTCTTTAGTAATACCGAATTAAACAGTATTATCAATAAAAAAACAACTACCATTCAAGAAGTTTACGACAAAGTTATTGCTGAGAAATTCATGTTCGAAAAACGACTAATTGTAAACGAATTAAAGAAATACGGAATACATTCTGTCTTAACACAGCCCGAAAATCTGACTTTAGATGCCATTAACAAATATCTAGAAATTAAGTCTAGAGGGATTTTATAAAAGTTGTAAAATTTAAACCGATTAATTACCGCTCATTTTAATCAGCTCGTTTTTTTTCTTCTATTAATTTATAGTTACGTTACGTCATTCCGTAAAAATTGATTAATTAAATTAATTAGTTTTGAAGCAATTAATGTAATTTCAAATTAATAGAAAATGAAAAAGCGATCTTAATTCTGTTCATTTTATTAAGCATTCAAACTCAAGCTCAAAAAACAGAAAATATCATCATAATTACTACAGATGGTTTTAGGTGGCAGGAAGTTTTTAAAGGAATCGATCCTGCGATTGCCAATGACAAAAAATTCAATCAAGGAGACAGCGCTTATATTTATAAGAAGTATGCAGATTCTGACACCAAAGAAGCACGCAAAAAACTAATGCCTTTTTTCTGGTCTGAAATTGCTACTAAAGGTCAAATTTATGGCAATAGAGATTTAGGAAACAAAGTTGATGTTGCCAATCCGTATTGGTTTAGCTATCCAGGTTATAGCGAAATCATGACTGGAAATATTGATCTAAAAGTCAATTCAAATGGCTATAAAGCCAATCCGAATGTAAATGTTTTGGAATTCCTAAATCAGCAGTCTAAACTAAAAGGAAAAGTTGTCGCTTTTGGCGCTTGGGATGCTTTTGACAGAATTTTAAACGAAGAACGAAGCGGTTTTCCTGTCATTTCTGCTTTTGATAAAGTTGGAGGAAACAAACCAACAGCATCTCAAAAATTGCTTAATGAAATGCGTGATAATTCATTTAAACCTTTTCATGAAGATGAATGTCTTGATGTTTTTACACATTACCAAGCCATGGATGAGTTGAAAACTAAAAAGCCAAAAGTACTTTACATTGCTTACGGAGAAACCGACGAATGGGCACATCATGCGCAATATCGTTCGTATTTAGATGCTGCAAATCAAGTTGACAAATGGATTCAGGAAGTTTGGAACTTTGTTCAAAATGATCCGCAATACAAAAACAAAACAACTTTATTTATAACAGTCGATCACGGACGTGGCGATAAAGTAAAAGCACAATGGACAGATCATGGCGCCGATGTTCCTGGAGCATCTGAAATTTGGTTTGCTGTAATGGGACCAGAAATTGCTTCAAAAGGAGAAATCAAAACCGAATCTCAATTTTATCAAAAACAATTTGCTCAAACTCTAGCAAAAATTATGGGTTACGATTTTAAAACGTCGCATCCTGTTGAAAAAGAAATTTCAGAATTATTTCAAAGTAACCAAAAACCATAAATATTAACATTAAACCAAAACCAACCCAAATGAAAAAAACTGTTTTATTTCTTTTATTATGGACGATTTCAATTACCAAAATGATCGCCCACGAACCTGATACTCTCAACGCTTATTACGACAAAATTGAAAAATCTTTTAACTACGAATCTGGAAAAATTAAACTTACCCAAGGTGAAGGAACTTTAAATGTTCCAAAAGGATTTAAATTTTTAAATGGAGAACAAACCCAAAATGTCTTAAGTAATTTATGGGGAAATCCAGAAGATAAATCGATTCTGGGTTCGCTTGTTCCAGACGGAAAAGGTGTTACACATTCAAACAGCTGGATGTTTGTTATAAGCTATCAAGGAGATGGTTATGTAAAAGATAACGATGCTGGCGATATTGATTATGATGATCTTCTTAAAACCATGAAAGAAGATGTTAAAGCTGAAAACGCAGAAAGAAAAAAAGCAGGATATTCTGAAGTTCAACTAATTGGATGGGCTTCTACTCCATTCTATGACAATAATTTAAAAGTACTGCATTGGGCAAAAGAGTTGCAGTTTGGTCAAGATAAAGAACACACATTAAATTACGATTTAAGAGTTTTAGGAAGAAAAGGAATGTACAATATTTCTGCTGTTGCTGGCATAGATCAGTTAGAAGAAGTTAAAGCGAGTATTCCAGGAATCATTAAAAGCGTAGAATTTAACGAAGGCCACAAATACCTAGATTTTGATGCTGATACCGATACCGTTGCCGCATGGACAATTGGCGGATTAGTTGCTGGAAAAGTATTGGCAAAAGTTGGTTTCTTTGCTATTTTAGCAAAATTTGGAAAGTTTATCGTAATAGGAATTATAGCCGCTTTTGCAGCCGTAAAGAAATTTCTATTTGGAGACAAAAACCAAATAGTGACCAAACCTGCCGAAGAAACAGCGCTTTTAGAAGAAAACAATTCTACTGAAGAATAAAGGTTTTTATTTGCCACGAATTTCACAAATTTTCACGAATTGTTTTTCTTTTTTACTGTGTGGAAAAATTCTTGAAAATTGGTAAAATTCGTGGCAAACCTTTTTTAGTAAAGGTTTTAAAACCCTTGCAGGAAGAAAAAAACTCAGTACCTTAGCGCCTTAGAATCTTAGTCGCTTAAAAAAATGAAACAAATCACTTCAATTCAAAATCCGTTTATCAAATCTTTGGTTTTACTTCAAGAAAAATCCAAAGCCAGAAAACAAACCGGAACATTTTTGATTGAAGGTTTAAGAGAGATTTCATTAGCCATAAAAGGAGGTTACGAAATCGAAACGGTTTTATTTTTACCAGAATTAGTTTCAGAATCAGAAATTAATAAACTGATTCAAAATCCTTTTCAAATCATTGAAATCAATAAAGAGGTTTACCAAAAATTGGCGTATCGCGATACTACAGAAGGAATTCTAGCCGTTGCCAAAAGCAAATCTCTAAAATTATCTGATTTAAAATTATCTGAAAACCCATTAATTCTAGTTGTAGAATCTCTAGAAAAACCTGGAAATATTGGCGCCGTTTTACGTACAGCAGATGCTTGCAAATTTGGATGCCGTTTTGATTGCTAACCCGAAAAGCGATTTATACAACCCAAATATTGTACGATCGAGCGTTGGCTGTTTGTTTACTAACCAAATTGCTACAGGAACAACATCAGAAATCATTTCGTTTTTAAAAGAAAACAAAATCAATTTCTACAGCGCTACTTTACAAAATTCAACTTCATATCATACTCAAAACTTCACTACTCCAACAGCTTTAGTAGTTGGCACAGAAGCAACGGGATTAACACAAGAATGGCGAGAGGCTGCAACTCAAAACATCATTATTCCGATGCAGGGAGAAATTGACAGCATGAATGTTTCTGTCGCTGCCGCGATTTTAATTTTTGAAGCTAAAAGACAAAGAGGTTTCTGATTTTAGATTTTAGATTTTCTAAAGTCGCTTTGCTTCTTTTTGGAATTTGGGATTTAAAAATTGTAATTTATTTTTAATCCCCTTTTCGCTTGTCAGGCTGAGCGAAGTCGAAGCCCTTTTTTACAAGCAAAAATCTAAAAATTACACCCTAAAAAATCTAAAATCTGCACCCTTAAATCTACAATGGCAAAGCCTTGCGTATGTTCAAACTAATTCTTATTTTTAGTACTTGAACTATGCCGTTATGACAGAAATAGATATTGAAAAAGAAAATAAAGCTATTGCGCAGGAATACAAAGAATTACTACGAATAAGTTATCAAACTTTAAGCCCAACTGACAAAAAATTAATTCGAAAAGCATTTGATGTTGCAGTTGATGCTCATAAAGAACAGAGACGTAAATCGGGCGAAGCGTATATCTTTCATCCTATTGCAGTTGCAAAAATTGTTGCCTCAGAGATTGGTCTGGGAGCGACCTCTATCGCCGCGGCCTTATTACACGATGTTGTTGAAGACACTCCGATTACAGTAGAAGATATTGAACGCTTGTTTAATCCAAAAGTGGCACAATTAGTCGAAGGTCTTACCAAGATTTCGCTAGTTCAAAAAGACTTAAATGCTTCAATGCAGGCGGAGAATTTCAGAAAAATGATTCTGACACTGAATGATGACGTTCGTGTAATTTTGATCAAATTGGCCGACCGTTTGCATAATATGCAAACCATGGATTCGATGGCCGAATACAAACAAACCAAAATTGCGTCTGAAACTCTGTACATTTATGCTCCTCTAGCCCACCGTTTAGGACTTTACAACATTAAAACCAAACTCGAAGATTTAGGATTAAAATATACTGAACCTGCTGTTTACAATGACATTGTAAGTAAAATTCGTGAAACTAAAGAACAGCAAGATGCTTACATCAAAGATATTTCAGATGTTTTAAAGAAATCTTTAGACAGCGAAGGGATCGATTATATCATCAAAGGACGTCCAAAATCTATTTATTCTATTCGTCGAAAAATGCGTGCGCAAAACGTAACTTTTGATGAAGTTTATGACAAGTTCGCTCTTCGAATTGTATACAAAGCCGATCCGCATGAAGAAAAATTCATCGCGTGGAAAATATATTCTATCGTAACTGATCATTATCGCCCAAGTCCAAGCCGTCTGCGTGACTGGATTTCATCGCCTAAATCGACTGGTTATGAAGCTTTGCATATTACTGTTATGGGACCAAAAGGTCGTTGGGTCGAAGTTCAGGTTCGAAGCGAACGTATGGATGAAATTGCAGAAAAAGGTTATCTCGCACATTACAAATACAAAAATGGCGCAAGCGAAGAAAGTGGTTTAGATGTTTGGTTGAATTTACTTCGTGAAGCATTAGAAAATCCAGAAACTAATGCAGTTGATTTTGTGGAAGATTTCAAAATGAATTTGTACTCTAAAGAAATCTTCATCTTTACACCAAAAGGAGAAATCAAATCGCTGCCAAAAGGCGCCACTTCTCTTGATTTTGCTTTCAGCATTCACTCTGAAATCGGAATTAAAACACGTGGTACTCGTGTAAATGGACGATTAGTTCCTTTAAATTATGAATTAAAAAGCGGTGACCAAGTTGAAGTTATTACCTCTCCAAACCAGAAACCAACTGTAAACTGGTTGGAATATGTAACGACTTCAAGAGCAAAAAATAAAATTAAAAACGTTCTTAACGAGAACACTAAAAAAATTGCAGAAGAAGGAAAAGAATTACTTGTTAGAAAATTAAAACACCTAAAAGTTACTTTTAACGAACAGGTTACAAATGAGTTAGTTAATTTCTTTAAACTAAAAACAAGTTTAGATTTATTTTACAGAGTTGGAATTGGTGCAATTGAGAATCAGCAACTAAAAGATTTTGCTAGCCAGAAAAGCAATTCGTTTATCAATTTCTTCAAAAAATAAAATCAAACGAACTAAAGATACTGCTGATGAAGACATTCATAAACCAGTCATTAGCGACAACTATGACATGCTGGTTTTTGGAACCGAACATGACAAGTTAGATTATAAGCTTTCGCAATGTTGCAATCCAATTCCTGGTGACGATGTTTTTGGTTTTGTTACCATTAACGAAGGAATTAAAGTGCATAAAAAAGATTGTCCGAACGCGATCGGAATGCAATCGAATTATGCATATCGAATTATGAGTGCAAAATGGATTGACTCTTCTCAAGAAGAATTCAAAGCCATTATCAATATTACCGGAATGGATGTTTTAGGGCTTACCAACCAATTGACAAAAGTGATTTCAAACAATATGAGCGTTAATATACAAAGCATTTCGCTTAGCACCGATGCTGGAATTTTTCATGGGCAAGTTGCAGTAATCGTTAAAAACAATACCATTTTGAAAAAAATGATTAGCGCCATCAAGAAAATAGACGGAGTTGATAAGGTTACTAGAGAGTATAGAACTTAAACTAATTCATAAATTTAATCATGGAAAATCAATCCTTAGAAATTCCCAAAGTAATATTTGATGAAAATGGAGAACTTTTAATTACTGCATCTGAATCTTCATCAAAAGACGATTTTGATTTTTTTCAAGGAAAATCTGTTATTCGTAACAGAAAATTAAAATCCAGATTAACGAATTGCGATGAGTGGATTGAATTTCCTTCGACACAGGAAATGTACAAGATTCTAAACGGAATTGGAAATATTGATAATTTTCTAGCCACTTTCGATGGAGAACCTTTTGAAGGCATGACAGTAAGATTATTTAATCCGATAACAAAATTGTGGAGCATTTACTGGTCTGATTCTAACACAGGAACATTAGACAAACCTGTGGTTGGTTCTTTTGAAAGCAAAGTTGGGCATTTTTTTCTAAAGATGTTTTTGATGAAAAACCAGTTATTCAAGTATTCCGATGGGATGCCCGAGACGAAAAGAATCCTGTTTGGAGCCAGGCAATGTCTGATGACAAAGGAAAAACTTGGGAATGGAACTGGTACATGTATATGTCGAAATCAAGTTAACCATTGTTAGTTTTATCATAAATAAAAAAAAATATGTTAATTAAGCTAAATTAAGCTTTCAAAATATTTTTAGCGTAAAAGCCTGTATTTAGTGCATTATAACTAACCAAAAACAAGTTTAAACGTTAAACTTTAAACCCGAAACTTTTATTCATTAAAAATAAAAAATTATCTTTGCCAGATATGACACTTATTTCAACTGACAACACTAAGAATCAAGAAATTGTAAAAAATGTTTTTACACTATATCTTGAACAAAAAGGGCATCGCAAAACTCCTGAGCGTTATGCTATACTTCAGGAAATTTACGATAGCGAGGAGCATTTTGATATAGAAAACCTTTATATCAAAATGAAAAACAAAAACTATCGTGTAAGTAGAGCTACTTTATACAACACGATCGAGTTATTGTTGGACTGCGCTTTGGTTAGAAAACATCAATTTGGGCAAAATCAGGCTTACTACGAAAAATCATATTTTGATAAACAGCACGATCACATCATTATGACAGATTCTGGTGAGGTAATCGAATTTTGTGATCCAAGAATTCAAACCATCAAAAAGACTATCGAAGAAATTTTTGATATCGAAATTACAAATCACTCGCTTTATTTCTACGGAAACAAAAAGCAAAACTCAAATTCATAGTCTTTTCAAATTAGACTTTTCAAAAAATAAAAAAAAGAAAATTAACTACATAATCAGTAGGGCAACTTAGATTGTCTCAACGCAAATTAAAACAGAATGACCGTAGATTTATTACTAGGATTACAATGGGGAGATGAAGGTAAAGGAAAAATTGTTGACGTACTTACCTCAAATTACGATATTATTGCACGTTTCCAAGGAGGACCGAATGCAGGACATACATTAGAATTTGACGGAATTAAGCACGTACTAAGAACTATTCCTTCTGGAATTTTTCATAAAAACTCAGTAAATATCATCGGAAATGGAGTTGTAATTGATCCTGTAGTTTTTCAAAAAGAAATTGAAGGTTTAGAGAAATTTAACCTTGATATTAAAAGTAAATTAATCATTTCAAGAAAAGCGCACTTAATTTTACCAACGCACCGTTTGCTTGACGCAGCTTCTGAAGCTTCTAAAGGAAAAGCAAAAATTGGTTCTACTCTTAAAGGAATTGGACCAACTTACATGGATAAAACAGGTAGAAATGGTTTACGTGTTGGAGATATCGAATTAGAAGATTTCAAAGAACGTTACAGAGCTTTAGCAGACAAACATGAAGCAATGATTGCTTTTTATGATGTTGCTATTCAATACAATTTAGCTGAATTAGAAAAAGAATTCTTTGAAGCTATTGAAGAATTGAAAAAATTAGATTTTATTGACAGTGAAGAATACATGCACCAAGCTCAAAAAGCTGGAAAATCTATTCTTTGCGAAGGTGCTCAAGGATCTTTATTAGATGTTGATTTCGGAACTTATCCGTTCGTAACTTCATCAAACACTACTGCTGCTGGAGCTTGTACAGGTTTAGGAATTGCTCCTAACAAAATTAAAGAGGTTTACGGAATTTTCAAAGCTTACGTTACACGTGTAGGTAGCGGACCTTTCCCAACTGAACTTTTTGACGAAGTTGGTGCTACAATGGCAAAAGTAGGTAACGAATTTGGTTCTGTAACAGGAAGACAAAGACGTTGCGGATGGTTAGACCTTGTTGCTTT
Source organism: Flavobacterium ginsengisoli (assembly GCF_029625315.1). Taxonomy (NCBI): domain Bacteria; kingdom Pseudomonadati; phylum Bacteroidota; class Flavobacteriia; order Flavobacteriales; family Flavobacteriaceae; genus Flavobacterium; species Flavobacterium ginsengisoli. The sequence goes on from NZ_CP121110.1 coordinate 2,082,519, forward strand.
AAAATATGCAGTTCAAGTTAACGGAGTTACTCAGTTAATGATGATGAAAGGTGATGTTCTTTCTGGTTTCGAAACTTTAAAAGTTTGTACAGAGTACAACTACAAAGGACAAAACATTTCTCATTTCCCTTACAACATTGAACCAGAAAACGTTACTCCGGTTTACAAAGAGTTTAAAGGATGGAAACAAGATTTAACTGGATTAACAACTTACGATCAGTTGCCAATTGAGCTAAAAGAATATATTGAGTTTATTGAAAAAGAAATCGAAGTGCCAATCAAAATCGTATCGGTTGGACCAGATAGAAAACAAACAATAACAAAATAATACATTTAAACGCTCTGATAATCAGAGCGTTTTTTTTTTGAAAAATAGTTTTATGAGAAAAAACCCTGAAATTGAAATAACAGAAACCAAATTACTATCTGATAATTGGTATCTGCTAAACAAAGTAACTTTTAATTATAAAAAAGAAAATCAGCTTGTTGAATCGCACATCCGTGAAGTATACGATCGCGGAAATGGCGCTGGAATATTATTATACAATACTGCTAAGAAAACAGTTGTACTAACAAGACAATTTCGTTTGCCGACTTATCTTAACGGAAATAAATCTGGAATGATGATTGAAGTTTGCGCTGGACTTTTAGACAAAGACAATGCAGAGCAAGCTATAATTCGCGAAACAGAAGAAGAAACTGGTTATCGTTTAAGCAAAGTCCAAAAAGTAATCGAAACTTATATGTCGCCAGGTTCTGTAACAGAAATTCTATATCTTTTTGTTGGCGAATACGACGAAAACATGAAAGTAAGCGAAGGCGGCGGACTTGATGCTGAACAAGAAAATATTGAGGTTTTAGAATTTACTTTTGACCAAGCTTACGCCATGATCGAATCTGGAGAGATTTCAGATGCAAAAACGATTATGCTGTTACAACACGCTAAAATAAAAGGGTTGATATAAATAATTTTAGACCCAGTGAAAATGAAAATCCCGAAACCAATTCAAAAAATTATGTAACCCTTTTCAGCTATCAGATGTATAACTTTATATTCATAAAAATTCGACGTATGAAAAAGTTATATTACACAGCAAACGTACTACTAATCTTGATGTTGGTTTTATTAGGTTCTTGCAAAAAAACCGATACCATCACGCTGACTGAAAATAAAAAAGAGAAAAAGAAGGTAATTGAATATAAAAAACCGGAAACGGTTTCTTATCAAATCGAGAAAACCAAAGATTGGCTCAAACTTAATGAAGCTGACAGTTCTAAAATGGATATTGTTTATGCTTTGAATAGAACCGATAAAGCCAATTTTAAAAAACTGGATTCAGTTGTAATTCCAGCAGATTTTAGCGGAGATTTGGTTTACTATCTTCCTTTTCCATTGCATGTTTCGGCTTTAGAAGAAGTTTCAAAAATTATCCTTTTTTCATATCCAACGCAAGCTTTTGTCGCTTACGAAAACGGTGAATTGGTTCGTACAGGTCCAACCAATATGGGAAGAAAAAAAGACCCTACTCCTACTGGATTGTTTTTCACCAATTGGAAAGCTGAACAAACTACAAGTACATTTAATGACGAATGGGATTTAAAATGGAATTTTAATATTGAAAATAAATTAGGAGTTGGTTTTCACGAATATGCATTGCCTGGATATCCTGCATCACATTCTTGCTTACGACTATTAGAAAAAGACGCTAAATATCTTTATAAATTTGCTGATGAATGGATTTTGAAGGATAAAGAAAACGTAAAAGTAAAAGGAACTCCTGTGGTTGTTTTTGGAAGTTATAATTTTGATGAACCAAAACCATGGCTTAAACTAGCTTCAGATCCAGAAGCTTTAAATATTTCTGAAGGCGATATTGAAAACACAGTAACCCCCTACTTAAAAGAAATCTTAGAAAATCAGAACCTAAGAGAAGCCGAGCCAACGAAAACTCTGTAAAAATATATTCTAAATATATAATCAGCTGAAATGATACAATATCGTTTCAGCTTTTTTTTGTTTGATTTTAAACATAAAATTTGGTTAAAGCCCTTCTCTTTGTCCTTTTTTCAACCTCCTGCTAAAGCTGGAGACAATCCTTTTCCAAACCTTAAAACCTTTGTCTCTTTGAACTTAAAAAACTCAGAATCTCAGAACCTTAGAATCTTAGAACCTTTAAAAAAACATAAATAAGCGATCGTTCATTTATTATTTTTTGTATCTTTGTACCATAATCACGTAAAATTATGAGAACTAGAGATATCAATAAAGAGGAAATTGTAAAACAAAAAGCAATTGAAATGATTGTTACACAAGGCATAGAAGGTTTTGGAATGAATCGTCTTGCTAAAGAATGCGGTATTTCTGTTGCGACACTTTATATCTATTATTCAGACAAAGAAGACTTAATTAAAAAAATCGGAATTGAAATTGGTAAAAACTTCTTCGAAAAGATGTTTGATGGATTTTCTGCAGATATGTCTTTCAAAGATGGATTGCGCAATCAATGGGAGAATCGTATCTATTTCAATATAAACTTTACACAGCAAGCAACTTGCCTAGAGCTTTTAAAACATTCTACTTATGGAGATGCGATTATCGCAGAAATAACAGGTGATTATAAACAAATGATGACAGAATTTATGCTTGCCGCAATTGAGAGAAATGAACTTATTTCTATTCCTTACGAAATTTTTTGGAGTATTGTTTATGGTCCGCTTTATTCTCTTCTAGAGTTTCATAGAGAAGGAAAATCGATGTCTGGAAAACCCTTTGCTCTTACAGATGAAATAAAAGACAGCGCTTTTAATCTCGTTCTAAAAGCACTTACTCCTTGAGGATAAATTCAATTTTAAAACCATATCAACAACAAAATTTAAATACAATATAATTTCAATAAAATGAAAACTTCGATTATAGAAAATAAAAAGATCGCCATTATTGGCGGTGGACCAGTTGGATTAACAACTGCAAGAATCTTACAAATTAATGGCGCCAATGTTACGGTTTACGAAAGAGATCTTAACTCACAAGCAAGAACATCTGGCGGAACTTTAGACATTCATTCCGACTCAGGGCAATATGCAATTCAGAAAGCTGGATTAATGGATGAATTCTATAAATACGCACGCCCAACTGGCGAAAAAATGGCTGATATAGACGGAAATATTACTTCTGACGAAATGCCTGATGAAACCAATGCTTTTTCTCGCCCAGAAATTGATCGCAATGATTTAAGAAAAATTATGTTAGAGAATCTTAAAGAAAACACTGTTGTTTGGGATAGTCAATTAATCAATATTGATAAATCTGAAAATCAATATATTTTAGAATTCAAAAACGGTACTACAACAACCGCCGATTTTGTAATTGTCGCAAATGGAGGAAGATCAAATGCACGAAAATTTGTAAGCGATCAAGAACCTCAACTTTCTGGAACTTATATTATTCAAGGCGAAATTGCAAATCCAGATCAAGATTATCCTGAATTTAAACCAAAATACGGAAACGGAAACGTGATGGCAATGGGCGAACATAAAATGTTTTACACGCACACTATGCGTGATGGTTCTGTTCACTTTGGAGTTTCTTTTAAAGCAGATGAAGACTGGATTTCAAATCACGGAATTAACTTTGAAGACGATCAATCTGTTATTTCTTTTTTGAATGAAACTTTCAAAAATTGGAATGACGATTATAAAAAATTCTTCACTATTTCAACCGAATTTTCTGGTTTGCCTTTGCGTTTATTTTCTTTAGAAGAATCTTGGAAAGAACATTCAAATATTACACTTGTTGGCGATGCAAGCACATTTAATGCCTCCATTTGCAGGAGAAGGTGTAAATATGGGATTATTCGATGCTTTTCATCTAACCGAAAATTTAACCAACGGAAAATTTGAAACCATTGACGAAGCAATTGCCAATTACGAGAAAAAAATGTTTGGCTACGCATTAGAAGCACAACGCATGACAAAGAAAATGGAAGATTTATTGCACTCTGATATTGTTGCTGAAGATATTTTAAACAGTAGATTTTAAATTTCAATTAGAAATTAGATAAAGCCTCAGCAGGCAAAATACTTATAGTATTTCATTAACAAATTGGAAAAAAGCTCCAGCAGAGCGACATATATCATATCTAAGATAATATGTCGCTCCGCTGGAGCTTTATATTGTAAACATCTCATTTTCTCTATAAATATTTCGCTTCTCCGAAGCTTATAAAAAAAGGAGTTGTCTTTTTGAGACAACTCCTTTTTGTTTATGATACACCCTAAATTATCTAGAATAATTTGGAGCTTCTTTTGTAATTGTTACGTTGTGAGGATGACTTTCAGTGATTCCGCTAGAAGTGATTCTCACGAAACGCCCTGTTTCCTGTAAAGTAGGAATATCTTTTGAACCACAGTATCCCATACCTGCACGAAGACCTCCAATAAACTGAAGCATACTTTCGTTTAATTCTCCTTTGTAAGGAACACGTCCAACAATTCCTTCTGGAACTAATTTTTTAACGTCGTCTTCAACATCTTGGAAATAACGATCTTTAGAACCAGTTTGCATTGCTTCAACAGATCCCATTCCGCGGTAAGATTTGAATTTTCTTCCTTCAAAAATGATTGTTTCTCCTGGAGACTCTTTTGTTCCTGCTAATAATGAACCTAACATTACACAGTCAGCACCTGCAGCGATAGCTTTAGGAATATCTCCTGTATAACGAATTCCACCATCGGCGATAACAGGAACTCCAGTTCCTTTGATAGTCGCGGCAACTTCCAAAACTGCCGAAAATTGAGGAAAACCAACACCTGCAACGATACGAGTTGTACAGATAGAACCAGGTCCGATTCCAACTTTTACTCCATCCGCACCATTTTCTACTAAATATTTAGCAGCCTTCTGGAGTTGCAATGTTTCCAACAATTACATCTATTTGAGGGAATTTTGATTTTACTTCTTTTAAAGTATTCACAACACCTTCTGTATGTCCGTGAGCAGTATCGATAATGATTGCATCTACACCAGCAGCAACTAAAGCTTCAGCTCTTAGAACTGCATCTCCAGTAACTCCAATTGCAGCAAGCAACTCTTAAACGACCAAAAGAATCTTTATTAGCGATTGGTTTTTGAGTCAGTTTTGTAATATCTCTAAACGTAATTAAACCAACTAATTCATTTTGAGCATTTACAACTGGTAATTTTTCGATTTTATGACCTTGCAAAACTACTTCTGCTTGTTCTAAAGAAGTTCCTTCTGCAACTGTTACTAAGTTTTGACTTGTCATAACCTCAGCAATTGGTCTTGCACCGTTTTTCTCAAAACGCAAATCACGGTTTGTAACGATACCTTTTAGGATTTTATTTTCGTCTACGATTGGAATACCACCGATTCCGAATTCTTTCATAGCGTTTTTTGCATCTGCAATAGTAGAGTTCATTGGTAATGTTACCGGATCGATAATCATACCTGCTTCTGCGCGTTTTACTTTTCGAACTTTTCCTGCTTGTTGTTCGATAGTCATATTTTTATGTAAAACACCAATACCTCCTTCTTGTGCCATAGCGATTGCCATTGCACTTTCTGTAACTGTATCCATAGCAGCAGATACAATTGGAACGTTTAATGTAATGTTTCTTGAGAATTTTGATTTAATGCTCACTTCGCGAGGAAGCACATTCGAGTAGTTAGGTACTAATAATACATCGTCGTAAGTTAAACCTTCGCCGATAATCTTGGAGTTGTGTGCTATCATGGTGCAATTTCTAGTTGAATTGCGTGCAAATATAGTGAATAAATTGGTAACTTGAATACTAAGTTATTCATAAATTTGCATTTACACGAATTATCTTATAAAACAATACACCCAAGCCCAGATGGAAATGGAGAGCCCCGAAAAGCCAAAAAGCTTTTTTTCTGATTTAAAAAAGCGACTACTAATAATATAAATAAAATTAATCTTCTCTGTCTTGAAAAACGAAATTGATTCCGAGTTGGAAAGCGGCACTACTGGCTTTGGAAATGTCTTTATATTCTAAAACATTATTGACTAAAGCATAAATATTTACTGGGCCAATTGCCCCTGAAAGGCCTAAACCAATATTTTTATTCGAAAAAGTATCTAAGGTATAAGTTGCTTTAAGATCTAATTTTCTAAATATATTTCTTCTGTAAAAAGCGGTCAAAGCAACCAAAGGTTCGCGAGGAGCAGACATTCCGAAAACCTGAAGTCCAGCGGCATTTTTATAAAATTTTTCAACATTGCCATGACAATTACACTCATCTAAACGTTTCTCTCCGAAAGAGTATTGAATAGAAGAATAAATTTTTGTTGGACGCCAAGTAGTATATTTATTATGAAGTGTATCTCTTGGTATTGCACGATCAAATTCGTCAAAGACATTTTCTGGATCATCTGAACCTAAAAAGTCAGGATTTGCCCCATTGTATTGGTAAGTTCCTTTATAGGTAAGCGTTTCAATGTCTTTGGTCTGTCTCACAAAACCTAAATCGACAACGCTTGCTGTAAACTGCAAATTGTCTTTTATATAATAGGTAATTCCTGCATCTACACCAAAACCAAGACTTCCATTAAAAAAGGTATTATGGGCAATGTCACGAATTACATTTCCTTCGTATTCATCTTTTGTAAAACGGGCTAGTCCAGAAGTTTTTAATTCTAAATTGGAAGAAATGATCTGGTTATAAAGATTTGGAGTTCCTGGCTGCTCACCTGTATAAATGTAACCTGAGTTTTTGGTAGAAGTTGCATTTGCACCGCTTGAATAAATTTTGGCACGTCCTCCATAAACAAATTTATCATTTACTTTTTTATGAAAACCAACATGAAAAACAGAAAGCACTTCGGCTTTCATATTTAAATCACCTAGATTAAACGATTTTCCGATATAATCTCGATTTCCGTTTAAAGCCAGTAAAGCCAGATCTTTTGGAATAAACATGAAGAAATCAAATTCCTGATACAATCCAAACGAAATGTAAGAACGACTTTCTCTACCTCCAACTCTAAATCCGCCAGAAAATATCTCTAACTGTTGGTTGGTCACTACCTTGTCTTTACTAGAAGATTTATTGATAACATCTCTAACTTTTTGATTAAAATCGACCCCATCATTTGAAAATAAATCATAGGCCGAAAAACTGCTAGAACCCACATTGGCTGAAATTCCAGATAAGACCGGAAATCCAAAGTAATATTTATACGAAACATCGGCCCCGGATTTACAAGCGAAGACTGCGGAATTGAAGTGAAATTATACAACAGCTCTCTGTTTTGAGCAAAACAAGAAAGATGAAAAAACAAACAAAGGATTAGCGTTTTTCTCATTCGATTACTAAATAAGCCGTTGCACTGGATCTCAATCTTAAATTTCCTTCACTGTTAGCATTTAAAGGAGGTCCAGCAGCAATTAATACAACAAAACCAATTTTTTGGGTTTGTTTTAAAAGGTCTAATCGTGTGTTTTCAAAAACTTCTGTGGGATATTTTATAACATTTGGCGTTCCTTTATAGGATGGAACATTAAAAGATATTCTTTCTAAGACTTGATTGTCTTTGTCAAGCAAAAGCATATTTAAGACAAAAGTACGCTCGATATTATTTTCGACTTCAAAATCAAATTCGGCTTTCTTAAGGCGTTCTGTAAAAAATTTATTTTTAAAAACATCAAAATCTCTTACGTCATATATAATATTGGTTCCGCCATCATCTATAAGTCTATTTGCAGGAACATTAAAATATGCTAAGTTGGCAACAAAAACAGGCTCAATCTTAAAATCGTTCACCTGATCGAAATTTAAATCGCTAGAGCAGGAAAATAATAAAAAAACTGAAAATAGTAAGCTTAAAATTTTACTTAATAATCTTGATCTCATGATAATAATTATATCAATAATAAATGTAACGCATTATTTCTGCAATCATTATCTAAAGTAAGAAAATATAACTATTTTTTAATGAAACTTTCCAAACAATTTCGAAGCTTCATTATATGCACTTTCAAAACTAAGAGAATTAAGTCCTGTTATTTTTTTATTGGCAGTAAAATAAGAAACCAATTTTTCTGTTGGCATATTTCCTGTTAGCTTATCGGTCGCCATTGGGCAGCCGCCAAAACCTTGAATAGCTCCATCAAAACGAATACAGCCTGCTTTTGCGGCAAGCATCAATTTTTTCGAACCAGCTTTCTGGTGTTGTATGAAGATGAGCACCAAACTCAATTTGAGGATATTTCGGAATTAAATCTGAAAACAAATAGGTTATTACTTCCGGCGTAGAAGTTCCGACTGTATCTGAAAGTGATAGAATTTTTACTCCCATTCCGGCCAATTTCTCAGTCCATTCGGCTACTATTTCAACATTCCATGGATCTCCATACGGATTTCCGAATCCCATTGAAAGATACGTTACAACTTCTTTGTTTTTCTTATTGGCAACTTCTAGAATTTCTTCTAAAGTGACCAAAGATTCTGCGATAGTTTTGTGCGTGTTACGCATCTGAAAGTTCTCTGAAATGGAAAAAGGAAAACCTAAATATTGAATCTGCTCATATTCTGAAGCCGTGATTGCACCTTGCGTATTGGCAATAATAGATAACAATTTGCTTGTTGTTTGAGATAAATCAAGCTGTTCTAAAACGGCGGCAGTATCCTGCATTTGCGGAATAGCTTTTGGAGAAACAAAACTTCCAAAATCGATGGTATCAAAGCCAACTCGCAACAAAGCTTGTATGTAAGTAACTTTATTTTTTGTTGGAATAAAATCCTTAATGCCTTGCATGGCATCTCGAGGGCATTCGATGATTTTGATTTCTTTGTTCAAAGCGTATTCTTTTCTAAAGGCTAAGTTAGTTTCTTTTTTAATGAAATAAAAGAGAATTTTATGTGAAGTCTATTATTACACAAAACAATCATACATTAAAAAATTACCGAAAAACGTAATAATATAAAATATTACCAAAAAACGTAATAATTATTTTTATTACGTATATTTGTAATAGAAAGTTTATAATTTTTTAATTATATTTGATTTATGACTAGTGTAATTACAGGTGATATAATTGGTTCAAGACAACAGAAATCAGAACATTGGGTTGAAGATTTAAAAAAAATCTTGGCTCCATTTGGTCATACGCCAAGTCAGTGGGAAATTTATCGTGGAGATGAGTTTCAAGTTGAAGTAACTAATCTTGAAGATGCATTACTAACTGCTGTTTTAATAAAAGCTCATTTACGATCTATAAAATCTGACGCCCGTATGAGTATTGGTTTTGGAGATAAAACACATCAAGCTGAACGAATTTCTGAAAGCAATGGTTCTGCTTTTATACACTCGGGAGAACTTTTTGAAACTTTAAAAAAACAGAAAGTCACCTTAGCGCTTCGAACTGGAAATAGTGATTTTGACGAAAAATTGAATTTAATGCCGCAATTGGCATTAACTTTCATGGATAGCTGGCTAGTGCAATCGGCAGAATTTGTCGCTGTCGCCATTGAAAATCCGACTTTGTCTCAAGAAGAATTAGGACAAAAATTAGGCATTAACCAAGCTGCTGTCAGCCGAAGACAAAAACGCGCTCAGTTTGATTTGGTCATAAATTTAGACAGATACTTTAGAAAACAAATAAAACAATTTATAGCCCCATGATTTTATTTATAAAACTGTTTCTCGCTCATTTGTTAGGTGATTTTATATGGCAGCCCAATTCTTGGGTCGCCGACAAAGAAATTAAAAAACACAAAAGTATTTACCTGTATATCCATATTTTACTGCATGGAGTTTTAGCAAGCAATCTTAGTGGGAGAAATAAGTTTTATTCCTTATACTGTTTTAATTGCTGTTACACACGGCATTATCGATTTAATCAAACTGAATTTTCAGAAAAAGAAAACCAAAAGAACTTGGTTTGTTGTCGATCAAATTGCGCATATTCTTGTTTTAATTGGCGTAGTGTTACTTTATGAAAATAAAACCATAATTAACTTTTGGCAGAATAATGCATTCTGGATTCTCATTACCGGAATTTTATTGCTAACTAAACCTACCTCAATTTTTATAAAAACCATAATTTCAATATGGGCTCCTGAAAGCAGAAACAGCCATCAGGATAATTCTCTGATAGCTGCTGGAAATTATATTGGTATTTTAGAACGTTTGTTTGTTTTCGGTTTTATTTTAACTGGACATTTTGAGGCGATCGGGTTTCTATTGGCCGCCAAATCTATTTTCAGATTCGGAGATTTAAAAGAAGCCAAAGACAGAAAATTGACCGAATATGTAATGATCGGAACTTTAATTAGTTTTGGTATTGCAATACTTGCAGGCCTTTTAGTTCAAACACTTCTTTTACAACTGCCCTAAAACCTTTTTGTTAATTGCTTTTATCAAAGCTGGGCCTTCGTAAATAAAACCTGTATACAATTGCACTAAGCTTGCCCCTGCATTTAGTTTTTCAATCGCATCATCTGCAGAATGAATTCCGCCTACCCCAATAATTGGGAATGCTTTATTGCTTTTTTCTGAAAGAAAACGAATTACTTCTGTTGAACGTTTTGTTAAAGGTTTTCCAGATAAACCTCCTGTCTCTGTTTGGTTTTCAGATTGCAAGCCTTCTCTAGAAATAGTTGTATTTGTTGCAATAACTCCTGCAATTTGAGTTGTTTTTACAATATCAATAATATCCAACAACTGCTCATCTGTTAAGTCTGGTGCAATTTTTAAAAGAATTGGTTTTACTTTTTGAGTGCTTGTTTTTTGCTTTTCAACATTTCTGTTTTGCAAAGTTTGCGAGCAAAGCCGTTAATGGTTCTTTATCTTGTAGAGCTCTCAAATTTGGTGTATTTGGTGAACTTACATTCACAACAAAATAGTCTACATGATTGTAAAGCGCATCAAAACAAATAATATAATCTTTTACAGCATCTTCATTATCTGTCACTTTATTTTTTCCGATATTTCCTCCAATCAAAACACCTGAATTCTTTTTCAAACGCTCTACAGCTTCTAGAACACCGCCATTATTAAAACCCATTCGGTTAATAATAGCTTGATCTTCTTTTAAACGGAACAAACGTTTCTTCGGATTTCCTTCTTGTCCAACTGGTGTTACAGTTCCAATTTCGATAAAACCAAAACCAAAATCGCCTAGTTCTTTGTACAGCTTTGCATCTTTATCAAAACCAGCCGCAAGTCCAACTGGATTTTTAAATTTAATTCCGAAAACTTCTCTTTCTAATCGAGCATCTTTTACTTCATAAATTGATCTAATAATTGCCGAAACTCCTGGGATTTTTGAAATGAATTTTACAAAAGAAAAAGTAAAATAATGCACTTTTTCGGGATCAAAACAAAAAAGTATCGGGCGAATTATCAATTTATACATAAGAGTTGTGTTGTTGTTATTTTGGTCGCAAATTTAAATATTATAGTTTAAAAAGGTGTCTTTTTGCGAAAACAAATCATTTTCTTTTTGTTTGATTTTTCCGCTCATAAATAAAACTATTCTTAAAACATACAGCGTCCATTGTTCTAAAACTTGTTTTTTATGTTGCAAATTATAAAATGAAACCACTTAAATCTATTCAAAATGCCCTTCCAAGCTTAGAATATCTAAATTTGAGAGATTACATTTTAAAAACTATAAGCCAGTAAAAATATTTCAATTCAGAGAAGACTAAAATTCGATTTTTTTTAGATTATTTTTTATACCCAAAAGTTCAACAAAGTGCCTCGGACAAGATCAATAATAATTAATAACTTAAATCATGAAAGTCAGCAAACAATTCATTCTGAAAAGTATTTTCACACTACTATTTTGCCTTTCATTAGGCTTAACCTCAAAATTAGTCGCACAAGCTGATCCTCAACAGGTAACCAAAGAAACCTTTAAAGGAAAAATAGCATTAGATGTACGTGATTCAAAAGAAGACTGGGCACCATATTCTCCTAAAAAAGCTCCTGCAGGATCTCCAAACATCTTATTTATTTTATATGACGATACCGGACTTGCTGCTTGGTCACCTTATGGTGGAGCTATCAATATGCCTACCATGCAAAGACTAGCCGATAACGGAATCACCTATTCACAATGGCATACTACAGCCTTGTGTTCTCCAACAAGATCGACATTGCTAACAGGAAGAAATCATCATCTTAATGGTATGGCAGCGATTACAGAAGCTGCCGCTGGTTTTCCTGGCGGAAGCGGACGACTGCCTAAACAAGTTGCTACAATTGGGCAAATTCTACAAGATAACGGCTGGAGTACTTTCTGGATAGGAAAAGATCATAATGTTCCTGAGCAGGATGTAGCTTCAGGGGGAGATCGAAGCACTTGGCCTTTGCAAATGGGATTTGATCGTTTTTATGGTTTCCTTGGCGGAGAAACCAATCAATGGTATCCAGACTTAGTAGAAGACAACCATTTTGTTGAACCTCCGAAAACTCCAGAAGAAGGCTATCATTTATCTCAGGACTTAGCTGATCATGCATTAGAGTTCCTTAAAGACCAAAAAGCGACAAACCCTTCTAAACCTTGGTACATGTGGTATTGTCCAGGTGCCAATCATGCTCCGCATCAAGCTCCTGAGGAATATATTGCAAAATACAAAGGTAAATTTGATGAAGGTTATGATGCTTACCGCAAATGGGCATTGCCAAGAATGATTGCAAAAGGAGTAATCCCGAAAGGAACTACTTACGCAAATTTCAATCCGCTTCCTCCTGGCGTTGCAAATCCAGGTGACGAAGTATTAGATTGGAATAAATTAAGCGCTGATGAGAAAAAATTATTCTCTAGATTAGCTGAAGTATATGCTGGTTTCTCTGAATATACAGATGCTCAGGTTGGCCGTATAATTGATTATTTAGAGCAAACTGGCCAATTAGAAAATACTGTTGTTATTTATGCTCGCCGATAATGGCGCTTCTGGCGAAGGTTCTCCAACAGGATCTGTAAACGAGAATAAATTCTTTAACGGCTATCCTGATGAATTAAAAGAGAACTTAAAATATATTGACAAATTAGGAAGCCCGGATACTTACGAGCATTATCCTACTGGTTGGGCTGCAGCGTTTTCTACTCCTTTTAAAATGTTTAAAAGATATAGTGAATATGCTGGAGGAACTTGCGATCCTTTAGTGATTTCATGGCCAAAAGGAATAAAAGCAAAAGGAGTTGTTCGTGACCAATTTCATCATTCAACTGATATTGTCCCTACAATATTGGACATTTGTGGTCTAGAAATGCCAAAAACATATAGAGGCGTTCCACAGTATCCATTATCAGGAGTTTCTATGCGCTACACATTTGATGCTTGCTCCGAATACAAAAACACAAAAACATATTCAGTACTTCGCTATGCTAGGAAGCCGAGCTTTATGGAAAGATGGCTGGAAAGCTGTTGCTTTGCATACTCCATTGGTAGGAAAAGGCAACTTTGACAAGGACGAATGGGAATTATACAATACGGATATTGACCGAGCAGAAGTAAATAATTTAGCTAAAAAATATCCGGATAAATTAAAAGAACTAATTAAAGATTGGAATGACGAAGCGACTAAAAATTTAGTATTGCCTCTTGATGACCGTTCCGCAATCGAAGTTTTAGGAATTGAAAGACCTTCTTCTGAAGCACCTCGCGATCTTTATAAATATTACCCTAAAACATCACCTGTACCAGAAGGAGTTGCTGTGAATGTTCGCGGACGTTCTTATAAAATTTTAGCAGACGTTGACATAAAAGACGCAAATGCTTCTGGAGTACTTTTTGCGCATGGTTCTCGTTTTGGAGGTCACACGCTATTTGTTAAAGACAAAAAATTAAATTATGTCTACAATTTCTTAGGAATTGCTCCTGAACAAAAATTCACTTCAAATGTGCCTATCACAACAGGAAAACATGTTTTTGGAATGGAATTCACACGTGAAAAAGCAGGACCAAATGGCGAATCTCTTGGAACAATGAAATTGTATATAGACGGAAAAGAAGTAGCATCTGGACCAATGAGAACACAATCTGGTAAATTTACACTTGCCGGAGACGGACTTTGTGTTGGATTTGACAGCGGAGATTCTGTAAGCAAAGAATACAAAACTCCAGGTACTTTTAAAGGCGGCGAAATCATTGGTGTTGGCGTTAGTGTTGGAAAAATTGAATATACTGACTTAAACAACGAAGCAAAAAGAGCTTTAGGAAGAGATTAATAAATTAAAGAGAAATTTAAAAGAGGTATCTAATGAACATAATAATGGACAGTAATACCTCTTTTTCCTTTATAATTAATGCAAGGCAATAAAAGAATGTTTCTTTAAGAGTAAATCAAAATGTTCGATAACAATTATTATAAAAAAAGCTTTCTTGTAATTCTAATTTCTTTAATCAGTTGCTTTTTTTCGACTAAAATTAAAGCTCAAGAACATGAGGAAAAGACTTTTAGCCCGCACCATCAAATCGGAATTTCTATTAATCATGTTCATGTTTTTGAAGGTCGAGATGAAGAAGGAAATCGTGAAACGTTAACCCTTCCGGCGTGGGGAATTGATTATACTTATCAATTCCACGAAAAATGGGCAATTGGCCTACATACCGATTTTATTGTTGAGAAATTCAAAGTAGAAAAAGTGTATGAAAGCGGAAATGACAAAGAAACCGTAGAAAGAAGTTATCCTATTGCTCCTGCTCTAATGGGAATTTATAAACCTAACGAGCATTGGAGTTTTCTTTTAGGATTTGGAGGTGAATTTGCCAAAGAAGAAGATTTTTTCCTAACACGTGCCGGAGTCGAATATGGATACGAACTCCCTAAAGGATGGGAAATTTTTGGCACTACAAGCTACGATTTCAAATGGAATGCTTATGACAGCTGGGGAATTGGTTTAGGAATCGCAAAAAACTTTGGAGGAAAATAATTTATACCAACCTATTGATCTTATGTACAGCACAAATAAACCAAATCGCATTTCTAAATATTCCCTCTTAGTTTTTCTTTTACTAATTGGTTTCAAAGGATTTTCGCGACAGAAGAAAAGGACACTACCAAACTAATGAATGTTCGTTATGGCAGTAAAGGAATTGAATTAGAAACTCGAGACAAAAAATTTCTATTCCAATTGGCAAGCCGACTTCAATTTCGTTTTTCAACACCAAATGACACAGACCCTTTAACTTATGATGATTATAGTCAAGATGCTAAAACGACTTTTAAAATAAATCGTGCCAGATTAAAAATTGGCGGTCATGCTTTTGAACCTTGGCTTAAATATTACTGGGAGTATGAATTAAGTCAGTCCAATTTATTGGATTTTAGAATTATGATCGAGAAATGGGATTTTCTGAGCTTTAAAGTTGGACAATGGAAAACGGAATTTACGCGAGAACGCTTTATTAGCAGCGGTGAACAGCAAATGGTAGATCGTTCACTAATTAACCGTCCCTTTACTGTAGACCGACAATTAGGAGTTGAAGTTTATGGGCATTTAAAAGGCGCTGGAATTGCAGACTTTAACTATTGGGCCGCAGCTTTGACAGGTACAGGACGAGGAAGCACTGCTAATGACGATAATCATTTAATGTATTTTGGAAGAGCACAATGGAATTTCCTAGGTAGATTCCTTGATTTTGAAGGCTGTGATTTAGAATTTCATGAAAAACCAACTCCAATTATTGCCTTTTCTGCCATTACAAACCGAAGCCCTTACACTCGTTTCTCGCAAGCCGGAGGAGGTTCTTTAGACGGATTTGAAGATGGTTTGCCAGGACAATACAGAGTCAATCAATGGAATTTAGAAAGTGCTTTTATGTATCGAGGTTTTTCTTGGCAGAGCGAATGGCATACCAAAGAAATTATAGACAAATACAATAATAATGATATGACTGTAATGAAAGGCTATTATGTTCAAGCTGGATATTTCTTCCATAATGTTTTTGACTGGTGGCCAAAACATTTAGAAATGGCTGGACGGCATGCCGCCTATAGACCTGATAATTCTATTAGAGAAAATAGACAAGACGAGTCTACATTGGCATTTAATTGGTTTTTCAAAGGACATAAAAACAAACTAACTTCAGAAGTAAGTTATTTTAGTTTTCAAGATAAAACACTTCCTTTACAAGAAGGGTGGCGCTTTAGAATACAATGGGATATTTCATTGTAATTTAAACTTTTAGCTCATTAACACAAATCAAACATTTTTTTTCATAACTTTAAATCACATAAATTATTGAATATGAAAAACATATCCAAAACAGTAAAAAGACCATCTCTTTTAGCTTTCGTAATCGGAACCCTTTTCTTTATTTCAATTGATAGTTTAGCGCAACGTCATGGAGGCGGAGTTCGCGGAGGAGGAGCAGCACGCGGAGGCGGTGGAGCAACTCATACTAGACAAGCAAGACCTGCAACTCAATCTAGACCAAATGTAACAAGGCCAAGTACAACTAGACCTGCAGCGACGACTAGACCTTCAACAACTAGACCTGGAGCCAACAAATCTGGGACTCAAATTACAAGGCCGTCAAATAATTCCAATAGAAATAATACTGCTAACAGAAATAACACAGTAAATAGAAATAATACTGTAAACAAAAACAATGTTGGCAACAGAAACACTAACATAAGTGGCAATACTGTTAACAGAAACAGAAATAATATCAATGTTAATAATAACATTTATGTACAGAACAATCGTAACACTGTAGTAAGACCTGGGCCTCGCCCATACGTGCGCCCACCGTATGCTTATGGGGGCTACAGATACAATTGTTATCATCCGTATTATCCGCGTCCTTATGTACCTTTTTACTGGGGACCAGTTTGGCATCCTTGGGGATTTTTTGTAGCCACTTTAGCTGTTACGGCAATTGTTGTTAGTGTAGAAAGCACACAGTATCATTACGATCAGGGAGTTTGGTATACCTCATCCAACGGTGGCTATACGGCAGTTCCCGCACCAGTCGGCGGCACTGTAAACAATATTCCAAGCGGAGCTGAAACCGTAAATACTGGAACCGTAAATAATTACTATTATGGCGGAACATATTATGAAAAAGATGGAGGAAAATACACTGTCGTTGCTCCTACTGCCGGAACAATAGTAGAAAATCTGCCTGAAGGCGGAGAAGAAGTGACAATAGGCGACGCTAAATATGTAAAATTTGGTGAAACTTATTATCAGCCCGTGCAAATTGATGGAAAAAATAAATATGAGGTAGTTCAGGTTGAAAAAGAATAATTAAATTTTATTAATTCTATAAAATTACTATAACTTTAAAAGTTATTTTGTCTAATTTTATGCCCACTATTGACAACCATTATAAGCTCAAAAATAATAAACCATGAAAAACAAAACCTTTTGGATCTTTACGTTACTCGTATTATCCATTATTTCAATTGCTTACAGTTACACTAAATTCACAAATGATAAAGTAGAAAAAACAGTTGCTGAATGTCACGAAACTCCCACTAATCTAGAATCTGAATTTAAACCAACTGTAGAAAATAAATTTAAACCTGCTGAAAAAACACCAAAAGGCATGGTCTGGATTCCTGGTGGCGAATTCTCAATGGGAACCAATGTTGAAGATGAAAGTTTATGCAGTATTAAAGGCGTGACCAAAGATGCTTGCACCTATACACAGAGTGTATGTAGATGGTTATTATATGGATGAAACTGAAGTAACCAACGAAGAATTTGAAAAGTTTGTAAAAGCAACTGGTTATGTTACTGTTGCTGAACAGAAACCAACAAAAGAAGAATTTCCAACCGCAAATGAGGAAGATTTAGTTACTGGTTCTGTGGTCTTTACTCCTACTCCTTCTGCAGTAAATCTAAACAATTTCTTACAGTGGTGGCGTTACGAACCAGGTGCTGATTGGAGACACCCTGAAGGCCCGCAAAGTACCATTATAGGAAAAGAAAAATATCCTGTTGTTCACGTTGTTTACGAAGACGCTGAAGCTTATGCAAAATGGGCAGGAAAAAGACTTCCAACAGAAGCAGAATGGGAGTTTGTTGCACGAGGTGGTAAAACTGGAAATCTTTATGCTTGGGGAAATGATTTAAAACCAAAAGGAAAATTTCAAGCAAATATATACCAAGGACACTTTCCAATTAAAGATGGAGATACTGGAGAAGATGGTTTTAAAGGAATTGCTCCAACAAAACAATACGCTCCAAATCCATACGGCTTGTATGATATTGCAGGAAATGTATGGGAATGGGTACATGATTGGTACAGTGTAGATTACTACAAATCATTAGCAGAAAGCGGAAAAGTAACCAGAAATCCTCAAGGACCAGATGCTTATTATGATCCAAGCGATCCATCTGAAATAAAACGTGTGCATCGTGGTGGTTCATTTTTATGCACCGATCAATATTGCACTAGATACATGGTTGGAACAAGAGGAAAAGGCGAAATTAGATCAGTCTGCAAATCACGTTGGTTTTAGATGTGTAAAAAGCAAATAACAAACCTAAAATACCAGAAAGGGATTCAATTTAGAATCCCTTTTTTTATTAATTCAGATATTGAAAGCTAAATTTCTTAGCAGAAAAAATTTTCTATATTTGCTAAAAATTCAAAAAAATGCAACATATCATAGATCGCTTTATCAGTTATATAACAATTGATACCGAATCGGATCCAAATTCACAAACAACGCCAAGTACGCAGAAACAATGGAATCTTGCCAATAAATTAGTTGACGAACTAAAAGCAATTGGCCTAGAAGATGTAACTATAGATGACAAAGCTTATATCATGGCAACGCTTCCTAGCAATGTTGATCATGAAGTGCCAACAATTGGTTTTGTTTCTCATTTTGATACTTCTCCAGATTTTAGCGGAGCAAATGTAAAACCGCAAATCGTTGAAAACTACGATGGGAAAGATATTATTTTGAATGCTGAAAAAAACATCATTTTATCTCCAGACTACTTTAAAGATTTATTATTATATAAAGGTCAAACCATCATTACAACTGACGGAACGACTTTATTAGGAGCTGATGACAAAGCTGGAATTACAGAAATCGTTTCAGCAATGGAATATCTGATTCAGCATCCTGAAATCAAACACGGAAAAATCAGAATCGGCTTTACTCCAGATGAAGAAATCGGACGTGGCGCACATCATTTTGATGTTGAAAAATTCGGAGCACAATGGGCTTATACTATGGACGGAAGCCAAATTGGTGAATTAGAATATGAAAATTTTAATGCCGCTGGAGCTAAAATCATTTTTAAAGGAAAAAGCGTTCACCCAGGTTATGCTAAAGGAAAAATGATCAATTCTATGCTTTTGGCAAATGATTTTATCAATGAACTTCCGAAAGGCGAAACTCCACAGGAAACTAGAGGTTATGAAGGCTTCTTTCACGTTCACCACATAAAAGGGAATATCGAAGAAACCGTTTTAGAATTAATTATTCGCGATCATAACAGAAAGAAATTCGAAAAAAGAAAAGAATTGATTCATAAATTAGCGAAACAATTCAATAAAAAATTCGCAAAGAAATTTGGCGAAGATATTGTAATTGCCGAAGTAAAAGATCAATATTACAATATGAAAGAAAAAGTTCTTCCTGTAAAATACATTGTAGATATTGCTGAAAAAGCGATGAGAGAATTGAACATCAAACCGATCATTAAACCAATTCGTGGCGGAACTG
Organism: Flavobacterium ginsengisoli; assembly: GCF_029625315.1. Lineage (NCBI taxonomy): Bacteria > Pseudomonadati > Bacteroidota > Flavobacteriia > Flavobacteriales > Flavobacteriaceae > Flavobacterium > Flavobacterium ginsengisoli. Next base: position 2,102,211 of record NZ_CP121110.1, read on the forward strand.
ATGGTTCTCAATTATCATTTATGGGATTACCTTGTCCGAACATTTTTGCAGGCGGACATAATTTCCACGGAAAATACGAATATGTTCCAGCAGAAAGCATTCAGAAAGCTACTGATGTTATTGTGAAAATTGCTGAATTAACAGCAATTCCTGGAATTTTTGATACACCCGAAAAATCTAAAAGAAAAAGATAAAGTGGAACCGAATTCTGACAAAAAACACGTTTGGGACAAAGTCAATCAATGGGAAGAAGAACTCCTTTTTCTTAAATCAATTATTGACAAAACAGAACTGGTCGAAACCATAAAATGGGGAGGACCTATTTATGTTTACAACAAAAAAAATGTTATCGGAATTGGAGGCTTCAAAAATTATTTTGCCATTTGGTTTTTAAATGGTGTTTTCTTGAAAGATGAAAAAAAGAGACTAATTAACGCTCAAGAAGACAAAACAAAATCGATGCGTCAATGGCGTTTTACTTCTAAAGAGGAAGTAGACGAAAAGGAAGTTTTAGAATACATATACGAAGCGATTGAAAACGAAAAGCAAGGAAAAGTTATTAAACCTTCTAAAAAAGAAGCTATTGTATCTGAACTTTTAGAAAAAGAAATGACTCAAAATCCAGCTTTAAAAGAAGCTTTTGAAAAGTTTTCTCCTTACAAACAATATGAGTTTTTAGAATATATTGAAACAGCTAAACAGGAAAAAACTAAGATCTCTAGAATCGAAAAAGTGATTCCGATGATTTTGGCAAATGTTGGACTGAATGATAAATACAGGTAATTTAATTTTAAATTTTAAATTCCAAATTCCAATCCATACAAAGAAACCTTTGTCAAAGTTTAAAACTTTGACAAAGGTTTTCTTTTTTTGTCATCCTGACGAAGAAAAGATCAGAAGATTCCTTTATAGAGTTTGTTTGTCATTTCGAGGAACGAGACCCGAGCGATAGCGAATAGGCGAAGCAAATCTCCGCAAGAGACTCTACAAAGATTTTCCTTCATGCTTTGAGGAGCTATTTGCGAAGATTTCTCGTTCCTCGAAATGACAATACAAGGCAAAAAAAATCCCAAACTCCTATTTGGAATTTGGGATTTTGAATATTGTAATTTAGAAAATTAAGCTTTCTTATTCAAAGCAGCGCTCAATTCTAAAGAAATAGCAGAACGCTCTAATTTTAATTTTCCAGACATAGTTTCGATTACAACAGTAGTTTCTGCTAATTCAGCGATTTTACCGTGGAAACCACTTTTTGTAACTATTTTGTCGCCTACTTTTAGGTCGCTTTCAAATTCTTTTTCGTTTTTAGCTCTTTTTTGTTGTGGTCTAATCATGAAGAAATAGATTACCACGAACATTAAAAGGAATGGCGCAAATTGAGATAATTGTCCCATAATTTAAATTTGTTTTTGATTTATATTTAATATTCTTTTTTTAGCTCTTCGACTTCGCTCAGAGAGACAAAGCAGTTGGAATTTGAAATTTTAAAATTGCTTATTTCAAACTTTTACATTAATCCTCTTCCAACTTTTACCATTTTTTTATTGGCAGTAAGTTCCTTAACAAGATTATCTAAAATTCCGTTGATAAAAATACTACTTTTTGGTGTAGAATACTCTTTTGCAATTTCTAAATATTCGTTAAGAGTTACTTTTACTGGAATTGAAGGGAATTTAACAAACTCGCAAATTGCCATTTTTAAGATAATAGTATCAATTTCTGCAATACGATCACTATCCCAATTTGGCGTTTTATCTTCGTATTCTTTTGCAAAAGCCGTTTCGTTTAGAATTGTTCTTCTAAATAAATCTTTTGCAAAATCCTTGTCTTCAACATCTTTATACAATTTTGGCACTCTAAAATCATCCGGATCTTCCGTTTTGATTGCTTTCAATTGTTTTACAATATGAGTATTTACAACCGGAATATCATCAACCCACGTTAATTTATCATCCTCTAAATACTCGTATAATTTTTCATTAGGAACAATAACATTTTCAAACAAATCAATAATAAATTGTCTGTCTTCTTCAAACGTATTTACGTTATTACTCATGTATTTTTTGTAAATATCGCTTGCTTTAACATCATTTAAAAGCAAAATGATATAATCGTCGTTTAAAGACCAGTTATTGATTTTACGATTTTCTAAAGCGATACTAAGAGAATTGCTTTCGGCAAGAAGTTGAAAAATTTTGTTTTTAATAAATTTTTCATTTGGATTACGTTCTGCTGCAGTAGCAAGGTGTTTTTTACTAGAAAGATGTAAATAGACAGCTTCTTTTTTACAAATTTCTATCAATGAAGAAAGCATTATAAGGTATAAGTCCTGAATATTATCAATGCTATAAAAAAGGAATTTCTCCTCTTTTTCCATGTTATCAGAACCGCTTTGATGCATTGCATAAATGGATTGCATTACTTTAACGCGTATGTGTCTTCTATTTACCACCGTGTAAGAACATTTAAAAATTAGTCTGCAAAAGTAAAACTTTTGATGCGTATTTTAAAATTAATTCGCAAAAAAGTGACAGTTTTTGGTCTCATTTTTATTTAGTTCTCAGTTCCAATCACAGTTTTCAGCATTAAGCAAAAACAAAAAGTCTCAGTTTCCAGTAGATCTGAAAACTGAGACTGAGACTGTAAACTTAAAAATTACTTAGAAGCGTTCTCGATTCTTCTTTGATCGATACGATTTTGAGCAATTGTAAGCGCCGCTTTATGAGTTGTAATATTATTTTTAGCGACGAAATCTATAATTTCTAAAGTTGTATTGTAGATATTTTCTGTTTTAGTCATGATTTCAGCTTTACCATAGTTAGCTAATTCAGCATAAACATTGATAATTCCACCAGCGTTGATTAAGAAATCTGGAGCATATAAAATTCCTCTTTCTTGTAATCTCGCACCATGAACATTCTCATCTGCTAATTGATTATTTGCAGCACCTGCAATAACTTTAGCTTTAATTTTATCTACTGTATTATCATTAATTGTTGCTCCCATCGCACATGGCGCATAGATATCAACATCTGCAGTATACAAATCTTCACCAGTATAAATTGCGGCATTATATTTTGAAGCTACTTGATATAATTTTTCTTCATTAATATCAGTAATAGTCACCTGTGCTCCTTCTTTAGTCAAATAATCAACCAAAGTTTCACCGACGTGTCCAATTCCTTGTACCAAAACTTTTTTACCATCCAAAACATCAGTTCCAAACTGACTTTTAGCAACCGCTTTCATACCAAGATAAACTCCGTAAGCAGTTACAGGCGAAGGATTTCCAGAACCACCTCTTTCTTCAGAAATACCCGTAACATAAGGCGTTACATCTCTTACAGTGTCCATGTCTTTAGTTTCCATTCCGACATCTTCTGCAGTGATATATCTTCCGCTTAAAGAGTGAACGAATTCACCAAACTTACGCATTAACTCAGGAGTTTTTTGTGTTTTAGCATCACCAATAATTACTGCTTTACCTCCACCAATATTAAGTCCAGTAATGGCAGATTTAAACGTCATACCTCTCGAAAGACGTAAAACATCATTTAAAGCTTCCCATTCTGTGTTATAATTCCACATTCTGGTTCCTCCCAAAGCTGGTCCCATAACCGAATTATGAATACCAATAATTGCTTTTAAACCTGTATCTTTGTCATTGCAAAATACAATTTGTTCGTGATCGTCAAAAGATAACTGTCCAAAAACAGGATCCATTTTTTGAAGTTCCTTTCCAGTTGCGAAAGTTGCATCCATAGCGCTAGTATTAATTAGGTTAAAATTATGAATTCGTCAAAAAGACTTCTCAAACATAATTAAAAAATACATATGTGCTAATTTTTTATCTTTAAAATAACAATTTTACAATATAATTGTTTTGATTAAATCGCAGATTATTATAATTTTATTTAATAATAATTCTTAAATACAAATCAATTCAATATTAGATTTCTTAAAAAAATGAAAGAATTAAGCTATTTAAATAAATATTTCATCAAATATAAATATAGTTTTTCAGCAGGTATTTTAATAACCATAATCGCACAAATATTTTCTTTATTTACTCCAAAGCTCATCAGTAAGTCTTTAAATGCTATTGAAAACTTTGACAAACTTTCTGTTGCTGAACAAAAATCGGAAATAGTAATCGCAACTTTTCGTCAGGACCTCATTCATAATGTACTGCTAATCATAGGAACTACGATTGTTGCTGGATTTTTGACGTTTTTAATGCGCCAAACTTTAATTGTTATGTCGCGCCATATTGAGTTTGATTTAAAAAATGAAGTTTTCAGACAATATGAGAATCTTTCTCAGAACTTTTATAAACAAAATAGAACTGGCGACTTAATGAATCGCATTAGCGAAGACGTTTCTAAAGTTCGCATGTATGTTGGGCCAGCTGTAATGTATACTATTAATACAGCTATTCGTTTTGCGATCGTTATAATATATATGTATAATGTATCGCCGTTGCTTACTTTATATACGATATTACCATTGCCAATTCTTTCGTATTGTATTTTTAAGTTAAGTTCTGAAATCAATAAACGAAGCACCACTTTTCAGCAATATCTTTCTAAAGTCTCGAGTTTTACTCAGGAAATTTTTTCGGGTATTCGAGTTATAAAAGCGTATTCTCTAGAGAATCAGCACCAAAATAACATGGTTGATTTGGCTGAAGAAAGTAAACGTAAAAGTTTAAGTCTTGCAAGAGTACAATCTTTATTCGGCCCGTTGATGATTGCCCTTATCGGAATCAGTAACTTGGTTGTAATTTATTTTGGAGGTGTAATGTATATTAATGGCAGCATTCCAAATATCGGAACCATTGCCGAGTTTATATTATATGTAAACATGCTAACTTGGCCAGTTGCTTCTTTGGGCTGGGTTTCTTCGATGGTTCAGGAAGCAGAAGCTTCTCAAAAACGTTTGAACGAATTTTTGAAAATTGAACCAGAAATTAAAAACAACAACGAAAACCCATCTGATATCGAAGGAAATATTACTTTCAATAATGTTTCTTTTACCTATCAAGACACCAATATTGAAGCATTAAAAAATGTTTCATTTACAGTAAAAAAAGGAGAGACTTTAGCCATTTTAGGAAAAACGGGTTCTGGAAAATCAACCATCCTTTCTTTGATTTCAAGACTTTATGACACTACACAAGGTGAGATTAAAATTGATGAAAACGAAATCAGTACTTTAAACTTAAATGATCTTCGAAATAATATAGGAATCGTTCCTCAAGATGCTTTCTTGTTTTCGGATACTATTAAAAACAATATCAAATTCGGAAATCAAAACGCAACGGATGAAGAGGTAATCGAAGTCGCTAAAAATGCTGTTGTTCACGACAATATTATAGCATTTAACAAACAGTACGACACCGTTTTAGGAGAAAGAGGAATCACACTTTCGGGCGGACAAAAACAGCGTGTTTCTATTGCAAGAGCCATTATCAAAAATCCAGCAATCTTACTTTTTGACGATTGTTTATCTGCGGTTGATACTGAAACAGAAGAGTTGATTTTGAATAATTTATTTGAGATTTCTAAAGATAAAACAACCATAATTGTAAGTCATCGAGTATCATCTGCCAAGAATGCAGATAAAATTATTATACTCGAAGACGGTAAGATAATTCAACAAGGCTCTCATAATCAATTAATAAATCAAGAGGGTTATTATGCATCGTTATATTTAAAACAACTTTCGGAAAAAGAATTACTTTAATTGTTGCGTAATAGATAATTTTTTATGATTTTTGAGTACTATTAATTCCAAAAATGATAGAACGTATTATGAGAGAAAATGACATGTTAGAAAAAGAAGAGATTTTTTCTAAAGTATTACGAGCAGGAAGAAGAACTTATTTCTTTGATGTGAGAGCTACCAAAGCTGATGATTATTACATTACTATTACCGAAAGCAAAAAGTTTACTGAGGAAGATGGTTCTTTTCACTTCAAAAAACACAAAATTTACTTATATAAAGAAGATTTTAGTGCTTTCGCCGAAATATTAGAGGAAATGACTTCTTATGTTTTGAACCACAAAGGCGAAGAAGTAATTTCTGAAAGACATCAAAAAGATTTTAAGAAAGAATACAGTTCTGAAAAAACTGAAAGCCAAAGATCTAGCTTCACAGATATTGATTTTGACGATATTTAATCAAAATCATCTATATAAAGTAGGAGTCCAATTTGTTCTGCATTTTGGACTTTTTTTATATATTTATATTTGAGATGTGAATTGTAAAATGTGAGACGTACGATTCAGATATCTTTAACTTCTAACTTTTTCACAAATTACACTTTACTATTAACTCACAAAAAATGAAAAAACTAATTCTTCTTTTAAGTTTCGTTTTCTTTGGAATTTCCATTTCCGCACAGAATACAGAATATGAAACGAAAAACAACATTCAATATTATAACGTCGCTACAAATAAATCTGATAAATATATCAGCGAAAGATGTGTTTTAGATATTTATTATCCAAAAAACAAAACTGGTTTTGCAACAATCGTTTGGTTTCATGGTGGCGGATTAACTGGCGGAAATAAAGAAATACCGGAAGCTTTAAAAAATAAAGGTTTTGCTATTATTGGTGTAAACTACAGATTATCGCCAAAAGCAAAAGCTGAAAAAGCTATTGAAGATGCAGCTGCGGCAGTATCTTGGGCTTTTAATAATATTTCAAATTACGGAGGAGATAAATCTCAAATTTTTGTTTCTGGGCATTCTGCTGGTGGATATTTAGCTTTAATGATAGGGCTTAATAAAAAATACCTTCAAAAAGAAAATATTGATGCAAATCAAATTGCTGGATTAATTCCTTTTAGCGGACAATGTATTACGCATTTTGAAATTAGAAGAGAAAACGGAATTCCAGAAAAACAGCCAACAATTGACGAATTTGCTCCTTTATATCACGTTCGCGCCGATGCTCCACCATTATTATTAATTACTGGAGATCGCGAACTTGAAATGTTGGGACGTTATGAAGAAAACGCATACATGGCTAGAATGATGAAGTTGGTTGGTCACACACAAACTAAATTATATGAATTAGACGGTTATGGTCACGGAATGACAGAACCTGGTTTCCCTCTTTTAGTAAATGAAGTAAACCGAATTTTAAAAGAACGCAAAAAATAATCACTAAATAAAATTCCACGGCAATGGAGACACAACTATTAATCATACCAGGACTTGGAGATTCTGGAGAAAAACACTGGCAAACTTTTTGGCATAAAAAATTCGGAAATTCCATTCGCGTTGTACAAGACAACTGGGACGAACCTATTCGCGAAGAATGGCTTGAAAGATTAAATGAGAATATTTCAAAACTTAACAAACCAACTATTTTAGTAGCGCATAGTTTGGCAGTTTCGTTGGTTCTGCATTGGGCAGAAAAATATAATAATTCAAATATAATTGGCGCTTTTCTGGTTGCACCTGCTGATGTAGATTCACCTCAACACACACCAGAATGCACGAGAAACTTCTCGCCTATTCCGCTTTATAAATTACCTTTTCCGTCTGTAGTCGTTGCGAGCGAAAATGATCCCTATGCTTCTTTTGAAAGAAAAAAACTCTTCGCTGAAAAATGGGGAAGTGATTTTGTAAACATCGGACAGCAAGGACATATCAATTCTGATTCTGATTTAAAATATTGGGAGGAAGGACAGGAGATACTACAGAAGTTAATTAAAAAGACAAACCTTTAATTTAACCGCAAAGAGCGCAAAGATCTACGCAAAGAACGCAAGCTTTATGCGAAGTTTTCACCAATTAAAGTTCGCAAAGCTTTGCGCTATTAACTTTACGAACCTTGCGTAAAGCTTTGCGAACTTTGCGGTTAGAACTATCCAATACGTAGTCCATTAGGAATCTTGAAATCGGGAGCCAATAAAATCACGTCTCCCTCCTCGCCTACAGCACCAAGCACCAAACATTCACTCATAAATTTTCCAATTTGCTTTCTAGGAAAATTTACAACCGCAACAATTTGACGATTTACTAAATCTTCTTTCTGGTATCTTTTAGTAATTTGTGCAGATGACTTTCTAATTCCTATTTCCGAGCCAAAATCTATTGTTAGCTGAAAAGCCGGTTTTCTAGCTTCAGGAAAATCATTTACTTCTATAATAGTTCCAACACGCATGTCGGTTCTTTCAAATTCATTCCAAGTTAAATCCATTTTAATTTCTTTTAATTACAAACCTATAAATTTTGTAATTAATGAGCCTAATTCTATAACCCATTTCTTTTTCTTTAAATCTAATTTTACGAGAAGAAAAAATGAAAATACTCACGTAAAAAGATATAACATGGAACATACTGAACCAAATGCATGCATGTCAATCAAAGATTTTGAATCTAATTTAAAACAGGTTCATACTGATAAATATATAGAAACTGCACAAAACGTAAGGCTGTACGTTAAGGATTATGGTCAAGGAAAACCTGTTATCCTGATTCACGGCTGGCCTCTTTCTAATGAAATGTGGGAATACCAAATAGACCATTTAGTACAAAATAATTATCGTGTTATTGCATATGATCGTCGCGGATTCGGAAAATCTTCTCAGCCTTGGGACGGTTACGATTACGACACTTTAACAGATGATCTTAAGGAAATTATCGAACAATTAGAGTTAGAAAATGTAACGCTTGTTGGTTTCTCAATGGGCGGTGGCGAAGTAGTTCGTTATTTTAGCCGTCATGGCGGAAAAGGCGTAACCAAAGTCGCTTTGATTTCTTCAATTATTCCTTTTCTTCTAAAAACTCATGATAATCCTGACGGTCATCCAAAAGAAAAAAGCGATAATACGGCAATGGCAATCAAAGAAGATCGAATCGGATTTATTGATAATTTTGGAAAAACGTTTTTTGGCGTTAATATTATCAACAAACCTTTAAGTACACCTTTACTAGAATATTACAGAAATTTATGTTCTGTAGCTTCTCCAAGAGCTACTTTAAAATGTGCTGAATCTTTCTCTTATACTGATTTTAGAGATGAAATAGATTTCATTAAAGTTCCAACTTTAATTATTCACGGAGACGACGATAAAATCGTACCAATTGATCTTACTTCAAGAAAAGCGGCAAAATCTATAGCAAACAATACTTATATCGAATATGAAGGTGCGCCACACGGACTTTTTTATACGGATAGAGAAAAACTAAATGAAGATTTATTGGATTTTTTGAATTCATAAAAACTTAAAAAAGTATCCAAAGAAGCAAGCTGTTGCAGACTAACTGCTTTCTTTGGATATTTTTATTCTTGTGCTCTTTTATTTACAGAATTTTAAAGCTATTTTTGAAATTCAAATTTCAAATAAAATGGCACGAACAGAATCAACAATGCTTCCATTAGGAACAATTGCTCCTGATTTTTATTTAAAAGACACCAATTCTAATGATACTTTTTCTTTTAAAGACTTAAAAGGTTCAAAAGGAACTTTGGTGATGTTTATCTGCAACCATTGTCCGTTTGTGCATCATGTTATTAAAGAAGTGGTAATGATTGCCAACGATTACCGCGTGCAGGGACTTGGAGTAATTGCTATTTCGAGTAATGATGCTGTAAAATATCCGCAAGACGGACCAGAATTAATGGCTGACTTTGCAATGGAAAACAAAATTGATTTTCCTTATCTGTATGATGAGAGCCAAGAAACAGCAAAAACATATCAGGCGGCTTGCACTCCTGACTTTTATTTATTTGACAATCAAGACAAATTATTCTATCGCGGACAATTGGACGATTCAAGACCTGGCAACGGAATTCCTCTTAGCGGAAGCGATCTTAGAGGTGCCATAGATGCCTTAATTTATAACCGAAGTTTGAAAGAAACACAGAAGCCAAGTCTTGGTTGTGGCATAAAATGGAAGTAAATACGCACTAAATCCAAAAAGATTACGTATCTTTGCCGTTCAATTTAACATCCTTATGGGAAATACAACACTACTTACAGCCTCTATAAAGTCGTTTTGCATTGCAAAACCGCTTCATGCTGTAATTATTTCGCATAATAAGGCCTTTATTTTTTAGGCCTCCGTCTACTTCACTTTTTCTTCTTTTTGACGGAGGATTTTTATCAGATTTTTTAATTCGTTTTTTTATTTGAAAGAGCATTGCTCTATCAGATGATTTTTCGTTTTTCTATCAATTTAAAAATTCAGTTCAAGAATTGAAAAAGTATACAATTACTATAATTTTTAAAATAACAATGAATAAATAATTTTTAATAATATAAATGAATACGATTATGAAACCAATACCAACATTTAGCTCATCAGATTATAAATTACTGAGAGAATTAATTTTACAAAACAAGAATAATACTAATGCCAAAGAAGCAGGACAGCTTTCTCAAGAACTGGATCGCGCTGTAGTTAGCAAAGGAGATCTTGACGAATCTGTTATTCGTATAAATTCGACAGTAACAATTGAAGACGTCAAGGCAAAAAAACAAATGAAAATTCAAATTGTACTTCCATCTGCAGCAGATTTAAAGCAATCAAAAATTTCTATTCTAGCACCTTTAAGTGTTGCTATAATTGGTTTTAAAGAAAATGACGAAGTTGACTGGGAACTTCCTGCAGGAATTAAAACATTAAAAGTAGTTTCAGTAGACAATTCAAACGTACTGCATTCTTAACTTTATAAACACCTCATTCTGTGACGGTGTTTTTTTGTACCTCATCCAAATAAAAAAAAGCATCCCAATTTCCTTGAAATGCTTTTTATCTTTTTATAGCTGAGAATCAATATAATTCGTAATCGAAGCCATCTGAGTATCATCTAACTTCGCTTTCTTACCCATTTTTACCAAAATCGGTGTCCATTCTTCTTTTGTAAACTTTTTCGGTTCAAACAATTTATGGCATTTTGCACAATTGTTTTCATACAAACTTTTACCTGCTTCTAATTCAGGTGTTAAAGCTACCGCTTTTGTGGTTTCGTTAGCTGATGCTACTGGAGCTGCTTTCTTACTTCCGCAAGAAACCATAAATAATGCAAGTCCTGCAAGGATTAATATATTTTTCATTGGCTTTGTTTTTTTAGTAAATATAAAAAAATCCCATATGCAGTAACATATGGGATTTCTATTTATAACAATACTAAATTGCTAATGAAGTCTTATTTTACGTCCATTAATTCAACATCGAAAATTAAAGTAGCGTTTGGTGGAATAACTCCTCCTGCTCCAGATGGTCCGTAAGCTAAATCAGATGGAATTACAAAACGAGCTTTGTCACCAACTTGCAATAAAGCAATACCTTCGTCCCATCCTTCAATAACTTGTCCAATTCCTAATTTGAATTCGATTGGTTTTTTACGTGGGTAAGAAGAATCAAAAACTTTTCCGTTTTCTAAAGAACCTTCGTAGTGAACAGAAACTGTTTTTCCCGCTTCAGCTCTTTTTCCTTCACCTTTTTGAATCATTTTATAACGTAAACCACTTTCTGTTTTATCAAAACCAGCGACTAATTGTTCCATTTTTGCTTCAGATTCTGCTTTTAAAGTCGCTTCTCTTTTTAGACGAGCACCTTTTAAACCAATAAAAGCTTCAATAGCATTCCATTTTTGAGCTTCATCACCAACTCTGATAATTTCTACAGACTCTAAATTATCACCTTGAGCAACAGCATCAACGATATCTTGTCCTTCAACAACATATCCAAAAACACTGTGTTTTCCGTCTAACCAAGGAGTTGGGACGTGAGTGATAAAAAATTGAGAACCATTGCTTCCAGGACCAGAGTTTGCCATAGATAAAACTCCTGGGCGATCGTGTTTTAAAGTTGGGTGAAATTCATCATCAAATTTATAACCTGGATCTCCAGTTCCAGTTCCTTTTGGGCAACCACCTTGAATCATGAAATCTGCAATTACTCTGTGAAAAGTTAATCCATCATAGAATTTTTGTCCTTGAGGTTTCACTTTATTTTCCATATTTCCTTCTGCAAGCGCAACAAAGTTACCTACAGTTCCTGGTGTCAAATCGTGTGTCAATTTTACTAAAATTGAACCTTTGCTAGTATTGAATTTAGCGTATATTCCGTTTTCCATGTTATTTTTTTTAATTTGAACGCAAATTTACAAATTAATTTCTTAATCAATTTGCGCTTTCGCTTTTTTAGATTTTGATTTATAAGTAAGTCCGTAAATCGTTAATGATATTAGAGATAGAGCCATACAACCGATAGTTACAGCAGGCCATCCGCCCAATTTCCATAACAATAAACCGTACGCAGATCCAGCAGCCGTCCCTAGAAAAGTAAGCGACATAAATACCGTATTTAATCTGTTTCTAGCTTCTGGCAATAACGAATATACTCGCGTTTGATTTGAAATGTGAACGCCTTGAATTCCAATATCAATAAATACAATTCCGATTGCAATTCCGATTACACTTTCAATCGCAAAATAAAAAGTTAAAAAACTGATTAGAATCAATAAACAGCCATAACCAACTGCAATTCTCGAGTTTCCTTTATCTCCCAGTTTTCCAACCAAAGGCGCTGCTAAAGCCCCAGAAGCTCCAACAATTCCGAATAAACCGATTGTCGCACTATTGAAATGAAATGGTTCTCCCGAAAGCAATAAAACCATTGTAGTCCAGAAAGCTCCAAATTGAGCAAAACAAAAAACATTGATTGCTGTTGCCTCACGTAAAACAGGTTGTGTTTTTATGAGTGTAAATAAAGACTTGATTAATTGACCATAAGTCCCTTGAAACTGTGGTTTGTTCTGCGGAAATTTACTTTGAATCACAAAAAAGATCAAAAGACAAATTCCTGCTGCGATATAAAACATTGATCTCCAACCTAAAACTTGGCCAATAAACCCGCTTAATGTTCGCGAAAGCAAAATCCCGACTAAAAGTCCGCTCATAATAGTTCCTACAACCTTTCCTCGTTCTTCAGGCGCGCTCAAAGAAGCGGCTAAAGGAAGAATAAGCCGCGGTACAATGGATGTGATTCCGATTAACAGGGAAGCAATTTGTAAAATAAGAAAACTTTGTGCTGTTGCCGCAATTAACAAAGCAATTACAGTAGCAAAAGTGGTCATTAAAATTTGCTTTTTTCGTTCTAATTTATCGCCAAGCGGCACCATAAAAAACAGTCCGATTGCATAACCTGCTTGAGTGAGATAGGTTATTGTTCCGGCGCTGGCTTCAGGAATTTTAAATTCGTTGGCAATTAAAACAATCAAAGGCTGGCAGTAATAAAGATTTGCAACTATAAGACCAGTGCAAACTGCCATAAACAGTACATTAGTTTTTGATAAATTCATGTTGCAAAAATACCATCAATATTTAATCTAAACTTATATTTTAAGTTATTTTTATAATAAAATCTGCGTAAATCTGTGTCTTCGCGATAGCGAATCCGTTTAATCTTTAACTGTTTCTAGAACGCAGATAACACAGATTTGCTATCGCAAAAAAACGAATATCAACTGATTTTCTTTATTGAATTTACTTCAAAAAGTCTTCTCTTGCAGGACCAAAAACGTCAGTTAGCATTCCTGTTTCCAAACAAACAACTCCATGAATTGCGTGCGGCGGAATATAAAAACTATCGCCTTCTTTTAATGTTTCTGTTACGCCATTTATTGTAACATCAAACTTCCCGCTCGCTACATATGTAACCTGAGTATGATAATGCTCATGCAAGATGCCTATTCCTCCCTTTTCAAAATGCACATTTACAAGCATCACCCTTTCGTCAAAAGCTAAAATTTTACGTTTGATGCCTTCTCCAACTACTTCCCACTCGATCTCGTCGCCTTTTATAAATTCTTTGCTCGTTCCTAAACTCATAATCTTTTATTTTTATTGAATGTTTTTAAGGTCTTTTTCCATTAATTCAAAACCGCTTGTTAATTTGTTATCCTTAAAATATTTTTCCAGTTCTTTTAACCTTTTTACGTTATCGTACTTAAGTCCCGAATTTAGTTTTCTCTGACAATTTGAACATAATCTCAATGTATGTTCATCTGTTTCAGATAAACTATTTGTCCCATTCATTGCACAATTAGCATCAATACAATGGTGAAGTCCAAACATATGTCCAATTTCATGAGAACAAATTTTTAATAACCTTTCTAGACACAAGTTAAAATCTTTATTCTGCAACCTTTCATCATGCAATCTATAAATTGAACTTACTGCAATTCTATCTCTATAAGACGCTAAACCAAAAACAAAACTCCACTCTGGTTTTGGATATAAATCTACTTCGGTCAACGCCATTAATCCAATTCCTTTTTGAGGCTTTTCTTTCTTTAAAACACTATCCAAAATAAATCCTGCTAGAAATTGTTCATTTTGATCTGGACCAATTCTTCTAGCATGTTTCGGAATAATATCATTTGAAACATCTTTTAAAGTTTCGGTTTTTAACTGAAAAAATATTTCTAGATATTCCCTAGTCAATTCAATCTGCTTAACCTGCAACGAATTAAATTTGCCTATTGGTCGCAAATAAATAATGTTATTCTCTTTTGTAGGAACTAAATGTTTTGAATTAATAAATTGCTCAAAAGTCTGCCCTTTTTCTCTGTAAGAATATAACCAATCTCCAGGTTTAGGAGGAAAAAGCTTTATATCATTTTCCGAAATATCTTTAAAATAATCATTCTTTTCACTTTTGGAATTACAGGAAAAAAGAATAATAAAAACCAGAAAAAGAAATCTCCTCATAAACGGAATGTACTAGATTAAATTTTTCGAAATAAAATCACAACTTGTTTTAATCGAATCAAAAGAATTTGAAGCAAAATTATTTTCTTGCTCTACAAAGAAATGAACCATTCCCGATTGTTTTGTCTGCTGCAAATAATGGTTTGAAATCTATTGTTCCAGAACCTACTTCGGTATTTAAATCATTATTATTTTTATCCTTATCTTTTACATGCCACATTTTAAATCGGCCAGGATTTTCTTTGAACAATTGCAAAGGATCATTTCCAGAATGAACAACCCAGTACAAATCCAGTTCAAAAAAGACTAAATCTTTGTCTGTTTCTTTTAATAAAATTTCAAAACCTGTAATACCATCGTGCTTTTGAAATTCAAAATCATGATTATGATAAGCCAGTTTTAAACCTGCTTTTTGCACATTATTGCTCGCTTCATTTATACGAGCTACAATCTTTTTATAATCTTCGATATTTCTTCTAAAAGGTTCATCAACCCAAGGAACAGTTAGAAATTCGCTTTTTAGAATTTTAGCCGCTTCAATTGCCGCAATTAATTCTGTAGTGTTCCCATCATATAAAAAGTCGCCTAAATTATAATGTCCGCTAACCGCTTTCAATCCATTAGCATCCAAAATCTTTTTCAATTCTTTTGGCGTTAATCCCCAAAACCGATCTTTAACAGAAAAGCCATATGTCTCGACTGTTGTATAACCAGCCTTAGCTACTTTTTCTAAAGTTCCTTTTACGTCTTTCGGAAGTTCTTCACGAAGCGTATATAACTGTAAACCTATTTCTTTTTTATTCATATAAAATGCAAATGATGGTGAAGCCAAAACTGCTGTAGTGGCAAGACCTGTGGTTAGGATGAAATTTCTTCTGCTAATCATTTTATAATATAAAATTCAGAAAGTAAATATATTATAAAAATTGATTCTTAAAGTTTTTTGCAAAATTTTGAAGTGCATTTGCCGTCTGTTCTGATACAATTTCTCCTTCAGCATTAACTTTTCCCCGAACTCCCTGAATAAGAATCTGCGTGTTATCATTAAATTTTGCTTCTAATGTTTTCATTACCAGCAAAAGCTGTTCATGCCCCATTTCTCCAGAAGCAGAAGCGGTAATCAGACCTGTATTTTTGTTTGAAAAGATAGTGGTAGAAACACACCATTCTAAGGCGTTTTTTAAACTTCCTGGAAGACTAAACACATATTCGGGCGTACAAATAATAACACCATCAACATTTGTTATTTTACTTCTAAAAACACTAATTTCTTTCGGAGGATTTTCTGTATCTAAATCAGGATTAAAATGAGGAAGGCTTTCTAAATCTTCAAAAAATTCTACCTCAAAATCTGGTTGCAAACAGTTTGAAACGTATTTCAGAATTTTGAAATTACTGGAATTACTTCTTGTACTTCCAGATATAGCAAGGATTTTTATTTTGGGTGAAGTCATTAAATGAACAATTCGTATTTATAAATTAAATTTAAAAATACGAATTGTTTAAAAACATATAAGAAAAAATTTACTTAGAAGTCAATAAACCTAGTCCTTCCATTTTTATCGAATCAATTGCTTGTGGCGGATAATTTTGTTTTTCTTGTCGCGTTGATGTGACTTTACCATCTTTGCTTATATATACGTAATTATAATGCCAATAATGCGATCCTGCCAATCGCGTTCCTTTTTTAGAAAAAACCTGATCTGCATAAACAAAAATTTCTCCATCTTGTTTATTATCTAGTGTCATTACTGGACTGCCCAAAGTTTTTAGCACTTTCGATTTGGTTTCTCCTACAGCAACGGTTGTCGAATTGGCACTCGCGCAGGATATAAAAAACGCAAATACTACAGAAACTAATAGTGTTTTTTTCATAATTAACTGTTCGAATTTTAAGTTTCGCTTGGTTCGTATAACTTGATAATAAGGAGCGTAATGGTAATTAAAGTTAGCTTATTAAAATTTACACCATTCAAAAAGTGTGTTATATAATTATTACTAAAAGACTCAAGGGCATTATTTGTATCTTTGCCAGCAAGAAAATTATCGAATAAAGATGCGAATTGACATTATAACTCTTTTACCTGAATTACTAAGAAGCCCATTTGAAGCTTCAATTATGAAACGCGCCATTGATAAAGGCTTGGTTGAAGTGCACTTTCACAACCTACGTGATTATAGCACCAACAGACAAAAAAGCGTAGATGATTATCCTTTTGGAGGAGGTGCAGGAATGGTAATGACGATTCAGCCTATCGATGATTGTATCACACATTTAAAAAGTCAACGCGAATACGACGAAGTAATTTATATGTCACCAGATGGGGAAACTTTAGATCAAAAAATGGCCAACAAAATGTCAATGTATGAAAACATTATCATTTTATGCGGGCATTATAAAGGCGTTGATCAAAGAGTTCGAGATCATTTTATTACAAAAGAAATTTCAATTGGCGATTACGTTTTATCTGGTGGAGAATTGGGCGCAATAGTTTTATCTGATGCCTTAATCCGATTAATTCCAGGTGTTTTGAGCGACGAAACTTCAGCATTAACGGATAGTTTTCAGGACAATTTATTATCAGGTCCAATCTATACAAGACCGGCAGATTACAAAGGATGGAAAGTACCTGAAGTTTTAACCAGCGGGCATCTCGCCAAAATAGATAAATGGCGAGAAGATATGGCATACGAACATACTAAAAATAGACGTCCAGATTTATTGGAAGGAAACTAGAATTTAGTTTCAAGTTTAAGGTTATTTTTGTTTCAAGTTAAAACTCTCGATAGCAACAACTTGAAACCTGAAACTTGAAACAAAACAAACTAAAAATAATTTACAATTTATAATTCATAATTTATAATTATTTTTTACATTTGCACCCGAATTTGACCAACCTCTGGCGAGATCCGTGAATGTTGTTCTAATATAAAAACCATAATTTAAATTATCATGGCAGATTTATTAAAATTCGTTCAAGACGAATTCGTTGCTAAAAAAGATTTCCCAGATTTCGGAGCTGGAGACACAATCACTGTTTTCTACGAAATTAAAGAGGGTGAAAAAACAAGAACTCAGTTCTTTAAAGGAGTTGTGATTCAAAGAAGAGGTTCTGGTAACACAGAAACTTTTACTATCCGTAAAATGTCTGGATCTGTTGGTGTTGAGCGTATCTTCCCAGTAAACTTACCAGCTTTACAAAAAATCGAAGTTAACAAGAAAGGTGCTGTACGTAGAGCTAGAATTTTCTACTTCAGACAACTTACTGGTAAAAAAGCTAAGATTAAAGATAAAAGAAGATAATCATTTATCAAAATGTTATAAAAAACTCGTTTCATATTGGTTGAAACGAGTTTTTTTTATGTTCTATTTTCATCACTAACAAAACCGTAATTTTTTAATATCAAAATCATCGATTTAGCAATTTAACGAGTCCTAAATAACAATCTGTTAATTTCGTCTTTTCTCATCAAAACTCAACCGTTTTCGTTGTGATTTTATTATATTTGCTCCGCTCATTTTGAGCCGAATATATCTTTTACATCGTTAACTCCTGACGATACGATTATAAAAAAAAAGAAAATGAATAAATCAAAAATTTTTTACACCTTAACTGATGAGGCGCCTCTATTGGCAACTTACTCTTTGTTACCAATTGTTCAAGCTTTTACAGCAACAGCTGGAATTGAAATCGAAACCAGAGATATTTCGCTGGCAGGAAGAATTTTATCAAATTTCCCAGAATCTTTGACTGATGCTCAAAAAACTGGAGATGCATTGGCAGAATTAGGTCAATTAGCAACTCAGCCAGAAGCTAACATCATTAAATTACCAAACATTTCTGCATCTGTACCGCAATTAAAAGCGGCTATTGCTGAATTACAATCGCACGGATACAACGTACCAAATTTCCCAGAAGATCCACAAAACGATGCTGAAAAGGAAATTAAAGCAAAATATGCTAAAGTTTTAGGTTCTGCTGTAAACCCAGTTTTACGTGAAGGAAACTCTGACCGTAGAGCTCCAAGAGCAGTTAAAAACTTTGCAAAAGCAAACCCTCACTCTATGGGTGCTTGGTCTGCTGACTCAAAAACTAAAGTGGCTTCTATGTCAAGTGGCGATTTTTACGGAAGTGAAAAATCTGTTACTGTAAACGAAGCTAACGATGTAAAAATCGAATTTGTTGCTAAAGACGGAACTTCAACTGTTCTTAAAGCAAGTACTCCATTAAAAGCTGGAGAAATTATTGACAGCTCTGTTTTAAGCGTAAGCAAATTAAAAGCTTTTGCTCGCTGATGTAATTGCTGAAGCTAAAGCTGCAGGAGTTTTACTTTCTGTACACTTAAAAGCTACAATGATGAAAGTTTCTGACCCAATTATCTTTGGCGCTATCGTTGAAGTATATTTTGCAGATGTTTTCAAAAAATACGCTTCTTTATTTGCTGAATTAAACGTTGATACAAGAAACGGTTTAGGCGATATCTACGCTAAAATTGCCGGAAGACCTGAGCAAGCTGAAGTTGAAGTCGCTATTGATCAAGCAATCGCAAACGGACCTGCTTTGGCAATGGTTAATTCTGATAAAGGAATTACAAACTTACACGTTCCATCTGATGTAATTGTTGATGCTTCTATGCCAGCAATGATCCGTACTTCTGGACAAATGTGGAACAAAGAAGGAAAAGCACAAGATACATTTGCTGTTATTCCAGATCGTTCTTACGCTGGAGTTTATACTGCAACTATCGATTTCTGTAAAAAACACGGTGCTTTTGATCCAAAAACAATGGGAAGTGTTCCTAACGTTGGATTAATGGCTCAAAAAGCTGAGGAATACGGATCTCACGACAAAACTTTCCAAATGAAAGCTGATGGTGTTGTTCGTGTTGTTGATGCAAACGGAAATGTTTTAATGGAGCAAAACGTTGAAGCTAATGACATTTTCAGAATGTGTCAGGCAAAAGACGCTCCAATTCAAGACTGGGTTAAATTGGCTGTAAACAGAGCTCGTTTATCTAGCACTCCTGCTGTTTTCTGGTTAGACGAAAACAGAGCACACGATAGAGAATTAATCGTAAAAGTCCAAAAATACCTTAAAGACTACGATACTACAAACTTAGATATCCGTATTTTAAACCCAATTGCTCGCTACTGAATTTACTTTAGACAGAATCATCAAAGGTTTAGATACTATCTCTGTAACAGGAAACGTTTTACGTGACTACTTAACAGATTTATTCCCAATCTTAGAATTAGGAACTTCTGCAAAAATGTTATCTATCGTTCCATTAATGAATGGTGGTGGATTGTTTGAAACTGGTGCTGGAGGTTCTGCTCCTAAACACGTTGAGCAATTTACAGAAGAAGGATATTTACGTTGGGATTCATTAGGAGAGTTTTTAGCTCTTGGTGCTTCTTTAGAACATTTAGGACAAACTTTAGACAATTCTAAAGCGCTTGTTTTATCTGAGACTTTAGATCAAGCTAATGACAAATTCTTGGCTAACGATAAATCTCCAGCTCGTAAAGTAGGTCAAATCGATAACCGTGGATCTCACTTTTATTTAGCATTCTATTGGGCTCAAGCTTTGGTCGCTCAAACTAAAGATGCTGAATTAAAAGCTATCTTTACTCCAATTGCCGCTGAATTTGAAGCTAACGAAGCTAAAATCGATGCTGAATTAATTGGTGCTCAAGGTAAACCACAAAACATAGGAGGTTACTACCAACCAACTCCAGAATTAGTAAGCAAAGCAATGCGTCCAAGTGAAGCTTTCAACGCTATTGTTGCTAAAATTAAATAATTCAGAATACATTTTGTATTTTAAATAACAAAAGGACAACTCACAAGGTTGTCCTTTTTTATTTTAAAGAAATAGACAAAGCAGAATATTTTTTAGGTTTCATTCCTATATGTTTTTCAAATATTCTGGAAAAGTGACTTAAATTAGAAAATCCTAATCGATAACCTGTTTCAGAAACTGATAATTTTTCTTCCCGAATTAAATAAGTCGCCTCATTCATTCGAAGCACCTGATAATAATTATAAATACTATTTCCAAATATTTGTTTGAACAACTTATTCATTTTACTTTCGCTCATATTCCAAAAAGAAGCCAGATTTACCAAATCAGGAGGATTGCTTAAATCAGTACTTAAAGAATCTTTTATTGCATACATTGTTTTTACATCAGACACATTTAAAGGATAATTTGTCACGCTTTCTCTTTTTGATAATTCAGACAAAAAAAGATAAATCATTTCTTCCGCTTTTAACTTCAGATAAAAATGACTCAATTGCTCCTTTTCATCTTTCAAAGCAATTTTATTAGCTAACTGCTGAATTTCATTCGAAATAATATGATCATACAAATAAGGTTTATCTCTTAAGGTTATACTCGCTAGAAATTTGTTTTCATCTTGAGCATTAATCCAAGTCTTTAATAAATCCATGTGGATTGTGATTACAATTGTATTGATTTTTGTCTCTTTCGGAATAAGAATCTCAATATCAATGTCTCCCGCAGATACTTGCACAGAAGGAATTATAACACCCTGATTAACCTGTTTCTTATAATCTTGCTGGAACAAATTTCTAAAGCTAAAAGTGATCTCATCTTTTCTAGAATCTCCACCAGTTCGTTTGATCGTCATTTCTTCTTTAAACTCACACTGACTGATCATCATATTCATTTGAGAAGAAAAATTAAACGATCTTATCGAACCTTTACCATAACTTTCAGGTAAAACAAACAGTCCATTATCGGATTTGGTTTTGGTAAATGTCTGCGAGTTTTTCTATTAAGCCCATTTTAATTTTTTAATTAAAAATACTATTTACGACTATTTTTAAAACAAAAATAGCTATTTTATCACTTTAACGTATTTTAATTTTGCTAAAACAAAAATTTAATAATTATGTCAAAAGCATTATTCCTAAGTATTCCATCTCATGGACACATGAATCCAATGATGGGTTTAGCAGACGAATTAATTCTCCAAGGAGAAAAAGTTACCTTTTTCAGCTCTCAAGAATTCAAAAAATCAATCGAAGAATTAGGCGCTGAATTTATAAGCTATAAAGAAGATCTAAACATTTTTCAAAAGAAAGAAGAAAAGCCAAGCGAAGAGCAATCAAAAAAGAAACCCTTAAAAGGCCTTGCAAGTGCTTTTTTGCATCCTGAAATTTTTATAGATGATGTTTTAAATGAAATTGGAGATCGAAATTTTGATTACATCGTCTTTTCGGTCGCTTATCCTTACGCAAAACTTATTTCTCAAATTTTAAAGATTCCAGCCATTTCCTCTTATGCTGTATTTGCAACTAAAGAGGAACTGTTCAACAAAACAGCAGAAACAGAAACTCCAAAAAAAGGCCCTTTCGGATTAAATCCTGAGATCATGGAAGAATTCAAAAAAGTACGCGAAAATCTAATTTTAAAACACAAAATACAAATCCCCGAAAATATGATGGATTTGCTGTTTAATAAAGGAGATTTAAATATCATTTATACTTCGAAATATTTTATTAGAAATATTGACAATTATGACGAAAGCTTCATTTTTATAGGCCCTCCAATTTATAAAAAGAAATATACTGTCGACTTTCCGTTTGAAAAAATTGAAGGCAAAAAAGTAATCTACATTTCTTTAGGAACAATTTTCAGCAACCATTCGACAGATTTAAACCATATGTTTTTCAAAGCTTTTGCAGATACTGAATATGTTGTAGTTATGGCCGCACATAAAGTAAATCTTGCTGAAACAGAAATCCCTAAAAACTTTATTATTAGAGATTATGTACCACAATTAGAAATTTTAAAAAAAACCACTGCAGCCATCACTCATGGCGGGATGAACAGCATGGGTGATTTATTGTATTACAACATTCCTTTTATTTCAATTCCGTTAGGAGCCGATCAATTTTTCTTGTCAAATCGCGCCGAAGAACTTGGAGCAACCATTGTACTCGATGCCAATACAATTACTGCCGAAACAATTAAAAATTCAATCGAAAAAATACTAGCAAATTCAAGTTACAACGAGAATAGCACCAAAATAAGTGACTCATTTAAAAGTGCAGGCGGGTATAAAAAAGCGGCAGAAGAAATCTTTAAACTAAAAAATAGACAAAGCCTGTAACAAAATCAGGCTTTTCTTAACTTATGTTTAACAAAGGTTCTATAAGAATATTTAGTAAGAATTTGTTATCTATGTAAATCAAAATCAATATAATGATTACAAAAAATACCTGCACATTTTTTCTTTTTATTTTAACGATTTTCACCTCTTTTGCGCAGGAAAAATTTACTCTAAGCGGAACCATCAGTGATAGCAAAAACAACGAAACTTTAATTGGAGTTAATATCTTTATCCCTGCCTTAAAAACAGGAACCACAACCAACGAATACGGCTTTTATTCTCTTTCTGTACCAAAAGGAGAATACGAAATAGAAATTAGTTATGTTGGCTATCAAACCATTCAAAAAAACATCATTTTAAATCAGAATACAAAAAGCAATTTTTCGATTAAAGAAGGTGGCGAAGAATTACAAGAAGTCGTCATTACAGAAAATAAGGGCAAATCAAACATTAAAACTCCAGAAATGAGTGTAAACAAACTCTCAATTTCGACCATAAAAAAAATGCCCGTGGTCTTAGGAGAAGTTGATGTCTTGAAATCTATTTTATTGCTTCCTGGTGTTACCAATGCAGGCGAAGGTGCTTCTGGTTTTAATGTTCGCGGGGGCGGAGCCGATCAGAACCTGATTCTCTTGGATGAAGCAACTATTTTTAATTCGTCGCACGTTTTCGGATTCTTTTCTGTTTTTAATCCAGATGCCATCAAAGATTTAAAATTATATAAAGGAGGAATTCCTGCACGTTATGGCGGAAGAGCTTCTTCTGTTTTAGAAATTTACCAGAAAGACGGAAGCAGTAAGGATTTTCATTTAAATGGCGGAATTGGATTAATTTCAAGCCGTTTACTAGCTGAAGGTCCAATTGTAAAAGACAAAGGTTCTTTTTTAATTGGAGGAAGAGCCTCTTATGCGCATCTTTTCCTTAAATTCTCTGAAAAAGATAAAGATAATGCCGCTTATTTTTATGATTTAAACACCAAATTAAGCTATAAACTCAACGATAATAACAGCTTGTATTTGTCTGGATATTTTGGCAGAGACGTTTTTAGATTAAACAAAAGTTTTACCAATACGTACGGAAATTCAACTTTAAATTTGAGATGGAATCATTTGTATTCTGATAAATTGTTCTCCAATCTTTCTTTAATCTACAGTGACTATTATTACGGATTAGATCTTGATTTTGTAGGTTTCAATTGGGATTCTGGAATTAAAAATTACAATATCAAATACGATTTCAAACATTATCTTTCAGATAAACTAAAACTGAATTATGGTGTAAACGGGATATATTACGATTTTAATCCCGGAACTATAAAACCAACTGGAGAAGATTCGGGAATTAATCCAGATCAACTGGACAGAAAATATGCTTTTGAACCTTCTGTATATTTAGATGCAGAAAGTCAGCTTTCTAAAAAAATCACTATTGCCTATGGATTGCGTTACAGCTTATTTTACAGATTAGGCGCTTCGACTATTAATTATTACGATAATAATGAGCCTGTAGTTTTTAATCCCGATATGCAGATTTACGAAAAAGGCACACCAACTTCAACTCAGTATTTTGGCAAAAACAAAGTCATTCAGAGTTATAACAATTTAGAACCTCGATTTTCTGTTTCTTATCAATTAAACGAAGACCAATCATTGAAGGCGAGTTATAATAGAATGGCACAATATCTCCAATTAATTTCTAATACCTCATCTCCTACTCCGCTAGATGTCTGGATGCCAAGTGACAATTACATTAAACCGCAACTTGCAGATCAAGCGACTTTAGGTTATTTCAGAAATTTTTATAATGACGCTTATTCTCTAGAAGTAGAAACCTATTATAAAAAAATACAAAACAGATTAGATTATATAGATGGTGCCGATTTAATTGCAAACGACGCTATCGAACAGGTTATTTTAAACGGTCATATGCGTTCATACGGTTTGGAACTTATGCTAAAGAAAAACAAAGGCCGATTGAATGGCTGGATTTCATACACCATTTCAAGATCTGAACAGCAGACTCCTGGAAGAACACCTGAAGAAATAGGCATCAACAATGGCAAATGGTATGCATCAGCTTATGACAAAACACATAATTTAGCAATTACATCTTCATACAATTTAAACGAAAAATGGTCATTTGGTGCTAACTTTGCATTGCAGTCAGGACAGCCGGTAACGTATCCGAATGGACAATATCAGTATTTAGGAATTATAGTTCCAAGTTACGGATTACGAAACGAAAACAGACTTCCTTCTTATAATCATTTGGATATTTCTGCCACTTTGACGCCTCGCAAGAATAAAGATAGAAACTGGAAAGGCGAATGGGTTTTCAGTATTTACAACCTCTATAATCGAATGAATGCAGACCTCAATCAACTTTAGGCAAAATGTTGATACAGGAGCAAACGAAGCAGTAAAATTATCCATTTTCGGAATTGTTCCTGCGGTAAGTTATAATTTCAAATTCTAAAAAAGTTCAAAAAACTAAAGATATGCTCATGAGAAAATTAGTTTTGTTAATCGTGTTTTTTACATCGCTTTTTTTACCAGCTGCGAAGAAGTAGTTGATGTTGACTTAGACACTGCTGCACCAAAATTGGTAGTTGAAGCGGCTATAAATTGGGAAAAAGGTACTTCTGGAAAATTGCAGGTCATTAGATTATCGACCACAACAGGCTATTTTGAGAATACAATTCCTGTAGTTTCAAATGCCGTAGTATTTATAGAAAACAGTAAGAATCAAAAATTTAATTTTACTGAATTCAACAAAACGGGCAGTTATGTTTGTAATGATTTCAAACCAGAGATTAATGAAGAATACACTTTAACCGTAATTAGCAAAGGAAATACATATACAGCTTCGGAAACTTTAAAATCGGTAGCACCAATTACTCGAATCGAGCAAAAAAATGATGGCGGTTTTACGGGAGAAGATATCGAAATAAAAACGTACTTTACAGATCCTGCAGACGAAGATAATTTTTATTTGTTTAAATATGTTTATTCGAACAAAGTCACTGCAAATTATTATGTTTCTGAAGATAAATTCTATCAAGGAAATGAAATTTTCAGCAACGCCATTGACGAAGATTTAAAAGCAGGAGACGAAGTTGAAGTAACACATTACGGAATTTCTAAGCAATATTATAATTACATGAATATCTTGGTAAGTATAGCTGGAAGCAGTATTGGAGGACCGTTTCAATCTCCACCTGCAACCGTAAAAGGAAACATTATCAATACGACAGACAAAAATAATTATCCGCTGGGGTATTTCTCTCTCGGCGAAATCAGTACAAAAAAGTACAAAATTCAGTAATCATGCAACCGATCATCAAAACCTTAGCCGAAAAAAAACTCATTGGACATTCGATAGAAATGTCATTTATCGAGAATAAAACTTTTCAATTATGGAGTGGTTTTATGCCACATCGAAAAGAAATAAAAAATACAATTAATCCTAATTTGTATTCTTTAGAAGTATATTCAGAAAACCATTTTGATAATTTTGATCCTAACGACAGTTTCAAAAAATGGGCCGCTGTAGAAGTTTCAGACTATGAAAATATACCAGAAGGAATGGAAACCTTAGTTGTTCCAGACGGCTTGTATGCGGTTTTTCTTCATTTAGGTCCAGTCGCAGAAGCTCATAAAACCTATCATTATATTTTTGCAGAATGGTTTCCAAATTCTGAATATACTGTAGACGATAGACCACATTTTGCTGTAATGAATGAAAAATACAAAAAAGACGATCCTACTTCTGAAGAAGAAATCTGGATTCCGATAAAAAACCGAAATTAAAATGGTAATAGAATCACTAAAATCTCTTTTCAACAGAGATCTAAGCAAACTGAAAATAGAAATTGAATTATACCAAAACGAAAGTACTATTTGGGCAATCGATAAGAATATTTCAAATTCAGCAGGAAATCTATGCCTGCATTTAATTGGAAATTTAAACACTTATATTGGGGGCGAAATTGGCAAAACGGGTTATGTTCGAGATCGTCCTTTGGAATTTTCACTAAAAGACATTCCTAAATCAGAACTGATTTTAAAAATCGAAAACACCATTGAAGTCATCAACAATACTTTAGGTTTATTAACCGAAAAAGATTTAGAAGAAGTTTATCCGCAAATTGTTTTCGAAAAAGAAATGACAACAGGCTTTTTCCTAATACATCTCTCGACACATTTAGCATATCATTTAGGACAAATTAACTACCACAGAAGACTGTTAGATTAAAAACAGCTTCTCAACATATGTAAATGTTTTAAAATTAGAATTGATAAACCTTTGTCCAATCAATTCTAATTTTAAAAACATGAAACATTTATTTGCCTTTCTACTACTTATCTGTGCGTTTCAAACAAAAGCACAAACTTTTAAAAATCCAGAATCTTTATTCAATCCCGCACCTTATGGTTTCAGCCATGCTTCTTCGGTAAAAACACCTGGCGAACTTATTTATATCTCGGGTCAAAGCGGCGGTTTAGGAAAACAACATCTTTTAAGCCCCGATTTTAGAATACAAGTCAAAACTGCACTAGAAAACCTAACTGTCATTTTGAACAACTACGAGTTAAAACCAGAAAATGTAATGAAAATTACAATTCTAATAGTGGATCACTCTTCAGAAAAATTAAAAATTTGGGAAGAAGAAATTAGTAAAGTATGGAAAACCAAACCATTTCCTGCCAGCACATTAATTCCGGTTTCTAAATTAGCTCTTGACGGAATGCAGATCGAAGTCGATGCCGTTGCTTTTAAAGCCAATTAAATAAAGCCATTTTCTGCCAGAGACTATATCTTTTGTACATTTGCACTACATTCAAAAAAATGCTTATGTCATCACACCACATAGTTCGCGACGATCAAGAACCCGCTTTAATAATTGCAAATGGCGCTGCCTGTGATCCTGAACTATTAGGACAATTGCTAGAATGGTCGCCATTAGTTGTTGTTTTAGATTCGGCTATAGAAAGAGTGATCGAATTACGTATAAAAGTCGATGTTTTACTCGGTGATTTCGATCGCGGTTTTGACCCTGAAATTTATAAAACCTCACAATTTCCAATCGAAATCGTTCACACTCCAGATCAAGACAAAACCGATTTAGAAAAAGCTTTTGATTATCTTATCGAAAGAAAAATTCCTGCCGTAAATGTCGTTTGGGCAACTGGAAAACGAGCCGATCATACGATTACAAACTTGACACAAATTGTTCGTTACCGAGATTTACTAAAAATCGTAATCCTCGACGATCACTCTAAGATATTTCTTCTGCCAACAAAATTTGAAAAATGGTATACTGCAAACACGCCAATTTCACTTATTCCGATTGGCATTGTAAACGGAATTTTTTCATCAAATTTAAAATACGAATTAAACGACGATACACTAACAATGGGCTACAGAACCGGAAGCAGTAATTCTGTCGAAAAAGATGGCATTGTAACCATTACACATCGTGAAGGAGATCTTCTTTTAATGGAATGTTTTGATTAAAAATAGTAATGAATAAAGAGTCCCAGCGGGATGAAATATTTATAGATCAAAATATCGCACTCTCATTGAAGCCTCAGCGGGGCGACACACTACGCATATGTCGCTCCGCTGGAGCTTTTTTTTAATATTAATTACCTAGCTATAAATATTAAGCTTCTCTGGAGCTTTCTTAAAAAAAGGAATATCTATCTTTGTTCTCGAAATCAATGAAAATGAAAACAAACGACAATTCCGAAAAAAGCAATTTACACCCAAGAAATCTTCATCGAAACCGATATGATTTTGAAAAACTAATTTCAAATTGCCCAGAATTGAAAGCTTTTATTGCTGTAAACAAATACGGAATCGAAACCATCGATTTCAGCAGTCCAGCTGCAGTAAAAACATTAAACAGCGCTTTACTTAAAACGTATTATAATATTGAGAATTGGGATATTCCTAAAAATTATCTTTGTCCGCCAATTCCAGGACGCGCAGATTACATTCATTATATTGCAGATTTATTAGCCGAAAGCAACAATAATCAAATTCCAGAAACTTCGCATGTTTTAGGACTAGACATCGGAACGGGCTCCAATTTAATCTATCCGATATTAGGAAATGCAATTTACAATTGGAGTTTTGTTGGAACAGATATTGACCAGAAATCAATTGAAAATTGCGCCAAAATTATTGAAGCCAATCCAAATTTAATTGATTCTATAAGTTTACAGCAACAAACAGAACCTCGATTTCTTTTCAAAAACATCATTACGCCCGAAGATCGTTTTACATTTACAATGTGTAATCCGCCTTTTCATGCCTCTGCCGAAGAAGCCAATAAAAGTACTTCCAGAAAGGTTTCCAATTTAAATCCGAAAGAAAAAAGAACTACAAATCCAGTTTTAAACTTTGGAGGACAAAATGCCGAATTATGGTGTAACGGCGGAGAAATCGGATTCATTACACAAATGATTTACGAAAGTGCGAAATATCCATCGCAAGTTTTATGGTTCACGACTTTAGTTTCCAAAAAAGAAAATCTTCCTTCGATTTATAAAACTTTAAAGAAAGTAAATGCCGTTTCTGTCAAAACAATCGAAATGTCGCAAGGACAAAAAAACAGCCGAATTGTAGCTTGGAGTTTTTTTGAAAACCCAAATTCTCAGAAAAGTTTCTTTTAACACACTCATTTCCAATACCAAAATCTTGATTTTACAGTTTACTTTTGCTACATTTATTGTAAACTATTTAAAATCAAGATCATGGCAGAATACATTGGTTATCTCGCATCTGTATTTATTGTTGGAGGCTTTCTACTCAAAAATCTTAGAGCTATTCGGTTCATTAATATGTTTGGCTGTATCTGTTTTGTAATCTACGGCATCTTTTTAAACGACTACAGAGATTTCAATCAATGGCTTTGGCCGGTAATTATTCCGAATGCCATTTTAGCGTTTGTACAGATTTATTATCTGACTTCTAAAAATGATAAATCTTAAAATTATGATACTTTAAAATAAAATTCTAATACACTTTCTGCTTACACATCTCGTAACTTTAAGTTTAAAACTGAATTTTACAATCATGTTAAAACTATATTCTCGTTTAGCAGTCATCTTATTCCTAGTAACAAGTTGCGCTTCAAAAAAAGTAAAATTTGAAGACTATGTTTTTAAAACCAAAAGCGAAGAACTAAAATACCAATCTGCTTACGACAAAGCTTTAAAACTTTGGAACATTCCTTATACTGAAGAAGATGTAAAAACCAGTTTTGGTACCGCTCATGTAGTAATTGCAGGTCCAAAAAATGGAAAAAGTCTGGTTTTACTTCATGGAATGGACGCCAGTTCTACCATGTGGTATCCAAACATTAAAGTTTTAGCCAAAAATCATCGCATTTACGCGATCGATTTTATTATGGAACCTAATAGATCCAATCTAACGGCAAAACCGCTTTCATCAGACGATATTGTTGTTTATTACAACGAAATTTTCGATCATTATAAATTAAAGAAATTCGACCTCATCGGCGCTTCTCGAGGCGGATGGATTGCGACATTATTAGCGATTCAAAAACCAAATTCTATAAATAAAATTGTTTTATTGAGTCCCGCGCAAACCTTTAAATTTATAGATAAAGTCAGAAAAACAACTTCGGCATTAATGCTGAAACTTTTTCCAAGCGAAAAAAAATTCAGCAAAACATTATCAACTTTTTCAACTCATCCAGAAAACATAAGCCGCATTTATAAAAGACAGTTTTACTTGGCCAATAAATATGCAAAATCAAACTCCAGCATGTTAAAAATGCTTCCGTTTTCAAACAAAGAATTAGAATCTATACAAAACCCAGTTTTGGTTTTAATTGGTGACAAAGACGTTATTAATTCAGAAGAAAGTCTGGAAATAGCGCAGAAGCATTTGCCCAACTGTAAAACCAAAATAGTAAATGATGCCGGACATTTTCTAACCATCGATCAACCTAAAGTCATTAATGATGCGATTATTAATTTTTTAGATTAGCATTCAAACTTCGTATCTTTACAAAACAAAATTTTCAGCTCAAATAAATGAAATTTCAAGTTTCTTCAGAATATAGTCCAAAAGGAGATCAGCCGCAAGCCATTCAAAAATTGGCCCAAGGTGTGGTCGACGGAGATAAATACCAAACTTTATTGGGAGTTACAGGCTCGGGAAAAACGTTTACCGTTGCCAATGTAATTCAGGAAGTGCAAAGACCAACTTTAGTTTTGGCGCACAATAAAACCTTGGCCGCGCAATTGTATTCAGAGTTCAAACAATTCTTCCCGAATAATGCTGTTGAGTACTTCGTTTCCTATTACGACTACTATCAGCCAGAAGCTTTTATGCCTGTAACGGGAGTTTTTATTGAAAAAGATTTATCTATCAATGAAGAATTAGAAAAAATGCGTTTGAGCACCACTTCTTCTCTACTTTCAGGAAGACGTGACGTTTTGGTCGTGGCATCGGTTTCTTGCCTTTATGGTATTGGAAATCCTGTCGAATTTCAGAAAAACGTAATTGAAATTAAAAGAGATCAGGTTATTTCGAGAACTAAATTATTGCATAGTTTAGTTCAGAGTTTATACGCCAGAACTGAAGCCGATTTTAATCCAGGAACTTTCAGAATTAAAGGAGATACTGTCGAAGTTTATCCGAGTTATGCTGACGATGCATACAGAATTCATTTCTTTGGAGATGAAATTGAAGAAATAGAATCATTTGATGCTACTACTTCTCAGGTAATAGAGAAATTCCAACGCTTAACCATTTATCCTGCTAACATGTTTGTGACTTCTCCAGAAGTTTTGCAAGGCGCTATTTGGCAGATTCAGCAGGATTTAGTGAAACAAGTTGATTATTTTAAAGAAATTGGAAAACATCTTGAAGCAAAACGTTTGGAAGAGAGAACCAATTTCGATTTAGAAATGATTCGCGAATTGGGTTATTGTTCTGGAATTGAAAATTACTCTCGCTACCTTGACGGACGTGAAGCTGGAACAAGACCTTTCTGTCTATTAGATTATTTCCCAAGCGACTATTTAATGGTTGTTGATGAAAGTCACGTAACCGTTTCGCAAGTTCATGCCATGTATGGTGGTGACCGAAGCCGAAAAGAAAACTTAGTTGAATACGGTTTCCGTTTGCCTGCTGCAATGGACAACCGACCTTTGAAATTTGAAGAATTTGAAGCATTGCAAAATCAAGTAATTTACGTTTCTGCAACTCCCG
The DNA here is from genome assembly GCF_029625315.1 of Flavobacterium ginsengisoli. Lineage (NCBI taxonomy): Bacteria > Pseudomonadati > Bacteroidota > Flavobacteriia > Flavobacteriales > Flavobacteriaceae > Flavobacterium > Flavobacterium ginsengisoli. The sequence continues at coordinate 2,134,348 of NZ_CP121110.1, forward strand.
CTGATTATGAATTGCAAAAATCGGATGGTATTTATGTTGAGCAGATTATTCGTCCGACTGGATTATTAGATCCTGAAATTGAAGTTCGCCCAAGTTTAAATCAGATTGATGATTTGATTGAAGAAATTCAGATTCGCTGCGAATTGGACGAAAGGGTTCTCGTTACGACTTTAACTAAAAGAATGGCCGAAGAATTGGCCAAATACTTAACAAAAGTAAACATTCGATGTCGTTATATACATTCTGAGGTAGATACTTTAGAGCGTATCGAAATTATGCAAGATTTACGAAAAGGTATTTTTGATGTTTTAATTGGTGTAAACTTACTTCGTGAAGGTTTAGATTTACCAGAGGTTTCTCTTGTAGCGATTTTAGATGCCGACAAAGAAGGTTTCTTGCGTAACCATAGATCTTTAACACAAACTATTGGTCGTGCGGCGAGAAACTTAAATGGTAAAGCGATTATGTATGCCGATAAAATTACGGCAAGTATGCGACGAACAATTGATGAAACCAATTATAGGAGAACCAAACAGATTAATTTCAATGTAGAAAATAATATAACTCCTCAAGCCTTAAATAAAAAAATCGAAAGTGCGTTTACCAAAAATCCATTGGTTGAATATGAATTAGGACATCCGATCCCTGTGGCTGCTGAGCCAGAAACAGCTTATTTATCTAAAGCTGAATTAGAGAAAATGATTCGCGAAAAACGTAAAACAATGGAGAAAGCCGCAAAAGAATTAGATTTCTTGCAAGCGACTAAACTTCGTGACGAAATTAAAAAACTACAGGAACAGTCTGCCTTAATTATGCTGTTCCTGAAAAATCTCCAACAATACAATTGGATTAATTACTGTATTGGGAGATTTTTTCATCATTTCCAAAACACGTTTTACTGCTGAAAGATTTAAACCCATTTCTAATGCAATCTGCTGAATAGCTTTAAATTCTTTTTCGTGCAAAACGCCGTCAATATGCATTAATAAAGCCAATCTGTAAAACTGATTAATACGTTGTAATTCAGATTTTATCGGAATAGTTTTGTGTTCTTGATGAAATAAATCTTGAAATTCTTCTTCACTAATACTCAATTCGAAAGCTACAAGTCTTAAAAATTCAAGCTCACGTTTGTGTAAATGTCCGTCTACAGTGGCGAACATAATCATTTCTAAAAGTAAACTTCTTTTTTCTGCTTCTGTATTCATCAATTTCTTATTTTTAGCTAAAATATTGCTTTTAAATAAAAATACAAAACACAGATAATGAAGAGGATTTTCTTGGCAGTTTTACTTCTATTTACTTTTATTGGAAAAGCTCAAAGCACCGTTTCAAAAAATATTTCTACTTTTACAATTGAAGCTCCTCAACTGAATACCACAAAGAAGATCTGGATTTATCTTCCTGAAAATTACTCCAAAGACATTAAAAAAAAATACAGTGTTATTTACATGCACGATGCTCAGAATCTGTTTGATGCCAAAACTTCTTTTGCGGGAGAATGGAATATAGATGAAAAGTTAGATAGTTTAAAAGCTCCTGTAATTGTAGTAGCAATTGAGCATGGAAACGAAAAACGAATAGACGAACTTACTCCGTTCAAAAACGAAAAATATGGCGGAGGAAATGCCGATAATTATTTAGATTTTATTGTAAAGACATTAAAACCATATATCGACAAAAATTACAGAACCAAAACAAAAGCTAAAAACACTATTCTTTTTGGAAGTTCACTTGGCGGATTGGTTTCGTATTATGGCGCTTTAAAACATCCTGATGTTTTTGGCAAAGCAGGCGTTTTTTCTCCTTCATTTTGGTTTTCTAACGATATTTATGCTTTTACAGAAAAACAGTCCAAAATTAAGACTAAAATCTATTTTTTGTGCGGCGATAAAGAAAGTGACGATATGGTAAAAGATTTAACCAAAATGAAACGTTTACTAGATTCTAAACGCTGTTATTGTCTTCATCTTGATAAAACTAAAATTGTAAAAGGCGGAGAACATAACGAAAAACTGTGGCGAGATCATTTTGTTGAAGCGCTACTTTGGCTGGGCTATTAAATAAAAATAAAAAAATACTCCTATAAAAATGAAACTTATTTTAAGAGAATACAATCTCAAACTAAAGCACACTTTCACTATTTCGAGAGAATCTATTGACGTACAGCCATCATTAATTGTAGAATTGCAAAGCGATGGTTTTTCTGGTTTTGGAGAAGCTACCTCAAATCCGTATTATCATATTACGGTTCCGATGATGATTTCCGATTTGGAAAAAATAAGAGCGATTATTGAAAATACCGAAAACGAAACTCCAGAGGCATTTTGGTCAAAAATTCATCCGTATTTAAAAGACGATATGTTTGCCTTATGCGCTTTAGATTTGGCGTATAATGATTTGTATGCTCGTAAAAAAGGCAAAAAATTATACGAATTATGGAACTACAAAACCGATCATAATCCGTTAACCGATTACACGATCGGAATTGACACAATTGAAAAAATGGTTTTTAAAATGCAAGAACTGCCTTGGCCAATTTATAAAATTAAACTAGGCACAAAGGAAGATATTGCGATTGTAAAAGAACTTAGAAAACACACAAACGCTATTTTTAGAATTGATGCCAACTGCGGATGGACAGTTGAAGAAACTATAAATAATGCTGTAGAATTAAAAAAATTAGGCGTTGAATTCTTAGAACAGCCCATGAAAGCTGATAATTGGGAAGGACATAAAGAAGTATTTAAACATTCTGTTCTTCCTGTAATTGCTGACGAAAGCTGTATTATTGAAGAAGATGTAGCAAAATGTTTCAATCATTTTCATGGAGTGAATGTAAAACTGGTAAAATGTGGCGGTTTAACTCCTGGAAAACGTATGATTGAAGAAGCTAAAAAATTAGGCTTAAGAACTATGGTTGGCTGCATGACCGAATCTACTGTCGGAATTTCTGCAATTGCACATTTGCTTCCGCAATTGGATTATGTAGACATGGATGGCGCATTGCTTTTGGCTGAGGATATTGCAACTGGCGTAACAATTGAAGACGGAATTATCAATTACTCCAATCTTAACGGAACGGGAGTAACATTACTGTAAAATGATAGTCGAAAAATTTCCAGATAGAATCATTGAAATTGACCAAAAGCGATATTTGTATTTTGGAGGAACAGCTTATTTAGGTCTTCCGACAAACCATAAATTTCAAGATTTAGTCGTTCAAAACATCTTAAAATGGGGAACAACTTATGGAAGTTCTAGAACCGCGAACATACAATTAAGCGCTTATACTTCTGGAGAAAATTTTCTAGCTCAACATATTGGTTCAGAAAAAACAGTAACCGTTTCTTCTGGAATGCTGGCCGGAAAACTGGTTTTAGAAAAACTGAAAAAGCAAACGGATTGTTTTTATCATTTAAATGAAATTCATTCGGCTATTCAGATTGAAAACAGTCTTCCTGTCTTTATAAATAAAAAATTGAATGCTAATTTATTAAATTCCAAACCAGAAAAAATAACGATTTTAACAGATGGAGTTCCATCATTTCAAACCAGACCAATTGATTTATCTTTCTTAAATGAGATTTCAAATCAAAAGGAAATTACATTGGTTATTGATGAATCTCATTCGTTGGGAATTATTGGCAAAAATGGCTCTGGAATTTATTCTTCAATTGATTTTCCGGTTAAAAGAAAAATCTTGGCTTCATCTCTTGGAAAAGCTTTCGGCTTAACAGGCGGAGTGATTGCATCAGATTCTGAATTCATAGAATCAATAAAAGAAATTGAAACTTTTACAAGTGCTGCCGGAATGAATCCCGCTTTTGTACAAACGCTTTTTGATGCTAAAGAAATTTATAAAACGCAACATCAAAAATTGAAAGATAATTTGAGTTATATCGATACGATTTTAACTAAAAACAGCACGATCCTATTTGATAAAAACTATCCTTTAATTTATCTTTTATCGAATGAATTAGTTGAAAAATTAAAACAGGAAAAAATCATTATAGCAAGTTTCAGATATACTAAAGAAGCCGAACCATTAAATCGAATTGTAGTTACAGCAAATCATTTAAAAGAAGATTTGGATAAATTGGTTGCAACTTTAAATGATTTCAATTCTAGATTTTAATCATTTTAAAAACTACCTTTGTAAAATAAATTGGGAGTTTTAGTTTCAGATTGAAAACTTGAAACTTGAAACAGAAAAAAACCTGAAACATAAATTATGACAAATAACGATATACTTAAAAAACTTCGCGTGGCTTTGATGCTCCGTGATGACCAAATAATTGAAATTTTAGAATTAGTAGATTTTAGAATTTCGAAGTCAGAATTGGGCGCTTTTTTTAGAGCAGAAGATCATCCAAACTACATGGAATGTGGCGATCAGGTTTTGAGAAACTTCTTAAACGGATTAGTAATTCATTTAAGAGGCACTAAAGAAAATCCTAAAAATCCGAATGATGTTTTAGCAAAGCATAAAGCTGAAATTCCAAAAAAGGAAACTTCTAAAGAAAGACCAGAATTTAAAGTCGCTCCAAAAGATTCAGAAAAATACAGAGGCGATCAAAGTTCATCAAAATCAGGTTCATCAGCTGGAAAACCTAAAAAGAAATCATTCCCAAAAGGAAACGGAAAACCATCTGTTGTAGAAAAAGTGGTATTCAAAAACGGCAATAAGAAAAAATCTTAGCGCTTTTGTAAACGCCAACAAATAAAATTAAAGATGTCTTTTTAATATATCTTTACAACATAAAAATCCATTCTTTAAAGAATGGATTTTTTTATATTTTTAATGCAAATTAAACAAAGATCAATCTATCATGAAATATCTACTTTTAAGCATCACTTTCTTTTTATTTCTAAATGCAAAAGGTCAAACATCCATCAAAGACCAAATAATTGGAAACTGGAAAGTAAAAAATGTAATAGTAAAATCGAATAGTAAAGAAATGACAGAACTCTCTCAAACCTTTACAAATTCAATATTTTCATTCCAAAAAAATCAAAATTTTAATTTCATTCCAAAACAGAAAACGCAACTTACTCCAATGTTTGTGCAAATGTTGCAAAATCAAAAATGGGGTTTTGAAGAGAAAAAAAATTTAATTAGAATCGGCACAGCTAAAGATCATTATTCAATAATGGGAATAACTCCAAAAATTGAAAAAAATAATGCGGTTTTTAAACTTGAAGAAGCAGAACTAAGTCTCGAAGTAGTAAAAACCGAATAATCGATTTATATTTTATTTTGATCAATTTCATCGAAAAAAGCATCTTTATAAGTTGCCCCAATCGGCAACTCTTTTCCGTTTACGAAAACAGAAAAATTATCTGTCGACTCGATATGTTTTAAAGAAACAACATACGATTTATGTATTTGAATAAAATCCTTTTCTGGCAATGATTCAATAACATTTTTTAATGACGAATGTGTAATAATCTGCTGCTTTACTGTATGAATGCAAACATAATTCTGTAAACTTTCTACGTATAAAACATCATTCAAAAAAACTTTCTGAAATTTATTTTTTCCATCTGTTTTTATAAATAAAAAATCTGGCGCATTACTATTACTTGTACTAGAAAGTTCTATTTTGGATTCAGAATTTAGTTTAGAAACAGCTTGATAAAATCGTTCGAATGCAATTGGTTTTAATAAATAATCAACTGCATTCAGCTCAAAACCTTCTAAAGCAAAATCGGGATAAGCTGTCGTAAAAATGACTTTAATATTTTTCGAAATAATTCTAGAAAGCTGTAATCCTGTTAATTGAGGCATTTGAATATCTAGAAAAATCACATCTACAGATTGTGAGTTTAGAAATTCTAATGCTTTTAACGAATCATTAAAAACACCAACTTTCTCTAGAAAATTTACTTTTCCGATGTAATTTTCTAATATTCGAGTTGCAGGCGGTTCGTCGTCTACAATAATGCATTTAAAAGCCATAAATTATTTCTTTAGCGGTATTTTTAAGTAAGTTTTAAAGGTATTATTTTCTTCTGTTTTTTCAAGAATAAATTGGTTCTTGTACATATATTCTAATCTTTTGGTCAGATTTTCATAACCAATTCCAGTTGACGAATAATTCTCTCCATTCACATTATAATTGAAAGTTGAAATCTCTAAAAAATCCTCTTTTATTTTGATTAGAATAACAGCTTTTTCATTTTCATTATTCAGTTTTCCGTGTTTAAAAACATTCTCTACAAAATGAATTAAAGCTGACGAAAGAATTCTTTCATTTGAATATTCTCCTTCTAAAGAAAAATCTAAATATAACAGATCTTCAAATCGTTTTTTCTGCAAATGAATGTAGTTTTGAATAAACTGAATTTCTTTTGAAAGTATCGCTTCATCTTTATCTGTTTCTGTAATAACATATCGAAGTAAATCAGAAAGAACCAAAATATCATTGGCCATTTCATCTTCTTTCAAAACCAATTGACTGTAAAAAGAATTCAGTGTATTGAATAAAAAATGCGGACTAACTTGCGCTTTTAGCATTTGAAATTCAGCCTTTTTGTTCTCCAAAAGCAATTCCTGATTTTGATGTTGCGTAGTATGAAACTGCCAAAACAAAAAAGTTAATGCACTTAGAATGACCGCTGGCAATCCGAAGAAAAAATTGTCTTTTATGTAATAACCTATTTCTCTAGCTTCTTCATAGTAATTGTGTCTTCCGGTAATATTAAACATAACAACTTCTTGCAAAAAATAGCGAACAGCCGCAAAAAGCAATAGCGAAACCGGAATTGTTAGGATGTAAAAAAGTAATTTCTTCTTGTTTAAAAACCATTCGCAGAAATAGTAAAAGTTGAGAATGTAAATACAAAATATTGCTAACAAATGAGTTGGCGTAATTCCATAACATATTCCTTTGATTACAATTTCTACTTTTTTATCATTAAGTCCAATATCCCAGAAAATGTACGTTAGAAATAATAAAAAGAAAAAAACAATGTGATAGTAAAAAGGGATTCTTGATTTCATAGTTTTTTGATAATTAGCTCAAAAATACAATTAAGCCTTAAATAGAAAATTAGATTTATTTAAAACATGCGTTTTTAGGGATGAACTATCAAAAACGTTACACGAAATTATTACTCTGCAAATTCCATGTGTTTATAAAATGAAATCCTATGTTCATCAAAAACAAAAAATAGAGATCAAAAGACAGAATACATTTGTCATGAATTTAAAAACAAAACGTCATGTACAAAATCATTTTATTACTAACAATTATTACATTAAACTTAACTTCTGCTCAAACTAAGAAAAAACAGATATTATTGGTTGGAACATTTCATTACGCCAATCCAGGTCTGGATGTTACTCAAGTAAATAGTTTTGATATCTTATCTGAGAAGAGCCAAAAAGAACTCGAAATAATGAGTGACAAAATCAAAAAATTTGGCCCAGATAAAATATTTGTAGAATGGGAATTTAATGAACAAGCCGATTTAGATAAGTTTTACAATAAAAACACCGACAGTCTTTTTAAAACTAATAAAGACGAAATAGTACAACTGGCACTACGCACAGCTAAAAAACTGAATCATAAAAAATTATACGGAATGAATCTCTACACTTCTTTTCCATATGACAGTTTACTGATGTCAATGGAAAAAGCAAACCAGCAGGATTTATTGAAAAGAAATAACGAGTGGAAAAAAAGGAATGAAAAAGATCATAATGAAAGAATAACAAAAAGCTCGTTACAAGAACTCATGCTACATTATAATAAAAAAGAAACCGAAAATAAAAATATACAATGGTATTTGGAAGTAGCTAACAGAGCTGGAAATCCAGATGATTTTACAGGAGCGTCTTTAGTTTCAAATTGGTACAAAAGAAACTTATATATGTATTCTTTAATTCAGAAATTAACTGAAACTACAGATACTAAAATAATGATTTTAGTAGGCGCTGGTCATGCTGCTCTGATTAGAGAATTTATAACACATGATCCAGAATTTGAAATTGTGGAACTATCTACAGTTTTGAAATAAACTTAATGATTTAACCGCAAAGAGCACAAAGAATTACGCAAAGTTCGCAAAGTTTTTTAGCCACGAATTCACGAATTTTATTTTTTACAATCTTTGAAAATAATTCGTGAATTCGTGGCTATTTTCAACATACAGCTTTGCGAACTTTGCGTTTGTACTCACAATCCTTGACAAAAAACTTAGCGCCCTTTGCGGTTAAATAGACTTCAAAAAAAAATCCCTCCAAAATGGAGGGATTTTCTATATAAATTGATTTCTTATTTAATTAAGAAAGAGCAGCTTTAACTTGGTCAGCAGCTTCTTGGAATTGAACTGCAGATAAGATTGGCATACCAGAGTTATCAATTAATTCTTTTGCAATTTCAGCATTTGTTCCTTGCAAACGAACGATAATTGGCACATTGATAGCGTCTCCCATGTTTTTGTAAGCATCAACAACACCTTGAGCAACACGGTCACAACGAACGATTCCTCCGAAGATGTTAATTAAGATAGCTTTTACGTTTGGATCTTTCAAGATAATTCTGAAAGCAGTTTCAACACGTTTAGCATCAGCAGTTCCACCAACGTCAAGGAAATTAGCAGGCTCAAAACCAGCGTATTTAATTAAATCCATAGTTGCCATTGCAAGACCAGCTCCGTTTACCATACATCCTACAGTACCGTCAAGGTCAACATAGTTAAGACCAACTTCTTTAGCTTCAACTTCGATTGGATTCTCCTCACGGATATCTCTCATTTCAGCATATTTAGGTTGTCTGTATAAAGCGTTATCGTCGATGTTAACTTTAGCATCAACAGCTAAGATTTTGTTGTCAGAAGTTTTTAATACAGGGTTGATTTCAAACATAGAAGCATCAGAACCAATGTAAGCATTGTAAAGTGCATCGATGAATTTAACCATTTCTTTGAAAGCATTTCCAGAAAGTCCTAAGTTAAAAGCAATTCTTCTAGCTTGGAAACCTTGCAATCCAACAGATGGATCAATTTCTTCAGTAAAGATTAAGTGTGGAGTGTGCTCAGCAACTTCTTCGATATCCATTCCACCTTCAGTAGAATACATAATCATGTTGCGTCCTGTACCTCTATTCAATAAAACAGAAACATAAAATTCAGAAGTTTCGCTTTCTCCAGGATAGTACACATCTTCAGCTACTAATACTTTGTTAACTTTTTTCCCTTCAGGCGGAGTCTGAGGAGTAATTAACTGCATTCCGATGATTTGTTCTGCTAACTCTTCAACTTGTTGTAAGTTTTTTGCCAGCTTAACTCCACCACCTTTTCCACGACCACCTGCGTGAATTTGTGCTTTAATTACATGCCATCCTGTCCCAGTTTCGGCAGTTAATTGTTTTGCAGCTGACCACAGCTTCAACTGCATTATTAGCCACGATTCCGCGTTGTACGCGTACTCCGTAACTCGCTAAAATTTCTTTTCCTTGATATTCGTGTATGTTCATAATATAGAATTTGTCTGGTTCTGAATTTATTTCAGAATAAAAGTGCGACAAAAGTAACAAAATACAACTGAAAAGTAAAATCTTTTTTAAATTAATAACGGCTCCTTAAATGATTCTTCAGCTATTTAAATCGAAAGAAAAAAATCATTAAACAATTGTATCTAAAAAGTTAACACAAAATCGCTAAAACGTTTGAGATTTAACAAAAACTTCACTGATATCAATACCTAAGCGACGATTTTTCTTAATATATTTTAATCGCAATTATGATTTTGATAATTCGCAATGCTTTATCTGATAATTTTATCATTTAAGAACCCTTTTTCTAATATTCCTATAAAAATGAAAGCGAATTCATAATTTCAATACATTATATTTAACGAAATCTTTATTTTTGTAAAAAAAATATCAAGAATGAGAGTTAAAGAACAAGGGCTTTATCTGCCTGAATTTGAACACGACAATTGTGGTGCAGGATTTATTTGTAATTTGAATGGTATTAAGTCAAATGATATTATTCACAAAGCATTAGACATCTTAATTAAATTAGAACATCGTGGTGCCGTAAGTTCTGATGGAAGAACTGGAGACGGAGCCGGAATTTTATTCGACATTCCTCATGATTTTTTTAAGAAAGTTTGTGACTTTGAAATCCCAGAAGCGCGTGAGTATGCAGTAGGAATGGTTTTTTTACCAAAAAGCAAAAACCAGGTTTCTTTTTGTATTAATGCATTTGAAGCTACTATCAAAGATCAAAACTTAAAAGTTTTAGGTTGGAGAGATGTACCAGTTGACGTTGAAAATCTAGGTGAAATTGCCGCAGAAAAAGAACCAACAATTAAACAAGTTTTCGTTTCTAAAAACGGACAAGATTTAACTGAACAAGAATTTAATGCAAAACTTTTTGCGACTAGAAAAATTGCTGAACATGCCGTAAGAGGATCTAAAACCTCTGAAAGCCACATGTTTTATTTTACTAGTTTATCGACAACTACTATAATATATAAAGGTCTATTGATGCCGGAAGACATCAGCCGTTATTATATAGATTTGAAAGATCCAGACTTGGTGACTCGTCTTGCACTTGTACACCAACGTTTCTCTACAAATACATTCCCATCTTGGGACTTAGCTCAACCGTTTAGATACATGTGTCATAATGGTGAGATCAACACACTTCGTGGAAACGTAAGCCGTATGCGTGCTCGTGAAGAGCTTATGCAGAGCAAAGTTTTTGGCGAAGACATTAAAAAATTATTCCCAATTATCTTAGAAGGAAAATCAGATTCTGCTTCTATGGATATGGTGGTTGAACTTTTATTAATGACTGGCCGTTCGCTTCCAGAGGCAATGATGATGGTTGTTCCTGAAGCTTGGGAAAAACACCAAACCATGTCTCCAGAAAAAAGAGCTTTCTATGAATACAATGCTTGTATTATGGAGCCTTGGGATGGTCCTGCTTCTATTCCGTTTACAGATGGAAACGTAATTGGAGCTTTACTAGACAGAAACGGATTGCGTCCTTCTCGTTATACATTAACGAAAAGCGGTTTCGTAATTATGTCATCTGAAATTGGTGTATTAGATATCGATCCAGAAGATGTAATTCAGCACGGTCGTTTAGAGCCAGGAAAAATGTTCTTGGTTGATATGAATGAAGGTCGTATCATCGAAGACGAAGAAGTTAAAAAAGCGATAGTTACAAAACGTCCGTACAAACAATGGGTTGACGAAAACTTATTGCCATTAGCTAGCGTTCCTTACACAAACAACCCTACTCCTGTTGAAAAATTAGATTTCTTAACAAGACAGCGTTTGTTTGGTTATACCATTGAAGATTTAAAAACAATCATCAACCCAATGGGTAGCGACGGAGCTGAAGCAATTAGTTCTATGGGTAATGATACACCTTTGGCAGTTCTTTCTGATCAGCCTCAGTTGTTGTACAATTACTTCAAACAATTATTTGCTCAGGTTACTAACCCACCGTTGGATGGTATTCGTGAAGAAATTATTACTGATATCAGTTTAGCGATTGGTGGAGATTTCAATATTTTCGAAATTGAATCTAAACAATGTAAAAAATTAAAAATCCAAAATCCAGTTGTTTCTAACGAAGATTTGGATAAAATCAGAAATATAGATCACCCAGATTTCAAATCGGCTACTATTTCTACTTTATATAAAATCGAAAAAGGAGTTAACGGTTTAGAAAGAGCTCTTGAAAAATGTGTTCAGGCTACTTTTAAAGCAGTTGAAGAAGGATGTAACATCATCATTTTATCTGACAGAGGTGTAAGCGAAGAATTAGCTCCAATCCCTATGTTATTGGCTTGTTCTTACATTCACCACTCTTTGAACATTTTACAGGTTCGTTCTAAATTCGGAATCATCATCGAATCTGCTGAACCGAGAGAACCTCATCATTTTGCTTTATTGTTCGGATACGGTGCAAGTGCAATCAATCCTTACATGGTAAATGAAATCATTCACGATCAAGTTGAAAAAGGTTTCATCACCAAAGTAAAAGCTGATTATGCAGTTGTAAATTACAACAAAGCGATTGCAAAAGGAATCGTGAAAATCATGAACAAAATTGGTATCTCTACTTTACATTCGTACAGAGTCATGCTCAGATTTTCGAGATTTTAGGTTTAAACAAAACATTTACTTCTAAATATTTCCCTTACACGCCATCAAGAATTGAAGGAATTGGTTTAATGGAAGTTGAAAAAGAAGTTAAAAAACGTTTCCAAAAAGCTTTCCCAAATTCAAAAATTGCAAACTTGCTTTCTCTTGAAATTGGAGGTATTTACAGATGGAGACGTGGCGGTGAAAAACACATGTTTAACCCAACCACTATTTCTAAATTACAACAGGCAGTTCGTTTAAACAGCCCAGAAAGTTATAAAGAATACTCAAATGCCGTTAATGAGCAAAGCTCAAACTTAATGACGATTAGAGGTTTATTTGAATTCAACAACTTAGATCCAATTTCTATTGACGAAGTAGAACCTTGGACAGAAATTGTAAAGAAATTCAAAACTGGAGCAATGTCTTACGGTTCTATTAGCCAAGAAGCTCATGAGAACTTAGCAATTGCAATGAACAGAATTGGAGGAAAAAGTAACTCTGGAGAAGGTGGAGAAGATCCAAGACGTTTCCAGAAAGAAATTAACGGAGATTCTAGAAACTCTGCAATTAAGCAAGTTGCATCAGGACGTTTTGGTGTTTCAATTAACTATTTGACAAACGCTAAAGAAATCCAGATTAAAATGGCTCAGGGAGCAAAACCTGGTGAAGGTGGACAGTTACCTGGAGAAAAAGTAGTGCCTTGGATTGCTGAAACGAGAAACTCTACACCTTATGTAGGTTTGATTTCGCCTCCTCCTCACCACGATATTTACTCTATTGAGGATTTATCTCAGTTGATTTACGATTTGAAAAACGCGAACCGTGAAGCTCGTATTAACGTGAAATTGGTTTCTGAAGTTGGAGTTGGAACTATCGCTGCCGGTGTTGCCAAAGCAAAAGCTGACGTAATCTTGATTTCAGGTTACGACGGAGGAACGGGAGCTGCACCATTAACATCTTTACAGCACACAGGTATTCCATGGGAACTTGGTTTAGCTGAAGCTCAGCAAACACTTATCTTGAACGACTTAAGAAGCCGTGTAGTTTTAGAGTGTGACGGACAATTGAAAACAGGTCGTGACGTGGCGATTGTCGCTTTATTAGGAGCTGAAGAATTCGGTTTTGCAACGGCTCCGCTTGTAGCTTCTGGATGTATCATGATGAGAGCTTGTCACTTAAATACTTGTCCAGTTGGTATTGCAACTCAGGATCCTGAATTGAGAAAGAATTTCAAAGGAACTCCAGAGCACGTAATCAACTTCATGTATTTTATCGCTGAAGAGTTAAGAGAAATCATGGCGCAGTTAGGTTTCAGAACTTTAAAAGAAATGGTAGGTCAGTCACAAAAATTAAATGTGAACAAAGCTATCAAACATTATAAAGCAAATGGTTTAGACTTGTCTACAATTCTATACAAACCGGAAAAAGCGAAAACAGAGCCAAATCATAATACAACTACTCAAGATCACCAACTTGAAAACGTATTGGATTTTGATATCATCAAAGAAGCGATTCCGTCTATCTATAGAAAAGAGAAAACAAGAGTAACTTTTAAAATTAAAAATACAGACCGTTCTGTAGGTGCAATTTTGAGTAACGAAATCTCAAAAATCTACGGCGCACAAGGATTACCTGATGACACTATTTTAGTTGATTTTGAAGGTTCTGCTGGACAAAGTTTTGGTGCATTCGCAACAAACGGATTGTCATTTAAAATTCACGGAAACTGTAATGATTATTTAGGAAAAGGTCTTTCTGGAGGAAAATTAATTGTAAAAGTACCTCCTACTGCAACTTTCAACCCTGAAGACAATATCATTATTGGAAACGTTGCCCTTTACGGAGCTATTACCGGAGAGGCTTATATTAATGGAATGGCCGGAGAGCGTTTCTGTGTAAGAAATTCTGGAGCAACAGCAGTTGTTGAAGGAATTGGAGATCACGGATGCGAGTACATGACCGGTGGTACAGTAGTAGTTTTAGGAAAAACAGGAAGAAACTTCGCTGCAGGTATGAGCGGTGGTGTAGCTTATGTTTACGATCCAAATAAGAAATTCGATTCTACAGTTTGTAACATGGAAATGGTTGCATTCGATCCAATGGAAGAAGAAGATTTTACGAAACTAAGAAAACTGATCAAAAATCATTCATTGTACACCAGCAGTCCATTAGCAAAAAGAATTTTAGCAGACTGGGAAAACCAACAACAGCACTTCGTAAAAGTAATGCCAACTGATTACAAAAAAGCATTACAAAGAATTGCAGAAGAGAAAAAAATAGAAGAATTAATAGCTTAATTAAAAGGTTCTGAGATACAAAGGTGCAGAGGTGCTAAGTTTTTTAACTCACCTCACACATTTTACAACTCACAACTAAATTTATTTAAATGTCATGGGTAAAATAGGCGGATTTAAAGAATATAACAGAGCCGATGAAAGTAATTTAGCAGTAGCAGAACGTGTTTCTAACTACAACGAATTTACTATTCCGGTACCAAAAGATAAATTAAAAGAACAAGGATCAAGATGTATGGACTGTGGAATTCCTTTTTGCCACAGTGGTTGTCCGTTAGGAAATTTAATTCCTGACTTCAACGACATGGTGCATCAGGAAGAATGGCAAAGTGCATTAGAGATTTTACAATCGACTAACAACTTCCCTGAATTTACAGGTCGTTTATGCCCTGCTCCATGTGAGAAATCATGCGTATTAGGAATCATCAAAGATCCAGTTTCTATCGAAAACATTGAAAAAAGCATCGTAGAAAGAGGTTTCGCCGAAGGATGGATCAAACCACAAGCACCAAAAACAAGAACTGGAAAAACAGTTGCCGTTATTGGTTCTGGGCCTGCTGGTCTTGCAGCTGCTCAACAATTAAACAGAGCTGGTCACACGGTTACTGTTTTTGAAAGAGACAATGCAATTGGAGGTTTATTACGTTACGGAATTCCGAATTTCAAATTAGAAAAAGGAATTATCGACCGTCGTGTAGCAATTCTTGAAGCAGAAGGAATCACTTTCAAAACTAATGTGAACGTTGGTGTTAATTTCAGTGTAGAAGAATTAAACCAATTCGATTCTATCGTTTTATGCGGAGGAGCAACTGAAAGAAGAAGCTTGCCAACTAAAGGAATCGAAAGCAAAGGCGTTGTTCAGGCAATGGATTTCTTAACGCAACAAACTAAAGTTTTATACGGAGAATCAATTCCTGACCAAGTAAAAGCAACTGGTAAAGATGTAATCGTTATTGGTGGTGGAGATACGGGTTCTGACTGTATCGGTACTTCTAACAGACACGGAGCGAAATCGGTTACTAACTTTGAGATTTTACCAAAACCTCCAGTTGGAAGAAGCGAGTCAACTCCTTGGCCTTTCTGGCCGTTGCAGTTAAAAACATCTTCTTCTCATGAAGAAGGTTGCGACAGAAACTGGTTGATCAATACAAAAGAATTCATTTCTAACGATAAAGGCGAATTAACTGGATTAAAAACAGTTGAAGTGCAATGGAAAATGACTCCAGGTCAACGTCCTGAATTAATCGAAAAAGAAGGTTCTGAGAAAATCTGGCCTTGCGATTTAGCTTTATTGGCTCTTGGATTTACAGGCCCTGAGAAAACGTTAAGCGAGCAATTAGGAATCGAAACTGATATGAGAAGCAACTACAAAGCGCATAACTATCAGACAAACGTTCCTCACATTTTCACTGCTGGTGATATGAGAAGAGGACAATCATTAATCGTGTGGGCTATTTCAGAAGGTCGCGAAGCTGCAAGAGAAGTAGATTTATTCCTTATGGGATCTACAAACTTGCCTACTAAAGGAAAAGGAGATTTACCGAGTTTATAATTTTTAAGTTTCTGAGATACTAAGATGCTAAGGTTCTAAGATACTAAGTTTTTTTCCTTGCATTTTATTAATCTTTTCCGATAAACAACATAACTACTAACAAACCCTTGAATTTATATTCAGGGGTTTTGTTTTTTTTTAGCCACAGATTATTTTTTTGCCACGAATTCACGAATTTCTCTAATTTCTATTTTTTTAATTTCTCTTAATTCGTGAAATTCATAGCAAAACAATTTCAACAGCATTTTAGAATTAGTCAAATTCGTGAATTTGTGGCTAAAAAAAACTTAGTACCTTAGCAACTTAGAACCTTAGCATCTTAAAAAAAGGTTATAAAATTCCAAAAACAGCAACTTTTTGTTTAAAATAAAACAATTTGTTATAATTTGTTATTTTTCTACAAATTATTTGCTGATAGATAAAAGTGTAATAACTTTGCCCAAAATGATTTAAAAATGCAAGCAAAAGATTTACTGCAGTTAGCAGACCAATTTGGAAGTCCATTGTATGTTTACGATGCTGAAAAAATCCAATCTCAGTACAACAGATTAACTAAAGCTTTCTCTAAGGTAGAAAACTTAAGAGTTAATTACGCCATGAAGGCATTGTCAAACGTTGCGATTCTACAGTTATTAAAGAACATGGGGTCTGGTTTAGACACTGTATCAATTCAGGAAGTTTTATTAGGACTTCATGCTGGCTATGAACCCGAAAGAATTTTCTTTACACCAAACGGAGTTTCTCTAGAAGAAATCGAAGAAGTTGCCGCAATGGGTGTACAAATCAATATTGACAATTTATCTATTCTGGAGCAATTCGGAACAAAACATCCACATATTCCGGTATGTATTCGTATCAATCCACACGTAATGGCGGGCGGAAACGCTAACATTTCTGTTGGACATATCGATAGTAAATTCGGAATTTCTGTTCACCAGATTCCGCACATTTTGCGAATTGTCGAAAACACAAAAATGAGCATCGTAGGTATTCACATGCACACAGGATCTGATATTTTAGATATCGAAGTATTCTTGTATGCTTGCTGAAATCCTGTTTGATACAGCTAAACATTTCAAAGATTTACAATTCTTAGATTTCGGAAGCGGATTCAAAGTTCCTTACAAAAAAGACGATATCGAAACAGACATCGAAGAATTAGGTAAAAAATTATCTAAAAGATTCAATGCTTTCTGTACTGAATACGGCAGAGATTTAACTTTGATTTTCGAACCAGGAAAATTTCTTGTATCTGAAGCAGGTCATTTCTTAGTAAAAGTAAACGTAGTAAAACAAACAACTTCAACAGTTTTTGCAGGAATCGATAGTGGTTTCAACCACTTAATTCGTCCAATGTTTTACGGATCTTCACACCACATTGAGAACATCTCGAACCCAAAAGGAAAAGAGCGTTTTTACTCTGTTGTAGGATACATTTGCGAAACCGATACTTTTGCAAACAACCGCAGAATTGCTGAAATCACAGAAGGTGACATTTTAGAGTTCAGAAATGCAGGAGCATACTGTTTCTCAATGTCTTCAAACTACAACTCAAGATACAAACCAGCCGAAGTTCTTTGGATGAACGGCCAGGGAATCTTGATTCGCCAAGCTGAAACATTTGAAGATTTACTTAAAAATCAAATTCCGTTACCACAAGAAATTGTCGCTACGGTTTAACAATAGAAAAAAAGAGAATATCACTTTAGTCCCGTTTCTTAATTGAGGCGGGATTTTTTTATTTCAGATTTTTGAGCTTAGATTTTAGATTATTTTGCAAACGTCTTGTCAGGCTGAGCGAAGTCGAAGCCCACGCAAAGTAATCACAATATTTGTCATTTCGACGTAAGGAGAAATCTTCGCAAGTAGCTCTACAAAAAAAGTCAAAACACACATAACGAAACCACCAAGTTTGTCATTTCGACGTAAGGAGAAATCTTCGCAAGAAACTCCACCAAGCATATAAAAACCTATCACAAAAAGAAAGAAAAATCTTAAATAATTATTTATCTTTAGCCGAAAAAAAAATGCATCAACAAGAAGGCTATCACACATACTACACATACATTCTTACAAACAAATACAAAACCGTTTTCTACACAGGAGTCACAAATAATTTAAAAATCCGCTTAAGTCAGCACAAAGAACACAATACAACGGGAAACAAAACTTTTACCGCAAAATACAATACTACTTATTTGTTGTACTACGAAAAATTTACTTGGATTCAAGAAGCAATTGCTCGTGAAAAAGAAATAAAAGATTGGCGCAGAGAAAAGAAAATCGAGCTGATAAAAACTATTAATCCTGATTTGGATTTTCTTAATTATTTATTTGAATAACGTCTCCAATCTTTGCGGAGCTACTTACGAAGATTTCTCCTTACGTCGAAATGACAAATATTGTGGTTACTTTTTGAGCAATTTGGTTTTCTTTGCGGAGCTACTTGTGAAGATTTCTCCTTACGTCGAAATGACAAGATTGTGGATAATCGTAACTTAAAAACTAAAACTTTAAACAACAATTCACCTCAGAAAAATCATATATTTACTCTTCAATAAAATCAAAAATTTTAAATACCTTTGAAATTATGAGCACGACATCAAAACCAAAACATATCGGCAGAAACATAAGCCGAATCAGAGAGCTTAAAGGTATGAAGCAGGAAGCGCTTGCAATTGCAATTGGTTTAAGCCAGCAAACTGTTTCTAACATTGAGGCAAGTGAAACTGTTGATGAAGATAAACTTGTTGAAATTGCAAAAGCTTTAGGCGTAACTAAAGAGGTGATTGAAAATTTTTCTGAAGAATCAGTTTTTAATTTCTTTAATAACTTTTATGACAATAGTGCAAATAACGGAGCACAAGGAAGTGGAAACACTAACAATTCTTGCACTTTCAATCCACTTGATAAAGTTGTAGAACTTTACGAACGTTTGGTTCAGGCTGAAAAAGACAAAGTAGAATATTTAGAAAAATTACTAAAAGGAAAATAATTCCTTAGAAATATAAATTTTACAAAAGCACAGAGATTTACTTTGTGCTTTTTTTAAGCCCAGAAACAAAATGTCATATCTTCTTCTTGCTCTTTTTATTGTCCTACTAAATTGCTCCATTTTTTATTTTCTAAAACCTGAAAATGGGTTAAAAAAATACTTTTGTACGCATTAGTCTATTTTGTAATTGCAATAGTTTTTACCAAAATTTATACTTTACTAAACATCGAAGGAATGCCAAATGGCTTTGCCTTTTTTATCCTTTTAATGTTTAGCTGGTCAATCGTATTAATGCATTTTTTAAAAACCTTAAATAACAGAAGAATAAATATTACAAAACAATTACAGATAGAAAACAATAAACTTATTAATTCTTCTGCTTATCTCACACTTATTACGGTCTCTATAACTGCCTTTCAATTGTATTTAATTTTATCAAAAACGATTAATGTTTTTAGAAGTTAGCTAGAATTGCAAAATCAAATTCACTAAATAAAAAAACAACTCTTGGACATTAAAAAAATTTATCGAAGATTCTTTTATATCAACACAAGATCAATAAACAGTTGGCAGGCCACCACTTCGATTTCAATACACGAATCATTATTAATATTTTTAATTTCACTAATTCTTAAGAAAATTTTTCTACCTAATTTAAAAATTAGTGAGACATTTGTTTTTATCGCTTTTCTTGCTCTCTCTTTTGTTTTTAAATATTTTAATGATCGAATTTTTGATAAAAAAAATGAAGAATATACAACTGAATGGCTACAAGAAACCAAAAGAAGCAGAATGTTATATAGAATTAGTAATGTTGCATTTCAAATATTTCTTTTTTCTACATGTATTCTCATTTTAATGTATTTAGACAACAAATTATAACATTATAAAAATCAAAATTTTAAGCCCCAAAATCAATGAAACCTACAATTCTACTATCAACACTATTCCTACTATTCACAACAAATTTATTCAGCCAAACTCTTGCTGATTTAAAACTAAAACCAAAAGAAATTCCAAAAGGCTATACACCAAACGACGGTAATATTTGTGTGTCACCTCAGGCTTGTAATTTTTATACTGATATTGAAACCTACAGCAATATTGTTGGAACTGTAAAAAGTAAAGCCATTCAAAGTTTTAAAAACAAAGGTGACAAAGGCTCTATTATGTATTTTGAATTTGACCACGTTTTTAAAGGCGATCGTTTTCTGCAAGGTTTATTGTGGGGAAAAGCTGGCGAACCAACAGACGAACATCCAGAAGAATATGTTGTAAAAGGAAAATTTCTTATCATTTGGAGTTTGAAGGCAGATAGTCCGCTAAAAGAAAAATCGGAAACCAAAATAGAAACACTTTTGCCGTAAAATCCTAATCAGCGCTATTTTACGTTTTTCAAAACATTCGAAATAAATTAAACATGAAAAAAATACTTTTTATTCTTATATCTCTTTTAGCGATAAGTTGCAGACAATGATGATAAAACGCCTCAAACCGATAAGACTTCTATAAGTCTTGTAACAGGAGTTGATTTTAGACAAACTACAGACGATACGGGATTAAAACTCGGTAACCCAAATACTTTTGTAAAAAACAAATTTTTAATTTTCCCAAATCCTGCACGCAACAACAACAATCTTTACATTTCAGCACAAGAAAATATTACAGCAATATGGTTAGTTCCTGCAACTCCCGAAAAAATTTATCAAAGTGTTGATTTCAGCACTATTTTAAACAGCGACTTATATAGCGAACAATCTATTATATCAAGTTCTAAACTTTCTTTAAACGAATTGTCTACAAGTAATCCTAAACTTGATATAAAAACCCTTACTACAGGATATTATAAAATTTTCGTTAAAATTGGAGGTGTTATTTATTGGGATAATTTATATGTATACACTGACGCAGAAGATAATGAAGAGCATTTTAACACTGTAAAGAATTTTTGGAAATAGGTACAGAATTATCTTAACGACATTTTAAGACATTAAATAGTATCTTCGTATCTAAAAAATTATCATATTAAATAATACAAAATGAAACCACAAGTACGAATCCTAATTTATTCTATTCTTTTCTTTTTATACCTTACTTCTACGCATTTTTTTCTTGAATTAAATGAGAAATTTAAATGTGATGGTTTTGTAACTTTAGGAGTTGGCTTTGGTATTCTGAATCTTATTTATGCTTTTACAGCCCTAAAATGGAAACCTCTGCTTAATGTACTTTGTGCTGTCGGAATTGCGGCTTTGGCTATGTTTTTGGCCTTACAGTTTACCAATTTGCATCTGCTTGTAAATTACGATCCGTATCAGGTTAAAACGGCCATTTTTGCTAATGCTGTTTTCTCAATTATTTTTTGGGAAATTGTATATCAGCTGAAAATCAGAAAATCTAAATAATATATTTTAATTGCCTCCAGCTTTAGCTGGAGGTTACTAAAAAGTCTTTCAATAGGGCTTTAGCCAAATCGCTTTTTTGGCTAAAGCCTTTTTTTATATCAATTCCCGTATCTCCAGCTAAAGCTGGAGGCAATTCATAAAATGATTTAATAGCATAACATTCAATAATTCTTAAAGCGATACATTTTCGTACGTAATTTTTTATATTAGCGCTTTAAAATTTATCTAAGCCTAATATGAAAATTAGAACTCTACTCCTTTTGTCTGTACTTACTATTTCTTGTAAAAAAGAAGTAAAAACAGAAACTTCTAAAATTAATCCAAAAGATTCTTTGGAGATAACTGAAAAGAAAGAACCAGAAACACAAAAAGCAGATACGATTGTGTTATCTACAAAACATAAAATCAACAAAATCTTATGTGATCTTGACGGAGATAATTTAGATGAAACTGTAGAAATTTTTAGAAGTACAAAAAACCAAAAAAGCGGTCTTAAAATCACTTACGGAAACGGAAAAAGAACTGATTATTTAGGTTTTGGAAATGATATTTTAAATCAAGGTTTTGACGAAATTGATTGGATTGGAATATTTGAAAAAGCGCCCAAAAATGAGGTTTATTTTGAAAATGTAAATGAAGACGGAGAAATCATTGGCGAAGAACAAGTTGCAGAAGAAGACAAAATAAAACTTCCAAACGACGGAATCTTTATTCACGCCGAAGAAAGTTGCGGAGGCGGCGTTATTTATCTTAAAAATGGAAAATACGAATGGATTCAGCAAGAATAAATTAATCGTAATTTAACTTCTAAACTATTTTGAATATGAAAAGTACAACCGAAATTGCCAATCGTTTTAGAGAAGTCATTTTAAACGGAACTTGGATTGCAAACACCAATTTTAAAGATCAGCTCGAGAATCTAGATTGGAAAATTGCGGTTAGTTCCATAAAGAACTTAAATACAATTGCAGTTCTGGCTCAGCATATTCATTATTACATTAAGGGACTTAATGAGGTTTTTAAAGGTGGAACTTTGGATATAAAAGACAAATTTAGTTTTGATTTTCCGCCAATTCATTCGCAAGAACAATGGAATGTTTTTTTAAATAGATTCTGGAATGATGCCGAAGAATTTGCTTCACTAATAGAACAAATGCCCGATAAAAAACTCGATGATGTTTTTGTAGATGCCAAATACGGAACTTATAAAAGAAATATCGAAGCTATGATTGAACATAGCTATTATCATTTAGGACAGATCGTCTTAATAAAAAAACAAATAACAAACTAAAAATCAAACAGTAGCATAATAATGAAAAGCTATATTTTAATACTAACAAGTCTTTTTTGTTTAGCAAGTTGCAAAGATTCTAATAAAATAGAAAGAGAAGGCGAACCAACAATTTACAACGTAGAAAGTGAAGATCCGGAAATGAATGCTTGCAATTTTGGAAGCAAATGAAACTCTAGATGAATTCAATAAAGGATTGTCTAATTTTAATGCCGATAGCCATTCTTTAAAAGTTAAGTTTTCTAATTCAAAAGGCATAGAACATATGTGGATTGGGGAAATTAAGTATATAGACGGAAATTATTCTGGAATTTTAAACAGTGATCCCGAATACATTACAGAATATAAAGCAGGCGACAAAATCGATATTGAAACTTCTAAAATTAGTGACTGGATGTATCTTATAAACGGCAAACTATATGGAGGCTACACCATTCGTGTTTTAAGAGACCGAATGAGTGAAGAAGAACGAAAAGTATTTGACGAAGAAAGCGGTATGCTGATAGATTAATTTTTCTTTAAATAAAAAAACAACTCAACTATTAAATTGTATAAATGCGTTTCATGAAAAAAATTACAATCTTTTTATTAGCTATCGTTCTTTTTTCAAGTTGTAAATCAGATAAAAAAGAGGAAATTACAACTTCTGCGCCAACTGAGAAATCAACAGAAGAATCTTTTGTTTTAACTGTTGAAAAAATCGATTCAACTCAATTTCCTAAATCAATAAAATATGAAGGTCATATTAAAAATGCGGTTCGTTGGAAAGATAAATCAGGAGATAATATTGTAATTACTACTGAAACAGGTTACCACATCAATAAAAAGTTTGTACACGAAACAGATGGTTCTGATGCCGAATTATTTGCCTACCATTATATCATTTCAGGAAATCAAGCTAAGCAAACTTGGCGAGTTTACGATTTCATTTCAGATTGTCCTGTCGATCTTGTTGCTTCGTTTGTTAAAGACACATTTCAAGTTACAGATTTAAACAACAACGGAATTGTTGAAGTCTGGCTTATGTATAAAACCGTTTGCCACGGAGATGTTAGTCCGTCTGAGATGAAAATTATTATGTACGAAGGAAACACAAAATATGCAATGCGCGGCGAGAATAAGGTTCAAATAGGAGTTGCAGATAATGGCGAAAAGCAATTTGAAGGTGGCGAATTCAAGTTTGATGAAAACTTTAAAAAAGGTCAAAAAGTCTTTAAGGAGTTTGCTCAGAAATTATGGAATGATAACTTAATCGAAACATGGGAAGATTAAAATAATTAAACTTAACGTTAGTTTTTTATTCTTGAAATAGAAAATACTTAAATTTATTCATCAATTCTAAAAAACTAAAAATGAGTAAATTATTTTTTTGCATCGCATTTTTACTTGCATTATCTACATCTGCCCAAACTTCTAAAGAACTTATTGGAAAATGGCAATTGGTAAAATGGACTAAAAACGGAAAAGAAAAAAATATTCAAGAGCGTTTTAAAACAGATCAGATTTTTCAGGTTTTTAAAGAAAATGGCGATTTCGAAAGCGTTATTGGAGAAGAATCACACAAAGCCAAATGGAAATTATCTGATGACAATTCGCACTTGACTATTATTTCTGTTATCCTGCCGGTTGAGTTTACTATAAACTCTTTTGACAGTCAAAAACGTGTTATAACCAATACGCAAGTTGGTACTTTTGAGTATAAAAAGGTAAGCGAATAAATTAGCATTTATTTTCTTATTCCTTATAAAGATCAAAACATCTAATCTAATCCCGATGGAAGAGATAGCATGCATCGGGACAGATGTTTATTTTGAAAACAGCATTTCTGCTCCTTAAATAAATTAGAAAAAGGCATAGTTGTTGAAAGTTAAATAAAATATATTTGCAACTTCAAAAAACACACTATGCAAAAAATTACTTTTCTAGTTTCTATATTGTTTTTAGCCCTTTCTTCTTGTGGGGTAAAAACAACACAATCAATGCTTAGCGATGGAAATTACGACGGCGCAATTGATCGCGCTGTTGAGGCGCTTCGCACCAAAAAAGATTCTAAAGGAAAACAAGATTATGTTTATTTGCTTGAGGAAGCTTTTGCAAAAGCCAAAGATCGCGATTTGCGTAATTTGGAAATGCTTAATAAAGAAAATAATCCTGCAAATGCCGAGCGTATCTACAACACTTATATACAGCTCAATAATCGTCAGGAAAAAATCAGGCCGATTTTGCCTTTGCCTTTATTGAAATTGGGACGAAATGCAAATTTTCCGTTTGATAATTATTCGAATGAGATTGTAAACAGTAAAAATGCACTTTCTAAATATTTATATGAAAACGCTTCTACGCTTTTGAAATCGAATAATAAATTAGATTTTAGAAAAGCATACGACGATTTTGCTTATTTGGAAAGCATTAATCCTGGTTATAAAAACACTAAAAAACTGATGGATGACGCTCAGTTTAAAGGAACTGATTTTGTGGATGTTTACGCTAAAAACGAAACCAATATGGTAATCCCGAAAATGCTTCAAGACGATTTGTTAGATTTTAAAACTTACGGATTGAATGATAAATGGACGGTTTATCATAGCGCAAGACAAAAAAATGTGTCGTACGATTATAGCTTGATTCTTAGTTTCAGACAGATTGCAATTTCTCCAGAACAAATCAAAGAGAAAGAGTTTGTGAAAGAAAGACAAGTTAAAGATGGCGTAAAAACACTTTTAGACAGCCGCGGAAGACCAGTAAAAGATAGTTTAGGTAAAGAAATTAAAGTGGATAATTATAAAACACTTCGCGCAACAGTTTACGAATTCAGACAGTTTAAATCTTGTCTGGTAACGGCAAAAGTAGATTATGTAGACTTAAAAAGCAATCAGCTGGTTCAGACTTTCCCGATAAGCGGCGAATATGTTTTCGAAAATATTTACTCTACTTATAAAGGAAATAGAGGTGCTTGTGAAGATAATTATCTGTCGTATTTTGACAAACGTGCCGTTCCGTTTCCGAATAACGAACAAATGGTTTATGATACAGGTGAAGACCTGAAAGCCAAGCTAAAAGACATCATTGTAAAGAATAAAATTAGACGATAATTATATAACACGAGTATAAAGAAAAAGACGCATTTTTGATGCGTCTTTTTTTGTTTAGGTTCTTTCATTGAAAAAAAAAATCATATTTTTTAATTGTGCAACCAAAAAGTTGCATATATTTGCAACTGATTAGTTGCGAATTTATATTCAGAAAAATGAAAAGAGATATTTTTCAAGCTATTGCCGATCCAACAAGAAGAGCAATATTAGTTTTGATTTCTTCTACTGCATTAACACCAAATGCTATTGCAGAGCAGTTTCAAACTACAAGACAGGCGGTTTCTAAACACATTAAAATACTAAATGAATGTGATTTATTGGAAGAAAAAAAATTGGGTAGAGAAATTTATTATCAGCTCAAAATTGAAAAAATGAAAGAAGTTGATGAATGGCTAGAGCAGTTTAAAGCAATTTGGGAACAGCGTTTTAGCCAATTGGATCAAGTATTACTAAACTTAAAAGCTAAAGAAAATGAAAACTGATTTATTAATGAATTTTTCTGTAGACAAGGAAAATAAAACTGTAAATGTAAAACGTGAATTTAATGCTTCATTGCCGCAAGTATGGTCGGCTTGGACAGAACCTGAAATTTTAGATTTATGGTGGGCGCCGGCTCCTTTTGTATCTAAAACCAAAACAATGGAGTTTAAAGAAGGCGGAAAAAGATTATATGCCATGGTTGGTCCAGACGGTACAGAACGTTGGAGTTATTTTGAGTATTCTTCTATTTCTCCGAAAACTAACTTTAAACATTCTGCTACTTTTTCTGATGCAGAAGGAAATCCGAATTCAGAATTTGCTAGTTCGTATTGGGATATCACTTTTTCTGAACAAAACGGTTCTACAATTGTTGACATCGCCATTAGACGTGACAGTTTTGAAGAATTGCAAAAAATAATTGAAATGGGCTTTAGAGAAGGTTTTACTTCGGCAATGCAAGGTTTGGACAAAATCTTAGCAGAAAAATAAACCAATCTAATTAACGATTTACAACTTAAAATCTAAAGAAAATGAAATCAAATCTTTTAATGAATTTTACTGTAGACAAAGAAAATAAAACTGTAAATGTAAAACGTGAATTTAATGCTTCATTGCCGCAAGTATGGTCGGCTTGGACAGAACCTCAAATTCTAGATTTGTGGTGGGCGCCAGCTCCGTGGAAATCACGAACAAAAAGCATGAATTTTGAAGAAGGCGGACGACGATTGTATGCAATGGTTGGCCCTGAAGGTGAAGAACATTGGGCTATTGCCGATTATACTTCAATAAATCCGAAGACAAACGTAAAATGGCTAGATGCTTTTTGCGATAGCGAAGGCAACTTAAACGAAGAATTTCCGCGTTCTGACTGGGACGTTACTTTCTCTGAAAAAGATGGTTCTACTTTTGTTGATGTCGTAATCAAGCACGAAAAATTATCCGATCTAGAAATGATTATTCAAATGGGATTCAAAGAAGGTTTTACCATTGCTATGGAAGGTTTGGATGCTATTTTTGCAGAAAAAGCAAAATAATTCTCCAATTACATATAAAAGGCCAAAACAAAAGAAGAATTTACTGATATTAAAATTGTATTTTCGTTTTACATAAACATTTTTACTTTACTATCAATGAACAAATTTTTTGCCTTGGCCTTTTTACTTTTTTCTTCGACTTTAGCATTCAGCCAAAAGAATAAAACAAAAACCATAGAAACTTCAAAGCCTTTTGTACTTGGCGTAATTGACGAAATTCAATCAAAAGAATTAAACGAAAAAAGAATTCTCAATATTTATCTTCCCGAAGGCTATAATCCTGTTGAAGCAACAAAATACCCTGTAATTTATTTATTGGACGGTTCTGCCGATGAAGATTTTATTCATATTTCTGGATTAGTTCAGTTTAATAGTTTTGAATGGATTAATCAGGTTCCAAAATCAATTGTTGTAGGAATTGCAACTGTTGACAGAAGACGCGATTTTACTTTTCCTACTACTGTTGAAAATGATAAAACCCGTTTTCCTACAACAGGACATTCTGATCAGTTTATTGCTTTTATCGAAAAAGAATTACAGCCTTTTATTGAAAAAAAATACAAAACAAATGATTCTAAAACCATTATTGGCCAATCTCTTGGCGGGTTGTTAGGAACTGAAATCCTGCTTAAAAAACCAACTCTTTTTAATAAATACGTTATTATAAGTCCGAGCTTATGGTGGAATAATGGTTCTTTGTTAGATTTGGATTCTGAAATGCTGAAAGAAAATTTTAAACAGCCAACCGAAATTTATGTTGCTGTTGGAAAAGAAGGATTGGCTCCAACAGCAATTCCGCATGTTATGGAAGTTGATGCTAATTTACTGGCAGAAAAACTAAAAGGATCTAAAAGCAAAAATGTAAAAACTTACTTCGATTATTTCCCAGAAGAAAATCATGGTTCAATTCTGCATACAGCAGTTTTTAATTCTTTCAAATTCTTTTATCCTAAAAACAAGGAATAATATTTTTTTGTAAAATGTGAAATGTAAAACTTGTCATTTCACATTTTACATACAACAATTCTATCCAAGCCATCCTTCTCTATCCAAACTTCTATATTGAATAGCTTCGGCAATATGAGACGAAACAATATTTTCGGAATAATCTAAATCGGCGATTGTTCTTGAAACTTTAATTATCATTAATAATATATAGTTCATTTGATTTTTTATATTTTTACACAAAAAAAATATCATAATGGAAGCAGTCGCATATCTCAGAGTAAGTACACAAGAGCAATCATTAGAAAGACAATATGAAGACATTAAAGAATTTGCTTCTAAAAAGAATTTAGCGTTAGTAAAAATATTTGAGGATAAAATCAGTGCCACCAAAACAAAAACTGATGAAAGAGTAGGTTTTAATGAGATGAAAAAATATCTCCAAATGAATGAAGGCGTTCAAAATATTTTAGTATTGGAAATTTCTAGGCTTGGGAGAAAAAACAATGATATTCAAAATGTTGTAGAGGAATACATACAAAAAGGAATTAATATTCACATTAAAGATCTAAATATATCAACTCTTGACGATAATGGTAAAAGATCTTTCGCATCTGAAATGATGATTTCTTTACTGGGAGTAATGTCTTCAAATGAAACAAGAATATTAGGATCGAGAATAAGTTCAGGAAAAATGTCACGAGCTAGAAAAAACTTAGCCTTTGGTGGAAAAATTATTGGCTATAAGAAGGGTGAAGATGGAACTCCTATGATTAACGAAGCAGAAGCGCCAATGATTGAAAAGATATTTGAACTTGCTTCAAAAGACCTTGGAATGCGTAATATTTCTGCATTAATTGAATCAGAATTTGGTTGGAAAATCGCTATTGGCACTTTAAGTGGCATAATAAGAAACAGCTTTCACAAGGGAGAAAGAAAATATATTGATTTAGAACTTTCTGTTCCCGCAATTGTATCAAAAGAATTATGGCAAAAGGCAAATGATTCCATTAACAACAGAAATAAATTTGCAAGCAGAACAAACGTAAACCCCAATATCGTTCAAGGCAAAATCAAATGTGCATGTGGTAATGTAATGCATCAAAAAGTTATTCCTCAAGGAAGAATCGATTGTTTTATCTGCAAGGACGAAAAATGTAAAAATTCAATTAATAGACCTTGGTTATTTAGAATGATACGCAGAATTGTTGAAAGACATGCAGAAAAAACAAAAGACGAAAAAGTTCGTGAAAACTTCAAATTACAAATCTCATCGAATAAAGTCAAAATCGATTTAAACAATAAAGAAATTGAAAGACTTGAGAATAGGTTGAGGAGAGCAAGAGATCTTTATATTGATTTGGAATTAACCAAAGAGGAATACAATGAAACTAAATCCGAAACAAGCGTAAAAATTGAACAATATAATCACATCAATAAAAAATTGAAAGAATCTATACTAAGTTCTGAAAATGCGCTAAAGACAGACATTAAACATTTTAACGAAGACCTAGAACTATTTAAAAATGAGATTAAAGATGTTATAAATTCTGTCATAGTTGATAAAGAAGATGTTGCAATAGATATTTACGGATGGTCGGTATACTACCTTGATAAACCTAATCCAATTAAACTTGGCTGGGAAGCTAGAAAACCATTAAATGAGAGATATATTAATGAAAAACTCCCCTTAAGACATCCTATTAGTAATGATGATTTAGAAATGATGATTAATGACTATATATCAAATAATTTCACAGCTTAAATACTATAATCCAAACTCATAGAGTATTTTTAAATCTATGCCAAGTGCCAAAGAAAGTTTAATGGAAGTAGTTAGAGTTATATTAGTCCGTCCATTTTCAATTCTCGAAATGGTCGTTTTATCAATAAATGGCTTAGAACTCAACTCATTCATTGCAGTTGCTAAATCTAACTGAGTCATGTTTTTCGATTCTCTAATTCTCTTTAAGTTGACTCCGAATTGTTTAACGTAAAAATCGATATTTATTGACTCTTTTGACATAATTGTCAATAATAGTTTATATATTTATCCCTCAGGTAAACATATATGTCAACAATCTTATTGCATAGAATATAAAACCTGCAAATAATTCAATTTAAATAATTTAAAAACAAGGAAATGAAAAAATCATTACTACTATTAATTACATTATTATCCTCTACATTAATTAATGCTCAAATCATTGATAATAAAACATTCCAACCAAAAATGATTACAAAAGTCTCAATTATGGGAGCTACTCTGATTGAAGCCAATTGGTATGACAGTTTCACTTCTTTTACATTTCAAGATGCTAAATATCGAATTTTAGATGTTCAAGCTCAATTTATATTGACTCCTGAAGAAATTGATTCTTTCTATGGCGAGGTTAAAAACCGTTTTAGCAAAGATGAATACGAAGAGAATGAAGGGTTTATCTTTCAAACTAAAGAAGGAACAGCTGTACATGCAAGTTTTAAAAAATCGATGGGGACAAAATCATTGTATATAGCAGTGTCAAAAAATAATGTAATTTCATTAGGAATGTATTTAACCCAAAAACAAACTAAGAAACTATTTAATGACCAATCAAAGTAACAAGTCAAAACCTCTTTAGTCTTCACACAAAAAACCACTTCTAATCGAAGTGTTTTTTTTTTATATTTACTTACTGTTGAAAGTAATACATAAACATATAAATAGATCTCTATAGATTCCTTTCATAATGAAAGATCAAAACTTTACCCTATCTATTTTAAATGGTTCATAAAAGTTATATGACAGATTGTTTATGTAATTTATTACCCAAATGGTCTTAAGTTAACTTAGCAATTAGAATTCTAAACATTGGAACTTAGCTTTTATTTAATTTAAAAATGTTATCTCATTCATATTTAATGTAAAAACTAAGAAGTTTCCTTACATTTGGGATAATATATAATTTGATAAAGAAATTTCTATAATTCTAAATAATGATAAACTATGCAATACCTTTACGATGATACAGACTCCAGTATTAACTTTGCAAATTATATTCAAACTATTAACGCAATTAATTTTGAAAATCACATTGAAGTTATTGCTGATGATATTTATGTTGTCACTCTTCGAGATACTCTAGGCAGATTAGATGGAAGAATAAGCTCAGCAATTAATAATACCTCTGCAATAACTCAGTCATTACGCTTAGAAGGGAGAAATATACACTTGATAGTTATAAACGAGGACTTATGTAATAATATGGACGTTATTTCGATCATTCTTCATGAAATGGGACATATTTTAAATGAATTTGGAACTTTGATTACACCGATGCAAGCTATTCAAGGAAGAATCATAAATTTTAATGAATTGAATAGAGAAATCCGATTAAATAATGAACTTTCGGCAGATTTTTATGCAAAAAAACATGGTTATGGAGATAGTCTTATTGCAAATCTAGCAATGTCTTTAGGCAGAGGATACGATGATGCTGAATTGAGGCTAAGAATCGAGTGTTTACAAAGCGAAAGAGAATTTAACTTGAATCATTTAAGAACACATAATCTTTGATAATTTTAAGATCTCATGGAATTTAATTTTACAGAGTTTAAAAAAAACATTGATGCTGATTTTGACATCGCAACCAAGTGTGTTAATAGAATTCATGATTTACGTTGGGAGAAAAGCTTTGGGGGTTTAAAAGAGCCTTTTTTATTTTTTAATGAAGAAGAAGAGAAGCATGATTTAGATTTGTTAAAATTTCAGATAAAATCTATTGAACTGAAAATTATTTTTGCAATTGATTTCTTAAAACTGGATTATTTAAGGCAAGAATTTAAAAACGATTTAAAAGATGCTGAACTATCAAAATTAATTGATTATTATTCGTATGCAGATATTTTTTATTCGCCTCGAATAAGTCTCCTAACACAATACTTTGAATCCATAGTAAGTGTATTAAATGTTACAGAGACTGAAAAGATAGAAAAGGAATTAATTATACTTGAAAGGATATTAAAAGGTACACCTAAAATTTTACTTGATAATAATGTTGAGCCAAAAAACGAGAGTATCGTTCAAAAATGTTTGTATAATTATTTGATTCATATATTCCCTGATACAGTCAGGGAAATTCCTATTCCTAAAATAGCTAAAACATATAAGCCTGACTTTGGAATCAGGACATTAAAAGTTGCGATTGAATACAAATTTGTCGATTCTGAGAGTGAAGCTAAAAAATTTTGTGGAGAAATATTTGAAGATGTTTTTAGCTTATGAAGGATCTGCTGATTGGAGATTATTTTATGCCGTAATATATATGACAAATTCATACATGACACAAGATCAATTAGAAATGGAGTTTCAAATTTCTAAAATACCTAATAACTGGAAACCTTTAATAGTATATGGAAAAGGTAGTAGATTAAAAAATAAATAATTTACAAGATTTTTGCTAGAAATAAAAAGAATACATTTAATTGTATCAATAATTGATAGTTATATTATGATGATTAATTTAAAAAGGGATTCTTTTGAGAAATAATAAATCTATAAATTCAGGATGTTTATATGATATACATTAATGTATATATAAGGATAATAAATTCATAAAGTCTCTAAAAGTTAACTATTTTTGGCAATAATTAGTGTTTAATTAAATTAAAATGATAATTCAAAATTCTATTGAGGAAACTTTAACTGCAATTGATAAAGAAATTCTGAATGGTGGAAAACATGATAAAAGAGAACTTGCTAGAAAGTTACTTAATTATCCAGCGATGATGGTTCCCTCCGTTCAAGAGTCAATTATTAAGGCGGTTATAAGTTTTTTACCTGTAGATTCATCACTTATAGATCCTTTTATGGGTGCGGCGAATAGTTTGGTCACAGGGATGAAATATGGGTTTAATATTTATGGGCAGGATATTAATCCTTTATCATTATTAATAAGTCAGGTAAAAACGGCTGATTATAATGATCTCAATCTAGAAGATTGTTTAAAAAGGATTATTAATTTATCTAGAGCCGATAGAAATGATTCAGTTGACGTAAATTTTAATAATATAAATAAATGGTTTAAGATTGAAGTACAAATAGAGTTATCAAAGTTGCGAAGAGCTATTCTATCTGAAGAAAATATTGTTGTAAGAAAATTTTTCTGGGTAGCTCTTGCTGAGGTCATTAGAAACTGCAGTAATGACAGGACGTCAACTTTTAAGTTACATAAAAGAACAGAAGAAGATATTCAAAATAGAAAGATATCCCCTATAAATACTTTTCTAAATATTTCTGAAAAAAGCATAATTGATATTTATGATTTTAGAGAGTCATTACTTAAAAATAAATTACTTAAAAATGGTGCTTATATAAAATCCGCAGAGGTGAAATGGGGTAATTCTAAGGAACAAATAAAGACTGATAAAAAGTTTCAATTATTATTGACTTCCCCACCTTATGGTGATAATCACACAACTGTTACATATGGTCAATTCTCTTACCTGCCATTACAATGGATTCCCGTAGTTGAAATTGATGAATCAATAACCATGGATTATTTAAAAGTAATTAATGAGATTGACACGAATAGCTTAGGTGGAAAAAATGTAATTTCATTTCAAGAATTAGAAGATAGATTATTTTCTAAGTCAGAAACTTTAAAAAAATATTTTGACTCACTAATTTTCCCAGATCAAAAGATTAAAGCTAGAAAAGTTTTAAGTTTTGTTAACGACTTAGATATAACAATTGATAATATATTAGAAAAAATGGATATTGATTCATATCAGGTTTGGACAATTGGTAATAGAAGTGTTAATAATCTAGAAGTAAAAAATGATAAGATTTTGACAGAATTGTTAGAAAGTAAAGGCATTCTTTTAATCTCAGATCTAACAAGAGATATTTTAAGTAAAAGAATGCCTGGGAGAAATAACTTTTCAGAAACAATGAATAAAGAAAAGATTCTAATTTTTAAGAAAACTTTTTAATGGAAGAAAATAAATATCATTTTGACGTAACCCCTCATATTGTAAAACAATTAGGGGAACAATTAGTTTCTGATGAAATTACTGCTCTTTTAGAAATTATTAAAAATTCTTATGATGCTGATGCGAGTTATGTATCAATTGAGATAAATACTTCAGGTCAATACACAAAAGAAAATTTAATTTATTCTGATCATAAGGGTTTTATAGTTATTGAAGATGATGGCTGTGGAATGGATGAACAGACAATATTAAAATCATGGTTAACAATATCGTATTCTCAAAAAAGAGGAGTTAACAATCTGAAGGTCAAATCCAAACAAGGGAGAACTCCATTAGGTGAAAAAGGTTTAGGGAGACTTAGTACTCAACGATTGGCAAATATTTGCGAGATATTTACAAGTACAGAAAAAGGTAGCGGTACACATATAGCGTTCGATTGGCGTGATTTTGATGAGGTTGAGAGATTAAGTAGTGTAAAGGTGATTAAAGAGTCTTATACGAGTTCTAAAAGAGGCACTAAACTAATTTTAACAGATATTAATCAACCTCAAGTATGGCAGGGTCAAAATTTAGAGGCATTTAAAGGTAAATTAGCGCAGATAATTTCTCCATATGAAGAGAATAAGCCTTTTGAAGTTTTCATATCTGTAAATAATCAAAATATTGATTTGATAGGGGCTCAAAAAGATCTACAAGATCTAGCCCTTTCTAGATTCGAGTTCGTTTTTACTGGAGATAATTTGATAATTAGTGGAAAAACAAAGCTTGAAAAATTTATTGGAAACAAGAAAGACGATTACATAGATTTTTTAGTAGTCGATAACGGTAACAAATTTTTTAATTATTTAAAAGATAATAAAAAATACAACTTTATAAAAAAATCAAAGGAAGATAATTTTTTTATTGAATTTAGTAGAAATTTTTCGTTTACTAATGACATCCCTAATATAGAAATATTAAATGGTGAAAAAGCTAATCCTGGAAGTTTTGAAGGTAAAATAGACGAATTTACTTACGACAACTGGCTTTCAAGTGATGAACGAGTAATAAATATATTTGGCAAACTTGCTGGATATAGAGAATTTGCGCAAAATCAAGCTGGTATAAAAATCTTTAGAAATGGTTTTGCTGTAATCCCATTTGGAATTGATAAAGAGGATTGGTTACGATTAGGAGATGCACAAACAACGGGGCAATCATATTATCAACTAAGACCAGTAAATGTAATTGGTTATTTTGCTATTGATGAAGGAGAGAATCTTAACTTAAAAGACCAAACTGACCGAAAAGGCTTTATTTCTAATGAATATTCTAGAAACTTTTTTGTGCTATCATTTTTTATTAGAGATGAGATAAATAGATATCAAGAATTTATAAGAAGAGCTTATAATGATTTCTTATCTACTTATAAAGTAGAAAATAGTGGTATTAAAACGGTCACTCAGGCTTTTAATGAATTAAAAATTACAAAAGCTAGAGGTGAGGATATTAGAAAGGAATTTATTGAAAGTAAAGACACAGTTTCAAAATTAATTCCACAATTAAAAAACACGGCAAAAGAAATACAGGAAAACCCTCTTTTTAGCACAGAATTAGAAAAGGAAACTGCATTAAAAGTAGGTGAGCTATTAAATGAACTGCTGAAAATACAATCAACTCAAAATAAGTTAGATGAGGTCATCAAAAAAACTGAAAATTTAAATCAAGTTATTGATATTTTAGAGCCTAAAATAGAACTACTAGAAAATCAGCTAGAAAATTTTTCTGAGTTAGCGAGTTTAGGTCTAACAACAGAATCTGTAAGTCATGAATTTGCATCAATTGCAGATAGATTAAGTGAAAAATCAGCATTTTATTCAAGTAAGCTAAGAAGTAAAAACTTAACAGCTTCTGATATAAATGTCTTAATGGAATACATTAATTCAACTGTTAATGGTTTAAAAATTCAATTGAAACATCTTGATCCTGCTTTAAAATATAATAAGGAGAAAAAAAGTATCTTATCTGTGTCAAAATTATTTGAAGAGGAAAAAGAATATTATCTAAACAGATTTAATAAAAATAATATCGATTTTTCAATAATAACTCTAAATGATTTTTTTATTAAGATAAACAAAGGAAAAATCATTCAAATAATTGATAATCTTTTGAATAATTCTGAGTTTTGGCTTATTGAAAAGAAATTAAATGATAAGAATTTTAAAGCTCAAATACAAATTAGAATAGAGAAGCCATGGATATATATATCCGATAATGGTTATGGAATCGCTCCTGCTGTTGAAAATCAACTTTTTGAACCTTTTGTTACTACTAAGCCAAAAGGAAGAGGAAGAGGATTAGGCTTATTTATCGTTCAGCAATTATTAGACTCTTCAGGATGTTCAATTATATTAGAACCTGAAAAAAATGAATTAAACAGGAAATATATTTTTGCTATTAACTTATCAAATATTGTTGAGTAGATATGGAAAATAAAATTATAATAACGGCATCAGGAAACGAGCATATCATAATTCCTCAAGAAGTTCAAGTTGCTAATGATAGTATAATAGTGAATCAGGCTACTTCTGCTATAAGTAATTTTCTCACAAAACTTAAAATAAGTAAAATTATTTATGTTGATGATAAATGCTCAATCAATGAGCTAAAAGCGGATTTCATTGGAAAAGTAGTCACCTTAAAGGCTACAACACCAAATATTGATTTTCTTAATGACTTATGGAAGTTTCCAGACGGAGCATTCGAAAAAAAGATTAGTGAATTATGGGATTCAAAAGGAGATGAAGAGAAAAGAATGTTCTATATTGAAATACTTAAAAACGAAGAAACTTCCGAAGACCTAGAAAATTCATTAGCTCCTTTAAGTTTAAAAAAACATTTAAAAAAGAGAATTGAATTATTATCTCCCAATCAATGGGTTGAACAAAAAGATGCTTTATTAGCTACTGTTAATGATAACAATAAATTATTAATATTATTTGATATTGACTTTGGAAAGTCGCCTTTAGCAGATCAAAGAAACGGGTTGGACTTGGCACAAGAAATTTTACTTGATGATAAAGTTAATGATTTTATTTTTTGTGGTATTTTTTCTCATCTCTTCGATGTTGTTGATGAGAATGACAAAAGAAATGAGTATTGTGTTTCACATGACTTAAAGAAATCTCAGTTCTATACAATTTCTAAGAGGCGTTTTTTAAATGATGTGCATTTACCTGCATTGGCTGAGGGCATTAGAAATGCTTTATTAATTGATAAAGTTGAAGAATTTAAAAAGAGATCATTTGATATACTAAGAAAATCTTTTGATGAGTCGTTAAAAGAAATAAGTTCGTTAACCCCTGAATCATTTAATCATGCGATACAAAAATCTTCAAAGAATGAGGGGGTTTGGGAAGTTGATACTTTGTTTAGATTGTCAAATATAATTACAAAGAATAAAGCTTTGAATACTTTTTCATCAAAAAGAACAAGAGAAGAAATTTATACAATCATCAGTAGTATTAGAGAAATTGAAAATATTAAAACTGGTGGGCAAACTCCATTTGATAAATCACAGATTAAGGATATAAGGGAAAAAGAAATTTATTCTCAAGGAAAAATTATAAATACCATCCACTATCCATTAACTAATGGAGATATATTTAAAATTAAGGATGTTGAATATATTTTATTAACACAACCATGTAATTTAACTTTAAGAAAAGATGGCAGTAGAGCACGAGGTTACAACACTGGTTTTTTAGTGGAACTGGTCAAAAAAACTAGCCAAGATTATTTAGATATGTCATTTGCTCAACGCGCTATATGTGAGAGAATTGAAGATAAGAATGGAATTAATGGAATTGTCAAAATAGCTCAGTTTTCAACATTTAAAACAATAGATTTAAGTATTTTAGATTTGTGTGTATTTAATATTGATGGAGTTTCTAAAATTAAAATTTCAGAAAAAATACCTCAATCGATTATAATACCTGAATCGTGGAAAAAAAGATATAAAAATATTCATAAGTTTTTCGATAACTATACCAATGGTATTTTAGTGTATAATAAATTAAGAACTTCAAAAAAAGATGAATTAAAAAAATTGATTTTTAACTCAAGTTCATTTAGGGATTTAGAAATTGATAATAGTAAGTCATATAACAATAGGACTAAAATACTTGAATTTGATATAAAAAGAGAGTGTAACTATCGTTCTCCTTACTCAGATGATTTATTACAAAAGTTTATGCAATATCTATCTCGCAATGCTTTTGAACATGATTTTAGTAGTGATGGTCATTAATGAATCGAGTAATAATAAAATATTGTTTGAAAAAAGGTATATATTATTATTGTATACCTTTTTTTTAAAATTTAAAAAAAACTCATTTGAAAACTTTAGAAAATAATAAAAAAATCAATTTAGCAGACTATAAAAAGAGCTTATGGGATCTAGACCGTTTCAGAAAAGATTTTATTGAACATTTAATCGATAAAGGAATCTTTAAGTTTGATAATTTAGATGATATTATTTATTTTTCCTTATCATCAATCTCTCCTATCAATAAGAGACTGAAGAATACTGAAAAATCTATTGAAGAGAATGCGGGAGAAGTTTTAGATTATTTTGGATTGAAAAATCTTTTGCGTAGTTCAATTTCAAGGATAGGTAATGATGCTAGTAAAAAAGATATAATTACAAATGAAAAAAAAATCAAACAATCTTATAAGCAAAGATTTTTAGATGACATTTTGAGATTAAAAAATGCACCTAAAATAATTTATGAAAATCTTAAAATTGAAGCCGAAAAGCATCTCCTAAATATTAATTCAAATATTAAGTACTATTCTGGTTTAAAATATATAAAAGATTTTAGAGAAAAGGATAAAAGACCTTCAATGCATATTGAAAGAACATATTTAGATTATTATTTTAGATGTATAGACGAGCAACAAAAGATCATTGATTTTATTTATAAAGATGGATTAAAAAATAGAGCAATTGCAAGGTCTACTTTATTTCCAAAAATTATTCCAATTAGTTTTATCATAGGATTTAATGACTTTCCATATTATTCGTCAGACAAATATTCTAATGGCTATTTTAACCATAATTTAATTAGTAAATCTGCACATAGGTTAGATGAGTTTTCTGACTCTCACGCAGACGAGATGGAAATCCTTTATGAAAAAGACAAGAATAAGTTTTATCGTTTATATTTTAAGATTATAAATAAAGATGAAATTTTTAGAGAAATTGATTATCACCTTGATTTATTGCCATTAACGGAAGATCGAAAAGGAATTATTGAAGAGCTCAAATATTTGTATAATCGTAAAAGATGGGTTAGTTTTTACGGACTTGCGTTGTCGCAAATTGAAGGGATTTTTTCTGAAATGCTTAATTTTATTGATTCTTCTTCTGTAAGTGATAAATCGCTATTCTATAAAGTGGATACTTTAAGAGATTACTATTATTTAAGCACTTATTATTTTGATTATTTTCAATATCACATTCCTCAACTAAGAAATAGATATAGTCATGGCATATTAGATGGTGGCGAAAAAGAAGAATTGAATTCATATGATTTGTTGATTGACATCAAGTTTTTATTAAAGGTTTTTATAAAATTAGAAAGTCCATATATTAATTTAACTAATATAATTTCAAAGAGAGATTATCAAATCTCTACAATTGAAGATATAGTTATGACTTTTGAATTGATAAATGGACTAAAAGCACACCATAAAAAAGAGTTGAAAGATGAAATTGACAAGTTTTACAAAATTCAATTAATTGATAGTAAGCACTTAGAATTTATAATTTATGGTATTAGTGAGGAGTTGAATAGTAAAATTAGTTCGCTAATAGTTGCTTTTGATACTGTGTTTAAAAATAAAATTAGCATCAATAAAAATAATTATAATGAAATTCAACTCTATTTCAAAGATGATAATAATGTTGAAATTTTAAATAATGAAATGTATGTTCATGAGGATAACCTCAAAACTATTCATTTTTACAGTTTATTTTACAAAAACTACCCAAAAAAGATTACATGTATTGAGTCAGAACTTAAAGAACTCATAGATGGAGTACTTAAGCCTGAAATTAATGTGATTAATAAAATTTCTTTTTTATATACTCTATTGAGGCAATAATATTTTTCTAATTTTTACTATTGTATTGTTTGACAAATTAGTAATTGAAGCCAGCTTTCTAACAGAATAATTTTTGTCCTTAATTAATTCTAAATGTGATTCTTTATATTTGGATAAAAATTGCTGGGGTGTTTCAATAGTATTTAATTGTCTGCCTTTATAAATTCCTTTTGCTTTTGCAATTAAAATGCCTTCTCTTTGTCTTTCAATTAAAGATATTTTTTCCATTTCGGCTACATTACTTAAAACATCAGTGATAATCTTGAATATGGAATTAGGTTTGTTTTCGATCATAGAATATAAGCCGATGTTTTCTACATATACGTTTATGTTAAGATTATTTAAAGTGTTAAGTGTTGTTTGAATGTCGTAAGCATTTCTACCTAATCTATCAATTGAATGAACTATTAGTTTGCTAATTTTTTTATTTGATATATCTTTTAATAATTTTATCCCACTAGGACGTTCATTAAAGGGAATTGAACCACTGCACTTATCAATATATTGGATGTGGTTAAAGGTTGATTGTCTATCGATATTTTGTTCAGCTGTACTAACTCGAATATATTTGGCAGTTTTCATGTTTTAGATTTTTATAAATGCAAACATAAGAAATTTGTTTTCATGTATCATTTTTAGAGTGGTTTTTTTTGATACAATTAAAAATGAGTAAATATGTTTAATTCTTAATTCAAAAATGTATTACGATTAGACTATACTTTAAAATTGACAGTAACTCAAAAAAACTAAGCATCTGAATTTGAAACATAAGATATAAAACAGTAATTTATTTAAAATAGGTTCAATTATAGATTTAAGGATTACTGCCCTATCTAATTCTTGAGGTATGAAAATGGCAATATAAAAGTCGAATGATAATCTATAAGATTTTGAAATAAATGTATATTGATTTTAATACAAAGTAAATCAAATGTAAATCAAACTAATTTTCACAAATCATTTACCTAAAATTTGACCAAATATCGGGTTGCATTTTTAAATATTTCCATCAAATTTTAACCGATTTTTATAGCAAAAAAACATGTTTTGCAAACAATTGATTATCAACAATTTCCCTTTACTCCACACATAAGAAGGAAAAGAAAAAAAATGGGTATGGTATTAAGTATATATTTAGGTATTATTTAAGTGTAATTAATTAATACATATTAGAATAAAATTATTCATACTAGCAATACCTACAAAAAACATTTTTTTTTATTATCCTTTAAATTATCAAGTAATAAGCACTCAAAAAAATTCAGCTTGATTTAGTCTTTCTAATTAAAATTTACAAAACCTCAACTGATGAATTTTCTACAAGTGAACCTTACAATATAAAAACAACCTTAAACGCTTTTAGAAAGCTTCTGAGGTATTTATTTTGATTTTTGATACTTGTGCTAATTTTAAACAAAAAAACGCCTTAAAACCAGCCTAAAACTTAGCATATATAGAGTTCGTAATATTAATATCAAAAAACATATATTGAATATCGCTGAACATATTGAATTGTTGATTATTCCGATCATTTTTGGACGGAATAAACAAAACATTAATCTCATAATGGATTTTAATGACTAACCATTTAAAAAGACATTGAATGGTGTAGATTACTATTTTAGAGAAAGTAATAATAACTTACACACAAATGATTCATCATTCATTGTTAACTATAAGTCTAGGTAAT
Organism: Flavobacterium ginsengisoli; assembly: GCF_029625315.1. Taxonomy (NCBI): domain Bacteria; kingdom Pseudomonadati; phylum Bacteroidota; class Flavobacteriia; order Flavobacteriales; family Flavobacteriaceae; genus Flavobacterium; species Flavobacterium ginsengisoli. The sequence continues at coordinate 2,176,365 of NZ_CP121110.1, forward strand.
TAAGTAAATCGTTAGCCGATTAATTTAAAGGTGTGTATTTGACTACACACCTTTTTTTTAAAATACATAATCAATTCTGTATAAAGCAGTTTAAACTTTTATTACTATTAAATCAAATATTAAAAAATCTGCTATATGTAATTAAGTTTATTATTCAAAATTCTATCATAAGCCCTCGCGGAAAGATTCAATCGTTCCATTGCAGTTTTTAGCAGTTCTTTTGAAGGTTCGTCTAAAACACAAAATTCTCGAATGAGTTTACTGCTCATTTGCGCATTGTAATGAACATTTTCTACCGTTTCAAATCGTTTGGTCTGAATTTCTCTAGCTGCTGTAACTCGTTTGCGAATTTCTACACTGCTTTCTGCTTTTCTTTCATCAGCCAATTTCTCAAAAGGAACAGGAGTAACTTCTATATGAATATCAATTCGATCCAATAATGGTCCAGAAATTTTACTCATATAACGTTGCATTTCCTGTGGAGAAGAAGTATTTGGCACGCTCGGATCGTTAAAGAATCCGCTTGGACTTGGATTCATACTTGCTACCAGCATAAAAGACGAAGGATAAGTAATGGTAAACTTAGCTCTCGAAATAGTTACTTCGCGATCTTCTAACGGCTGACGCATCACTTCTAAAACATCACGTTTAAATTCTGGCAATTCATCTAAAAACAAAACACCATTATGCGCCATCGAAATTTCCCCAGGCTGAGGATAGCTTCCGCCACCAACCAAAGCAACATTAGAAATAGTATGATGTGGACTTCTAAATGGTCTCTGATTCATTAATCCGACTTCCTTTAACTTTCCTGCAACACTATGAATTTTAGTGGTTTCTAAGGCTTCACGCAAAGTCATTGGTGGTAAAATACTCGGAACACGTTTTGCTAACATTGTTTTTCCTGCTCCTGGCGGACCAATTAAAATGATATTATGTCCGCCCGCCGCCGCAATTTCCATACAGCGTTTAATGCTTTCTTGCCCACGCACGTCTGAAAAATCATGCTCGGGAAAATCTAATGTTTTATAAAATTCTGCTCTTGTATCAATAACTGTTGGCTCTAGCGTTCCTTTTCCTTTAAAAAAATCAATTATTTCCTGAAGATTGGAAACTCCATACACATCTAAACCTGCTACAATTGCGCCTTCTTTTACATTTTGAATCGGAAGAAAAAAACCTTTATAGCCTTCTTCTTTCGCTTTTATAGCAATTGGCAATGCTCCGCGAATAGGCTGCAAACTCCCATCGAGAGAAAGTTCTCCCATAATAATATATCGCTCTATTTCTGGAGCTTTAATCTGGTCTGAACCGACTAAAATTCCCATTGCCAAAGTTAGATCATAAGAAGAACCTTCTTTTCTAAGATCAGCAGGTGCCATATTGATTGTGATTTTCTTTCCTGGAAGACTGTAACCATTATTTTTAAGAGCAGCAGACGATTCTATAACTGCTCTCTTTTATGGCATTATCTGGAAGCCCAACCAAATGATAGCCAATTCCTTTATCCATATGAACCTCAACTGTAATTGTTGTGGCCTCGACTCCAAAAACGGCACTTCCGTAAACTTTTACTAACATAATTATCTATTCATTAATTGTTTTTAAAACTAATGAAAAATAATTAATTGTAAATATTTTATTACAAAAAAATAATTTAATTCTAAAAAGGCTGACATAATTTGATTTTTAATCACTTCCACAATACTACTCAACTCCAAACAATTCTGATGTGACCACAATTTGCTCTCAATTTCATTATTCAAAATACAATTTTGGCATTCGATAATTTCATGAGAATATCCTTTTCCTAAAATTGGTAAAGTAAAAGTTGCTTCTTTTTCTTCATTTTTAAATAGAGAATAACCATCGGCAACAAACCATGGCGCATTCAACTCTATTCTTCCTTCTGTTCCAGAAATCACAGCTTTCATATCAGATTCTGAAACTATAGAAGCATGTAAAACTGATTGCCCTGATTCGTATTGCAAAATCATTGAAGTCTGCAAATCAATATCGTTTTTATGTTTAACTGCTTTCGCCAAAATCTCTTTCGGATTCCCTAATATTATATAGGAGAGAAATAAAGGATAAACGCCAATATCAAATAATGCCCCACCTCCTAGTTCTTTATCAAAAAGTCTTTTGTTTTCTTTTTCACTTCCATGAAAGGCAAAATCGGCTTTTATATAATTTACTTTACCGATTGCTCCTTTATTGATTTTTTGCAAAACATCTTGAACTGATGGAATAAATCGAGTCCAAAAAGCTTCCATAAAAAACGTATTGTGCTTTTTGGAAGCTTCAATCATTCTTTCGGCATCTTTGTAAGATAGCGCCATTGGCTTTTCGCATAAAACATGTTTTCCTTTCTCTAACGCTTTTATGGATAATTCGGCATGCGAATTATGAGGAGTTGCGATATACACAATCTCAACTTCTGGATCTTCAAAAAGCAAATCATAAGAATTATACATTCTTAATGCATTGAATTTTCCGCCAAATTCCTCTGCTTTAGAAAAATCTCTAGAAGCAACTGCTGTCAGTTCAGCATTTTCAATCAATAATAAATCTGATGCAAACTGACTTGCAATATTTCCCAATCCTACTATTCCCCACTTAATACTTCTATTTTTCATCCTTAAATTATAATCATCAAAATTGTTAAAATGATTCAAAAAAATCCTTTACAACCAACTATAGACGTTTTTTAAACAACAAATATCTATTATCCTACAAAAAATAGCAATCAATTACCCCAAAAATTATCAAAATTGAGGGTAAGTGAAAAAAAAATGTTGTCAAATTGTAAATTTTAAGTTTGTTTTAAGAAATTCACGCAAAATGATAGGGGTTAAATTTTAAATTTAACAAAAATTAAACATGTAACCCTATTTTTTTAGGGGGTATTAAATGATTTTATACTTTTATAAAAAATTTAAAACTAAATAACTATGCGAAAAATTATTTTAAGTGTGATTCTTATCACGATTTTGGTACTAACCTTTATTTCAAATTTTATTATTGCAGACAACCCAATTCCTGCAGAAGCTGTAAAATTTGATACTGGAGATACTGCCTGGATGATCGTTGCAACTGCTTTTGTATTGTTAATGACACCTGGATTAGGATTTTTCTACGGAGGTATGGTAGGTAAGAAAAACGTAATTAGTACTATGCTTCAAAGTTTTATGGCAATGGTAATTGTTACTATTCTATGGACAGTTGTTGCTTTTGGATTGGCTTTTGGACCAACAATTGGTGGAATTATAGGAAACCCATCTCAGAATTTATTCTTTGCAGGAGTTGGAACTAACACAGCTTGGAGTCTTGCACCAACAATTCCATTTATTTTATTCGCATTATTTCAGGCAAAATTCGCCATCATTACTCCTGCATTAATTACAGGTGCTTTTGCAGAACGTATTCGTTTCTGGGCTTATCTGTTATTCATGGTTTTATTCATTATCTTAATATATGCTCCTCTTGCTCATATGACATGGCACCCTGATGGAGTTTTCTTCAAAATGGGAGTTCTGGACTTCGCCGGAGGAACAGTAGTGCATATGAGCGCTGGATGGGCTGCTTTGGCTGGAGCTATGTTCTTAGGAAAAAGAAAAGTTCAAAAAGTTAATCCTGCTAGAATTACTTATGTATTATTAGGAACAGGTTTACTTTGGTTCGGATGGTTTGGTTTTAACGCTGGATCTGCTTTAGGAGCAAATGGTCTTGCTGCTCAAGCTTTAGGAACAACAACTGTTGCTGCCGCTGCCGCTGCTATGGCTTGGGTTTTCCTTGATAAAATTTTAGGACATAAATTATCTGCTCTAGGAGCTTGTATCGGAGCTGTTGTTGGTCTTGTTGCTATTACACCTGCTGCTGGTTTCGTAAGTATTCCTCACGCAATCTTCATTGGTTTATTCTCTGCAATTGTAAGTAATATCGTAGTAAGCAAATTCCCTAAAGGAAAAATCGATGATGCTCTTGATGTATTTGCTTGTCACGGTGTTGGTGGTATGGTAGGTATGCTTTTAACTGGAGTTTTCGCTTCAAAAGCAGTTAATCCTGCAGTTGGAGATAATCAAGGTTTAATCTTCGGAACTCCAACATTGTTCATTAACCAATTAACTGCTTTAGTGATTGTTTCAATCTTTGCCTTTGTAGCTTCTTACGCTTTATTCTTCATTGTAAACAAAATTACTCCTCTAAGAGTTACTGAAGAAAAAGAAGAACTAGGATTAGACATCTCTCAACACGGAGAATTCTTATAAAAATAAATTCCCTTTCTCACATTACTTGATAAATAAAAAAGCACTCTAAATTTGACTTAGAGTGCTTTTTGCTTTTTGAATTAAAATCAAACCTTTTTATTTTTATATATTACTTTTTTTTTGATTAAAACGAAAGAGAGACAATGAACGAGAAAAAATAAACGAGACATAATATGCATAAAAAGATAATTATTAACCAAGATCTAAAAATCTCAGACTTTGTAATCGATTCATCATCTCCTTTTTCTCGACGTGTCTTTACATTATCTTTACTAGCTAAATACCATAAAAACGCAACTAACGCAAATGCTCCACTTATTATTAAATCTAAAAAAATAGAAAACTTCATTATTTAAAATTAGCAATTCCTTCTTTTAGCCATTCTAAATATTCGTCAGCGTTTACGTAGCTAATTGTCGGTTTAGAAGTATTCATATTTTTTCCTTCCAAATCTGTAATAACATATAAAGGCTGTGTATTGGTTTTATATTTTGAGATCATAAAATCTGTCCATTTATCTCCAACTGTAATAATTTTATCTCCAGCGGCAGTTGTAAATTGCTCTTCTTTTGGCAATTCACGTTTATCATCAACATAAAGAGAAATTAAAACCACATCATTTTTTAGAATTGGTAAAATTGCAGGTTCAGACCAAACGTTATTTTCCATTTTTCTACAGTTTACACAAGCGTACCCTGTAAAATCTAACATGATTGGTTTGTTGATTTGCTTTGCATAAGCTAAACCATCTTCGTAATCGTGGAAAACCATAATTCCGTGCGGACCTAATTCTGCTCCTTCAGGCAAACCTTTTCCTGCTTCTGAAGAAACTGCTCCATTTCCTGATCCTCCAACTCCAAACGGACTTTCACTATATTGCGGAGGAGGCGGGAATGCACTAATTAACTTTAAAGGTGCTCCCCAAAGTCCAGGAATTAAATACATTGTAAATACTAAAGTTAGTAATCCTAAATACAATCGTCCAACAGAAATATGGTGTGTTGGACTATCATGAGGCAATGTAATTTTTCCGAATAAATATAAGGTCAAAGCTCCAAAAATAGCAATCCAGATTGCGATGAAAACTTCTCTTTCTAAGAAATGTAATTGTAAAACCAAATCTGCATTTGATAAGAATTTAAATGCTAATGCTAATTCTAAAAACCCTAAAACAACTTTTACCGTATTTAACCATCCTCCAGATTTTGGTAACGAATTTAACCAACCTGGGAACATGGCAAATAACATAAACGGAAGTGCTAATGCCAATGAAAAACCTAACATTCCAACAATTGGAGCAATTCCTCCGTTTGATGCCGCTTCAACTAATAAAGTTCCAACAATTGGCCCTGTACAAGAAAATGACACAATTGCCAAAGCCAGAGCCATAAATAATATTCCGATTAAACCGCCTTTATCAGCTTGTTGATCTGCTTTGTTTGCCCATGAATTAGGAAGCATGATTTCGAAAGCTCCCAAAAATGAAGTAGCAAAAATGATTAAGATAACGAAGAAAATCAAGTTAAACCAAACATCTGTAGACAAAGCGTTTAAGGCATCTGCACCAAATATTTTAGTTACAATAAGACCTAAAATTACATAAATAGCAATAATAGAAAATCCGTAGATAATCGCATTTCTAATTCCTTTTGCACGGCTTTTACTTTGTTTAGTAAAGAAACTCACTGTCATCGGGATCATCGGGAAAACGCAAGGGGTCAACAATGCCGCAAATCCTGATAAAAAAGCAATGAAAAAGATTGAAAACAAACTTCTTGCAGGCGCTGGCGCAGGAATTTCTTCTTCAGCGAGCTTCTGCTGTCTTTTCAACTTTTGGCTGAACTGTTTCTTCTTTTTTAACAGTATCAATAGCCAATCCAACCACTTTGGTTTCATCAGCTTTAGCTTCAGTTACAACTGGAATTTCATCTATTTTAAAAGTCGAAGGCACTGCAATCGAGAATTTCTTGTTCGAATTGATACATACTTCTTTACAAACCTGAAAATCAAAATCTACATCGACCGTTTTTAAGTTCGGGTTTGTGATTTTTATTTCTTGCTCAATGTGTGCTTTCCCTTCAAAGAAAGTTTCATCTACACCAAAAACATCATTATAAGCTGTTCTGGTTTTACCTTCTTTAGCTTTTCCAACTAGTTCGTAATTTCCTTTTTGATTTTTAAAAGTTATTTCTAATGCCAAAGGTCCGCCGTCTGGAGTAAATTGCGAATACATATGCCAGTCTTTTTCGATTGTTCCATCAAAAATTAAAACTGCATTGTTTCCTTTTTTCTCAATTTTAGAAGTCCATTTTACGGGTTCTAATATTTGTGCATTACCTTTTGCAAAAGCAAAGAAAAACACGAACAGTAAAATGGTTTTAGTCCAAATATTTTTTGACAAATTTGTCTGAAGATTTCGAGTAAAGTTCATTATTGTAATTCTATTTTTAGTATTTGATTTGTGGTTTTCTCTATTTTAAAACGTTCGTCCTGTCTTATTCCAACAACCCAGACGATTTCATTTTCAGAACATAAAATCCAAGTTTTTTCTTTTTCAATTAATGATAATTTTTCGTCTTTAAAAAGCTTGCTAACTTTTTTAGATTTTCCTCTCATTCCAAAAGGCTGAAAAACATCTCCTTCTTTCCATTTACGTAAAATCAAAGGAAAGCGGATTTTATCGGAATCGACAAATATAACCTTATTTGAACCGAATGTTGTGTGACCAACGTTACAAAGACTCATTTTTAAGGGAAAATTAACTTCTGTCTCGTTTTCGCCAATTTCATATTCGCTTTCTTCTGGCATTTCAGAAAATGGACTTAAGATGAGCGTTTCTCTATTTTTTAGCAATCTAAATTCCTCCGAAAGAACTTGTTTTCCTGATTGTCCTTCAACTAAATCATAAATATCATTCCATGCTGTAAAACCAAATTCATTAAGCCATTGATACAGATACGATTTATAATTCGGAAGTTTTTTTAGCTGATTTAAATCGAAATGAATGTCATCACCTGCTTCTTTTGCAACTTGTTGATAAATCATGATCGACGCATCTTCAACCATTTCTTTTGACTCTTGAAGAAATGACTGTGTCTTCTGAAAAGCATCTAAGAAATTAGGATTAATTTCTTTTAAAATCGGAACCAAATTATGACGGATTTTATTTCGCAAATATTTAGTAGAAGCATTACTGCTGTCTTCACGCCATTCTATCTTATTCTCTTCTGCATATTTCAAAATTTCTTCTCTAGAAAAAGGCAGAAGCGGACGAATAATTTTATCGTTTTGTTCTGGAATTCCAGTTAAACCTTCTAATCCTGTTCCGCGAGTTAAATTGATAATAAAAGTTTCCAAATTATCATCGGCATGATGTGCTGTGAGAATATAATCGAAGTTTTCTTTTTCCAAAAGTTCATAAAACCAACTGTAGCGAAGTTCTCTTGCGAGCAACTTGAGTTGATAATTTATAATCTTTCGCAAAAGCTTCAGTATCAAAATGAGTGGTAAAAATCGAGATATTATTCTGATCGCAATAGTTTTGAATAAATTCCTGATCTCCAAAACTTTCCAATCCGCGAAGTTGAAAATTGCAATGTAAAACAGCAATCTCAAAAGGCATTTTACTTAATAAATGTAATAAAACCATACTGTCTAACCCGCCACTCACAGCCAAAAAAAGCTTTTTCTGTGCTAAAAAGGGAAACCTTGAAACGATATGATTTTGAAATTTTGAAAACATCTGATAAAAGTAAAAAATTAAATTCGATCTATTTTTAAACGAAATGTTAAGCGAATATATTTTTGCTACGAATTCCACGAATTCCACAAATTTTTTTTTGCTAAATTCTATAAAATAGCCACAGATTAAAAGGATTAAAATGATTAAAAAATCTGTGCGAATCTTTTTAATCTGTGGCAAAAAAAAATAATTCGTGCAAATTTGTGCAATTGGTGGCGAATAAAAATTACTGCAAAACTTCGTGCATTGCTTTTGCCTTTAGCAAACATTCTTCGTATTCTTTTTCTGGAACTGAAAGCGATGTTATGGCGCTTCCAACCGAAAATGAAACATATTTATTTTCTTGATTGTATAAAATACTTCTGATTACAACATTAAAATCAAAATCGCCAACAGGTGTAAAATAGCCAACTGCGCCACTGTATAATCCTCTTTTGGTTTCTTCTAGATTCTCCACAATTTCCATTACAGAAATCTTTGGCGCACCTGTCATACTTCCCATCGGAAAGGTTGTTTTTAAGACGTCTACCGGAGAATATTGCAAATCTAATCTTGAAGTAATTGTAGAAATCATTTGGTGCACTTGCAGAAAAGAATAGATTCCGCAGAGTTCTTCAACCACAACCGAACCTTTTTGTGCTGTATGCGATAAATCATTTCGAACCAAATCAGTTATCATGATATTTTCTGCTCGTTCTTTGGCATCTGAAACTAAAATATTTTTCGACTTTTCATCTTCAATTGGATCAGAAAAACGTTTAGAAGTTCCTTTTATTGGCTGAGAAATGATCTTATCTCCTTCTTTTTTTAAATAGCGTTCTGGCGATGCAGAAAGCAGATAGTTTTTATAGTTTTTAAAGAAAACCGAAAAAGGCGGTTGTGAAATCTCATTAAGCTTCTGAAATTTTTCTAACGGATTAATAACTGCATTTTCAGCATAAAATTCCATGCAGAAATTCGCTTCATACATATCTCCAACATGTATATGTTCCAGCATTTTATTCACTTTCTGAACATATAATTCTTTAGAAATACGTTGTTGAATATTTAGCTTTTCCTTACTTTCAACTTTCGACTTTCGACTTTCGACTATTTCATTAAAATCCTCTTCAAGTTCGTCATCGCAAAACATTAAATATTGTATTTCAAGTTCATTTCCTCTCAGAATAAAAATCTTTTTAGGCTGAAAGAAAAACAAATCAGGAAAATGCAAACCATCAAAATTGCTCGATTGAAGTTTTTCGACATCATTCTTTAAATCATAAGAAAGGTATCCAAAAAGCCAGTCTTTTGTATTTTGCTGATATTGTTTTAAATCTTCAAAAGCATTGTAATAATCTGTTTGTAAAGAAGTAAATGCATCTACTGCCAATATGCAGTCAAAATTGGAATACTGCTGCGGATAAGAATTGCTGTCTAAAAAAACGACTTCGCGAAATTGCTGCGCCCAACTTAAAAGCTCGCTCTTTAAACAGTTTTGGATTAGCAATATTTTTATGAATGGAAACTCTCAAAAATGGTAATTTTAAAGGTCAAAATTACGACAAAATTCTGTCATTAGCGGAAAGCGAAAAAAATAATCTAACGATTTGAATTACATTACAAAACTGTTAAGAAGACATTTATTTTATAAGAAAAAATTCGTTATATTTGATATACAATTAGATTAATCCCAAAACAGCCCTAATTTGATTGTAAAATCCTTAAAAAAGAATCTCAAAAAAAAATAATCTGCGATTCTATTTTGAGCTTTTAGACTGCATCTTTTCCAATGACTTAATTATATTTTTTAACCCTAAAAAAATCCTAAGTATTATGAAAATTGCCACAATTATTGTCCGTGTTTTAATTGGCCTTTTGTTGCTTTTTGCCTCTATCAGTTATTTTTTCCATCTAATGCCTGAGCCAGAAACTACAGGAGATTTTAAAGCCTTTAATGTTGGTTTAATGGCTTCTACGTATTTAATGCCTCTAGCAAAATCTATCGAATTACTATGCGGAATTGCATTTGTAACTGGGCGTTATGTAACTTTAGCAAACATTTTGATCTTACCAATTACGGTAAATATTTTGTTTATCAATTATTTCCTAACACCTAACGGTCTGCCAATTGCAGCGCTACTTTTTCTAGGAAATTTATTTTTGATTTACAGATACTGGGATAATTATAAAAGTGTTTTTACTGCGTAAATCATTTTTAAATAAAAACAAAAAAGCCTGTCAAATTTTATCCGACAGGCTTTTTTGTTTTAATTCATCTTATCGTGTTTCACCCAAACTAAATCGGTTACTTTATATCCAATTTCCTGAGCTTTGATAAGAAAATCTGCTTTGATACTTTCAGGAATTGTTTTTTCTCTAGAAAGTATCCACATGTATTTTAAACTTTCTCCAGCCACAAGCGCGTATTTATAATCTGTATCGATTGCTACGACATTGTAACCAGAATAAAAAGGACCAAAAAATGAGACTTTCAGCATACCAATATTGTCCTTTTTGACAAATTTAGCTTTCCCGACACTTCGTTCCCATTTGTCTTTTTTGACATCATAGCCCTTATTATCGACTTTTATTGTATTATCCTCGTTTAAAGAATATTCGGCAGTTACATTGTTCAAATCTCTTTCCCATTTGTAATCTAATCTGGCAATTTCATACCATTTTCCGAGATATTTTTTGCTGTCAAAGTTTGTTACAGCTTTTGCATTTTTTGGAATTCCGCCTCCACAAGAGTACAATGCGATTCCTATTCCTGCTCCAATTAGAATTGGAGCGATATATTTACTTTTCATAGCACTATCTTTTTAATAATCATAAAGATAGTTCCATAAATACACATCTAATTTACAAAATTTTTGTTCAAGTTTACATTTTTAAGAAGCAAAAAAAGCAACAGGATTCGAAATTTTTAAAAAGATCCCGTTACATGAGCTACAAAGCATTAAATTTGAACGACAATCAATAACACAAAAATGAGAATCCATTTATTACTATTTTTTATTTTATTTTCTTTTACCTGCCAATCTCAAACTATACAAACAGTAGATTCTTTAAATAACGAAATATGCAAGTCATTAATTCAAAATAGAATTTTAAACGATGAGATAAGACTTAATAGCATTAACAAATCTCATGTAATGCCTTTTTTGGCAAAATTTAAAGATACGATAGCGCAACGGGAAGCCTTTGAAAAAATGATCTATCGCCTGCAAAAAAACTGTAATGAATTTAATGCAATTTTCCCTAAAGACTCTACACAAAATGGATGGGGAATGCAAAATGAAAAACCTTTGGATCACATTTCAAAAGAACAATGCAATAGTTTTGACGAATGTAAAAAATTCTATTATTGGGAGGAAAGAGAAAAAAAGTAGAAGTTACTATAAATGGAAATTTTTGGATAGAAAAATTTAGCGACAACACGTTTTCTAAACTTTTCTATAAAAAAAGAGGCAATTGTGAATTTGAACTTGAATTTATTGAAAGTAACAATTTGTCACGAAAAAACCTAAGTGTAAAGGGCGATAAATATCGATATAAAATTTATGATGAAGCAAAAAACGTTTACAGTGTTTATTCCAAAAACAAAGAAACTTATTATACTTTCAAATTAATTAAAGAATAAAAAAACCGTCAGAGTAAATTCTGACGGTTTTTCTTTATTGTTTAACGTAAAAAATTATACGTGTAAAGCTCTATTTTCTGTAGCTGCCAATGCTTGCTTCTTTTACCGCTTCCGCGAAAGTTGGGTGTGCGTGGCTCATTCTTGAAATGTCTTCAGCAGAAGCTTTAAATTCCATTGCAGTAACCGCTTCAGCAATTAAATCTGCTGTACGAGCACCAATCATGTGAACTCCTAAAACCTCATCTGTTTTTTCGTCAGCCAAGATTTTTACAAATCCATCTAAGTCAGCACTTGCTCTTGCACGTCCTAAAGCTTTGAATGGGAAACTTCCAGATTTATATTTCACTCCAGCAGCTTTCAATTGCTCCTCAGTTTGCCCAACTGCGGCAACTTCTGGCCAAGTGTAAACTACACCAGGAATTAAGTTGTAATCGATGTGTGGTTTTTGACCCGCTAAAATTTCAGCAACCATTACTCCTTCTTCTTCTGCTTTGTGCGCTAACATTGCTCCACGAACAACGTCACCAATTGCGTAGATATTTGGAGTACTAGTTTGCAAATGATCGTTTACTTCAACTTGTCCTCTTTCTGAAATTTTTACTCCAGCTTTGTCAGCATTTAATCCGTCTGTGTAAGGACGACGACCAACAGAGACTAATGAATAATCCCCTTCAAGAGTGATTGTTTCTCCTTTTGCGTTTTCAGCTTGAACTACAACAGCATCGCCGTTTCTTTCTACTGATTTTACTTTGTGAGAAACATAGAATTTCATTCCTTGTTTTTTCAATACTTTAGTTAATTCTTTAGAAAGAGCTCCGTCCATTCCTGGAATGATTCTGTCCATGAATTCAACCACAGAAACCTGAGCACCTAAACGAAGGTAAACTTGTCCAAGCTCGATCCCGATAACTCCACCACCAATGATTACTAAGTGTTTTGGAACTTCTTTTAAAGCTAAGGCTTCAGTAGAAGTGATGATTCTTTCTTTATCAATTTTAATAAACGGCAAAGAAGATGGTTTTGATCCTGTAGCAATTACAGTATATTTTGCTTCGATAGTTTCTGAAGTTCCGTCAGCTTTAGCAACAGCAATATGAGTTGCATCTACGAAAGAACCTAAACCATTGAAAACAGTAATTTTATTTTTATCCATTAAGTAGTTAATTCCACCTACGGTTTGATCTACAACAGCTTGTTTACGCGCAATCATTTTCTCTAAATTGATTTTTACATCACCAGAAACTTCGATTCCGTGATCTGCAAAATGAGCAATTTCTGAATAGTGGTGAGAAGATGATAATAATGCTTTTGAAGGAATACAACCTACGTTAAGGCAAGTTCCTCCTAATGAATTATATTTTTCTACAATAGCAGTTTTGAAACCTAATTGTGCGCAACGAATTGCTGATACATATCCGCCAGGACCTGAACCTATAATGACTACGTCAAATGAACTCATAGTTTATCTTTTTATTTTAAGCGTCACAAATTTAAGGAATAAAGTTCTTTTTGAAGTTTAATTTTCAATGTTTTTTGCGTGAAATTTTGGGTGTGGGTTTTCTGCCACGAAGGCTCGAAGACGCAAAGTTTTTTTTGAATTGTTAGTTTAACCGCAAAGTGCGCTAAGAGTCACGCAAGGTTCGCAAAGCTTATCTTTATCAATGATTATCACACAATATTGTCATTTCGACGAAGGAGAAATCCTAGCGAGAAGCTTGACAAAGATTTGGTTCTCGTTGCGGAGTTACTTGCGAGGATTTCTCCTTCGTCGAAATGACATAAAATGAGAACAAAAACCTTTGTCACTTTGAATCTTTGAACCTTCTAGTTAAGGTTTCTTTTCAGGATTTCTTGAAGTGTGAAATACAGAATAAATTACTATTTCATTTCCGATGATCTCATAAATAATAACAAAGGGAAATTTAACCAAAGTCATTTCACGATAACCTGGTTGCTTTTTAATTTCAAATAATTCTGGATTTGTTTTTAAAACCTTGAGATAAGATCTTAAATAAGTTAAAAATTGCTTTCCTAAACCTTTACTTCTGCTTTCGTAAAATTCAATAGATTCATCAATTTCTTTTTCTGCTAATGGTAAAATTTTAATTTTAAAAACCATATTTAGCATTCAAACGTTGCTCGACCTCTTCCCAACTATTTGCCTCTATTTCTCCAGACAGATATTTTTCTCTTTCTTCGGCAACTAAATTGTAATGTGAATCGGGAACAATTGACTCTTTTTCATCATGATTAATGGCATCAAAAACGCTTTCCAAAATTTCTAACTTTGAATCGTCGTCAATGAATTTACCAAAATCTTTTATAAGCTTACGTCTTAATTCCATCGTTTCCATTTTTATTTGCATTTAAACTCAAATTTAAGATTTATAATGATTCAATTATGTTAAAACTTATTTTACGATAGAAAGTCTCAGAGAAAAAACTTAGAATCTAAGAATCTTAGCATCTCAGTATCTTAGAACGAAATCACCGTCGAATTCTTCACTTCACTAATCATAAACATACTTTGTGTACTTCCTATATGCTGTAATGAAGTTAGTTTTGTGACTAAAAACTCTCTGTAAGCTTCCATATCTTTTACCAAGACTTTCAGTATATAATCATAATCTCCGCTTACGTGATGGCATTCAAGAACTTCGTTTAATTTGATGACTTCGCTTTCAAATTTCGTCAGAAATTCTTTGGTGTGTTGAATGAGTTTTAAATGACAGAAAACCACAAATCCCTTTTCGATTTTAGATTTATCAACTAAAGCCACATAGCTTTTTATTATTCCTTCTCGTTCTAGTTTTTTGATTCGTTCGTAAACTGCTGTTACTGACAAATTGAGTTTTAAAGACAATTCTTTATTGGTCTTTTTACTGTCGGTTTGAAGCAGAACGAGGAGTTTTTTATCGATTTCGTCAAGAATCATATCTATTGTTTTTGAAGATGAAAGAAAATCTACAGAATTGCATTTTACAACTCAAATTTAGATTAAAAATCAACATAAAATCATTTTTATAGTTTTAAAATCTATAAAAATAAATACTTATTGACATTTTTTCTAATTAAACTTTTCTTTGACTAAAAATCCAACAGAAACGATTTAAAACTTGAAACAAAAAACTAACTATAATGAAAGATTTTAAACCAGCAGATAAAATTCAGGATCTACAATATTTTGGCGAATTTGGCGGAGTAAATCCGTCGATTTCAGATTCTTCGACTTATACTTTTTTATCGGCAAAAACCATGTTTGATACTTTTGAAGGCAATATGGAAGGCTGTTATTTGTATTCGCGCCATTCTTCGCCAAGTAATTTATATCTGGATCAAGCTTTGGCGAGCAATGGAAGGAACAGAAACAGCAAATGTTTCAGCTTCAGGAATGGGCGCTATTACTCCTACTCTATTACAATTGTGTGGTGCCGGAGATCATATTGTTTCGAGCCGAACGATTTATGGCGGAACTTATGCTTTTTTAAAGAATTTTACACCTCGCTTCGGAATTGAAACGAGCTTTGTTGATATTACAAAACTCGATGTTGTTGAAGTCGCGATAACGTCAAAAACTAAAGTTTTGTATTGCGAAACAGTGAGCAATCCGTTATTAGAAGTGGCAGATATTAGCGGTTTGGCTAAAATTGCTAAGAAACACAATTTGAAATTGGTTGTAGATAATACTTTTTCGCCTTTATCGGTTTCTCCTGCAAAATTGGGTGCAGATATTGTAATTCATAGTTTGACAAAATATATTAATGGAAGCAGTGATACTGTTGGCGGTGTAACTTGTGCATCTAAAGAATTTATTAATTCATTGAAAAATGTAAATTCTGGCGCGAGCATGCTTCTAGGTCCAACAATGGATAGTTTGCGTTCGGCAAGTGTGATGAAAAACTTGAGAACACTTCATATTCGCATCAAACAGCATAGTCACAATGCGCATTATTTGGCTGACCAATTTGAAAAAGATGGTTTAAAAACGGTTTATCCTGGATTGAAAAGTCACCCGAGTCATGAATTGTACAAAACAATGATTAATCCAGAATATGGTTTTGGCGGAATGCTGACAATTGATGTTGGTTCTTTAGAAAAAGCCAATGAATTAATGGAGTTAATGCAAGAACGAAATCTAGGTTATCTAGCGGTAAGTTTAGGTTTTTACAAAACTTTATTTAGTGCGCCAGGAACTTCAACTTCGAGTGAAATTCCGTTAGAAGAACAAAAAGAAATGGGATTAACTGATGGTTTGATTCGCTTTTCTATTGGTTTGGATAACGATATTCAACGCACTTACGAAATGATGAAAGCTTGCATGAAAGAGCTTGGAGTCTTATAAAAACGAAACATTTCTCTATAAATAAATTTGCACGATTTTTTATTAGTTTGTTTAAATCCGCTAAAGATTTTCTTCTCTTAGCGGATTTTTTTCGTTTATAAAAAAAACCATTAAAAACTCATTTACAACAACTTAAATAGTTAAAAAATGAATTACACACTAAAAACTAACAAATTTTACGATTAATGTTTTTTAACTCATCGTTTCTAATAAAGTTGTAAACACTAAAACGTTGTAGTGATTGAATTTCAGATTATTACGTATTTCAAATGTTAATAAAATATATTTTTGTCAGAAATTTAACCACTTAACTAACTAAAATGAAATTATGAAAAAACACCTACTTTTGTTTTATGCATTGTTTGCTCCTTTTTTATTTCTGCAAGCACAAGTGCATACATCTTATTTATGGCATCTTCACCAACCGACTTATTGGGGAGATATAAGTAAGAAAAATCCAAATCGCTATCAAATCGTAAAAGAATCGCAAGACCTGAAAGTTTCTGGTGCCAACAATGACAAAAATGGTCTGGCGCATCCAACAAACAATCTTGAAGAAATTTTTGGTGCCGGAGATCGTGTTGCCGCTTATCAATTTGCACCAAAAAATGCAATTAATTCTATTCGTGATTTGAGCAAAGCAGGAGCTCAAATTACTTACGGTGGTTCTTTGATGGAAAATGTGAATGAATTAGCCCAAGCAAATCAATGGGGATATTCTAATTCTTGGACACAGAATATCAAAGATGCTAAAGCGTGGAAAACTTCTGGCGGATTTTCTCGTATGGAAGTCGTTTCTTTCACTATGCATCATGCGCTTTCGCCTTTATTGAGTGATGAAGCTTTAAAGAAAGAAATAAAAGCGCATCAATATTACAGCGCTCAATTATTTGGAAGCCATGATTCTAAAGGATATTGGCCAGCAGAATGCGCTTTTTCTGAAAGAATTATAAAAACTTTAGCAGAATGCGGTATTGAATGGTCGGTAATTGCTAACAGCCATTTATCAAGAACTTTAGCCGATTATCCTATAAAATATGGCTCTGGCGGAACCATGTGTGATCTTCCAAACAAAGCCGATCAGGTTGAAACGCTTGGAGGAACTTGGTTCTCTGCCCAAAAAGATGCTCGAGGCGGACAGTTTGCAGTACCTTATTCTTATCTTCCATATAAAGCGAAATATGTTGATCCAGAAACTGCTCAAGAATATAAAATTACTGTGGTTCCAATGGCAGATTACGAGAGTTATGAAGATGGATACGCTGCAATAGGCACTTCATTAATTGCTCCAATTGTGGCAAAAGCATCGACTTCGCCTAGACCTCCATTGGTCTTATTTGCTCATGATGGAGATAATGCTTGGGGTGGCGGATCGTCTTATTACAATGAATCGGTAACGGGATTTTCTCATGCATCTTCTGCAAATGGAAACATCGCTACTACGATTCCACAATATCTATATGATAATCCTGTTCCAGAATCGGCGGTTGTGCACGTAGAAGATGGAGCATGGGTAAACGCAGATGGAGATTTTGGACATCCGCAGTTTACCAATTGGCTTTGGCCTTTCTACGATCCTGTTAGCAAGAAATTCAATCCGAATGGCTGGACCGAAGATATGATGAATCAAGCGATAACAACTGCTGGAGAAAACCACGCAATTATGGCTGAGCAATTGGAAGGCAACAATCTTAGAATGAGCGAAATTGTAAATCCGACCTCTGCGGTAAGTCCTGCTGAAAAAGCATGGCATTTTTTAATGGCTGGATATGACAGCGGAAATGCTTATTATGGATTAGCTGAAGATTTAGAAATTAAAACAACTCTTGCTGTTAATCGATGTGTGCAATTTGCAAAACCAACTTTAGACGCCCATCCTGGAGTTGATGCAACGAAACCATCTGTATTTATTCCGCAACGTTGGCCTTATAATCCTGGTGAAAAAGGATATGGAGCTCCTTATGCTTATAAAGATTTCTTAAACTCTGCTGATTTTACGGTATATACTTTTGCTTATGATGTAAGCGGTATTGAGAAAGCCGAATTAAAATACAGAATTGATGTTGATGGAAAAAATAGTCCTAATTCTAATCAAAATGAAACTTATGCTGGAGGAAGCGAAGTAGGAAGTTGGATAACATTGCCTATGGCAGAAAGAGTTTTTCCAAAAGGAAATGTTACCAATAATCCGCAAGCCGATTTATACATGCTTCCAGATGTAATTGCAAATCAATATTCTGCCGAAATTGCAGGAATATCAGAAAAATTATTAGACTATTATGTCGAAGTAACTGATAAAAAAGGAAATACCACTAAATCTAAAATTCAACACGTTTGGGTTGGGAAAAACTTAGATGTTGCACCAAAAATAGCTTTTACGCCTGAGGCCGGAAATTCAACTACAGCCATAGATGTAACAATTACAGCAACAGACAGCACAGATCCGAAGCCAAAATTGTATTATACAATTGACGGCTCTACTCCAACAACAGCTTCGCCAGTTGTGGAGTCGACAAAAACAATCAACATTACACAGACTACAACAATTAAAGCTTTTGCGGTTGACAAAGATGGCAATCAATCTGATATTGTAACCAAAACGTATACGATTGGAGCACTTCCAGAATTTACGGTTTATTTTAAAAAACCATCCAACTGGAATTCTGCTGTAAAAATTTATTATTGGTCACCAACAGGAACTGCTCCTGCCGTAACTTATCCTGGAGTTGCAATGACTCAAGATTGTGGAGACTGGTATAAATATACTTTCCCATCAACAGTAAGCGCTTCAAATTTATTGTTTAATGATGGTTCACTAAAAACAGGCGATCTAAATTCAACTGGCGGAATCAAATTTTATGATAACGGTTGGCTAAGTGCTGAACCTGCAAACAGATGTCCTTCTGTAGCACCAGATTTTACATTCTCGCAAGCAGGAGGAAATTTCACTACAGGAACAACTTTAAATCTAACGCTAACAGCAAACGAAAGCACTTCTGTAATTTATTATACTCTTGACGGAACAGATCCTACCACAGCTTCTGCCTCTGCCATTGGTAGTAAAGCAATTACAATAACTAGCACAACAACATTAAAGGCTTTTGTTAAGAATGCCGCGGGAGTAAGTTCCGCTATAAAAACACAAACTTATACTTTTTCTACTCCTACGACATTTACGGTTTATTTTAAGAAACCATCCAATTGGAGTTCTTCGGTTAAAATTTATTATTGGTCACCAACTGGAACTGCTCCTGCAGTAACTTATCCAGGAGTTGCAATGACGCAAGATTGTGGAGATTGGTATAAATATACTTTTCCGTCAACAGTAAGTGCTTCTAATTTACTTTTTAATGATGGTAATCTAAAAACTGGAGATTTAAGTGCTACAGCAGGAATTAAGTATTATGATTCTGGTTGGCTGAATGCAGAACCTGCGAACAGATGTCCTGTTATTGCTCCAGATTTTACCAATTCTAAACCTGGAGGAACATTTACAACTGGAACTACTGTGAGTGTTGTTTTAACAGCAAACGAAACTTCTTCTACCATTTATTACACTTTAGACGGCGCAACTCCAACAACAAGCTCTGCTTCTGCAATTGGCAGTAAATCATTCGCTTTTACGTCAAATACAACTTTAAAAGCTTTTGTTGTCAATACTTCTGGAGTTGCATCAGCAGTAAAAACAGAAACTTATACTTTTACAGCCGTTCCAACGCTTACTGTATACTTTAAACCTCCTACAACTTGGACAACTACTCCAAAAATATATTATTGGAATGCTGTACCTTCAGGAAGTGCAACAAATGCTACTTGGCCTGGCGTAACAATGACAGCAGATACTAACGGTTTTTACAAATACACCATCACTGGGCCAACATCAATTAATATCATTTTCAATAATGGTTCTAGCGGTTCGGCAAATCAAACTGCCGATTTATTAAGTAAAACTGATGGCTACTCCTATACATGGGGTTCTAGCACTTCAAGAATGGCAATTACCCCAGACACCAAAGAAGAAGAAACCTATGCAGTAAGACTTTATCCAAATCCAGTAGATCATACCTTGATGGTTAATTCTACTATTGCAATTAGCCAATACACTATTGTTTCTGCACAAGGAAGCATTGTTCAGGAAGGAAAATCTAATACAAGCAGTATTGATGTTAGCCGTCTAAGTTCTGGACTGTATTTTATTACGATCCGTTTAGAAAATGGTGTAGAAACAATGCAAAAGATTGTAAAAAAATAAACTTTTTGAATCTCCATCAATTCCATAAAAAAGCCGTTCTGAATTATTAGAACGGCTTTTGAATTTTATTTGGCCTGAAAATGTCTAAATGACTGCCAATATTTATCTTTATAAAGTTCGTAGCTTATTTCGAAAACTCCGCTATATTTCTTAATTAGTTCATCGGCAATTTTAGCTGGTTTTCTAAAGTCTTTACAAGTAAAAAATATTTCTCTTTTATTGTTTGCCGTTTCTCTTCCCAAATTTAAATATCCTTCAGAATCTGGCAAACTAACGATAATTTCTTCTTCAATTTCATCTAGAAGCTTATATGTTTTTTCATCTGGCAATCCGCCATTATCACAATCATCAAAAGGAATTGCAACAATAAAAACCCACGGATGCGATGCTTTTTTATCCCATTCTAAAATTGTAGTATTAATTAAAGCCAAAACAATAGAACCATCTTCTCTTTTTCCTTCAAAATTGGCATAACCGTCATTTTCTGTATTATGTCGAGTTCCTTCATATTTTTCAACAAATTCTTTCTCTCTCCAAATTAAATAGTCTTTTAATTTTTCGATTGGAATTAATTCTTCAGAAACATTTTCTGGTCCTACAACAACCAAATTATCGATTAAGGCAACAGAATGCAATTCACCCAAATAATTGTCTAGAAAAATATACACTCCATTAGTGACATTAGATTTTTTCTCTTCAATAAAATGATCATAAACAATTACCAAATCTATTTCATCTGGGTAAGCTTCATGGATGCGAGGATAAAATTTTAAGTTTTCTTTACTAAATTCAAAATCCTGATAGGTAATTCCAATATTATTAATATCCGAAGCTGGTTTTAAAGCCGTGAATTTCCATCCATTAATTTCTGGGGCAGCATTAACTAATTCTTCAATAACATAAATGTTTTTGATTGCTCCATCTGGCGTAAGAACTAATTCGGCAGTTTGATCATCGAACATTCCAGTAAGAAAATAAATTCCTTCATGAATTTCATCTAGCTTTGGCACTAGTTTATCAAAAAAGCCTTGATGTATATTTTCCCCACTTTGAACGGTTTTAAAAAACTCTTTTTCATTTGCTAAAAACCAATTCCAGAAATCATTATAAGATTTTATTGGAGCTTCATTTTTGCCTAATATTTTATCAAGAAAACTCATGTAATAAAAAAAATAAATTAAAAATTTGAGAGTCCAAATTAGAGAAAAAACGAACTTTCGGCAAGGAAAAACCTCTTTATCTTTTTCTCAAATAAAAAAGCCATTCCAGAGATATCCAGAATGGCTTTTTTATATATTTTTTTGAACTTATATTTTTTCTACAAAGTTCAATTTACTGTTTTTTCTACTATAAGTAAAGTAAATAAGAAGCCCGATCAATAGCCAAACTGTAAAATAAATCCAGTTCCAAACGCTTAATTCGGCCATCATATACAAACAACAGATTAATCCTAAAAGAGGAATTAAAGAAAGATTTTTTCTAAAAGCCCAAACTGCCAATCCAACCAGAACAAATAAGAAAATCCACATAGGAATTTTGTGTTTGAACAACTGGAATCCTGTTTCGTATTTTAATGAATCTTTAATTGGAAGTCCTTTTACAACCTCAGCATATTTAACCTCATCATCTTGATATTGGCTTAATAAATGCTCCAAATCTGAAGTTTCAGAAGTTTTATTATTTACATCGATGCTCTTTAAATAATTGAAAACTTTTTGAGAATCTTCTTTATCTAAAGAAGTTACAATTGAAGTTGCATCAAAAGTTTGTGCCTCATTATTAATGAATGCCATAGTAGCCTTGCTGTTGAAAGCAAAAGCATAATACAAGCCAACAATAATTAAAACTGGTAAAATGTATTTTGAATTGATATAAGGCGTTTTGAATTTTCCTCTTGGAATTTCGGGTTTATTTTGAAGAACTAATACTCCTGCGCAAACCAATACAAAGGCAAATAAAGTTCCTATACTACATAAATCGGTTACCATTGTTAAGTTTAAAAACAATGCTGGAACCGCTACTACAAATCCTGTAACAATAGTAGCAAAAGAAGGAGTTTTAAATTTTGGGTGAACAGTTGAGAATTTCTTCGGAAGCAATCCATCACGGCTCATACTCATCCAGATACGAGGCTGCCCCATTTGGAACACCAATAAAACGCTCGCCATTGCCACAACTGCACTGACAGCAATAATTCCTGACATCCATTTTAAGTTTAATTTATCGAAAACAAATGCTAGCGGATCTCCAACATTTAATTCATGATATTTTACCATTCCGGTTAAAACCAAAGCAATAGCAATATATAAAATGGTACAAATGATAATTGCCCACATCATTCCGCGTGGTAAATCGCGCTGCGGATTTTTACATTCTTCTGCTGTTGTAGAAATAGCATCAAAACCAATATAAGCAAAGAAAACAGCTGATACTCCTTTTAAAACTCCACTAACTCCATTTGGAGCGAACGGATCCCAATTTGCCGTATCTACATAAAATATTCCGACAGCGATAACTAAAAGAACCACACAAAGTTTTACAACAACCATTAAATTGCTCGCATTACGAGATTCTTTCATTCCTCTATAAACCAAAGCAGTAATCAAAATAATAATGAATAATGCTGGTATATCTGTTACAAAATGGAAAGATCCGATCGTTGGCGCTGTTGTCCAAGCTGTATGCGCTTGCTGTAAAGCAACACTTAAATTTTCAAATGATTTTCCGCCTCGCATTAAAGCCTCGGCATCGTTGAAGCCGTTTGAAGCTGTTAAGTAATCCATCTGGATCCATTGCGGCAAATGAATGCCGCCACTCTGGAGAAGTCCTGTAAAATAATCACTCCACGATATGGCCACGGTTATGTTTCCAACGGCATATTCCATGATTAAAGCCCAACCAATAATCCAGGCAATGATTTCTCCGAAAGCCACGTACGAATACGTATAAGCACTTCCCGAAACGGGAACCATCGATGCAAATTCAGCATAAGCAAAAGCGGCAAAACTACAGGCAAGAGCAGTAAAAAGGAACAAAAATATTACGGCTGGTCCTCCATCTGCACTTGCTTTTCCGATCGTACTGAAAATCCCCGCACCAACAATCGCGAGCAATCCCGAAAGCAGTTAAATCTTTGGTTGTAAGGTGCTTTCCTAATGCTTCATGTCCATCTGCCTCGTTTTTTGCAACCTGTTTCAGAATATCCTGCACTGTTTTTTTCGGAATAAACTTGAAAATGCCATATATGTTTTGCTATTATAAATTGATTTAATTCAGTCGTTCTGGTTTTATTTTGCAAATAATGCAAAAATTATCCTGATTTCAAATATATAAAACGATTTTGTTTTTCTGGAGTTTTTTTTCGCCACGAATTCACGAATTAATTTTTCAAATCTTTGTCTTTAAATTTTCTCTCGCAGATTCAGCAGATTTAATTTTAAAATCTGCATAAATATTTTCATCACAGCAGAAATTTGCATTATCTGCCATCCCGATAGTTATCGGGAGCGAGAAATAAAAAATCTTTGCGAACCTTGCGTTACTCTTTGCGTCTTTGCGGTTAAATCGAAAACACGAATGTAACATTTCACAAAATGAGCTTACTAATACAAATAGCATTTAATTTTTAAAGAATCATTTTTATGGAAAAAATCACGAGACGTTCTTTTGTAAATAAATTTGGACTTGGTGTGGGAGCTTCGGTTATCATGACTTCGCTTCCTTCTTTTGTAACCGAAACAGAAAAGATTCATAAACCCTATACTGGAAAAAAAATAAATATTGCTTTGTGTGGTTTAGGAAACTATGCTTCATTATTAGCTGAAGGCCTTCAGGTTTCTGAATATTGCCAACTTAGCGGAATTGTTACAGGAACACCTTCTAAAGCTGAAACATGGAAAAAGAAATATAATATTCCAGAGAAGAATATCTATAATTACGAAAACTTCGATTCAATCATAAAAAACAAAGATATTGACCTTGTCTATGTTGTAACTCCAAACTCGCTTCATAAAGAATTTACCGTTCGTCTTGCTAAAGCTGGAAAACATGTAATTGTAGAAAAGCCAATGGCAATTACTATTGAAGATTGTGAAGAAATGATAAAAGCCTGCAACGACAATAACGTTCAATTGGCAATGGGATATCGTTTGCATTACGAACCAAATCATCTAGAAGTAAAACGATTGGGGCAAGAAAAAGTTTTGGGACAAGTTCGTTATATTGAAACTTCTCTAGGTTATAGCACTTACGATATTCACGACGTAAATAAACCTGTTGATTTAAATGCCCGAAATGAATGGAGACTTACGAAAAAGTTTGCAGGAGGCGGTGCATTAATTAATTTAGGGGTTTATTGCATTCAAGTCTCTCGTTATGTTTTAGGCGAAGAACCAATTGCTGTTACGGCGCAATTTGGAACCATAAACAACAAAAACAGATTTGCACAAGTGGAAGAAAATATCACGTGGCAAATGGAATTTCCGAGTGGTGCTGTTGCCAATTGCAGTAGTTCTTACGGTTTTGGAATCGACCGATTTCATGCTGCCGCAGATGAAGGTTTCTTCGAAATGAGTCCTGCTGTTAGTTATGGCCCATTTATAGGTAAAAGATCTGATGGAAAACCATTTAATTTCCCAGTTATAAATCAACAGCAAACCCAAATGGATGAGATTTGTAAAGTGATTTTAGCAAACCAAAAACTTCCAAATCATATTACTGGTGAAGAAGGAATTAAAGATGTAAAAATCATCAACGCTATTTATAAAGTCGCTGAAACTGGCAAAAAAATTAGTTTGAAATAGTTTTTTTTGCCACAGATTAAAAGGATTAAAATGATTTTTTTAATCTTTATCTAAATAATTTTCACGCACATTTCGCAGATTTAGGCAGATTTAATTTTAAACTAGCAATACTTAAAATCTGCGATTATCTGCTTAAATCTGTAAAATCTGCGTGAAATAAAAATCTTTTTAATCCTTTTAATCTGTGGCAAAACTTTTTCACATTTACGAGACACATCTTACTTAAGGCAATTCCTCAAAATAGTAACAGGATGCTGAGCCTCACGACTAGTTCCATCATAAATTTGATGACGACAACTTGTTCCTGCTGCTGACGATTTTCACGTTTCCTGCTGTAGCACGTACTTTTGGAAATAATGTATCCTCTCCCATTTGCATACTCACTTGATAATGTTCTTTTTCATAACCAAAAGAACCCGCCATTCCGCAACAGCCTGAGTTATAAATCGTAACCGTATTATTTTTTGGCAGATTTAGCATTGCAAAAGTCGCTTCAACAGAACTTAAAGATTTCTGATGGCAATGTCCGTGAATTTTAATTTCTTTACTTTCTTCTGAAAAAGAATCGGCTGTGATTTTACCATCTATGATTTCTTTTTTGAAGAACTCTTCAATTGTAAAAGCATTTCTCGACAACTTTTCCGCGACTTCTTTATCATCGGCTAAACGAAGATATTCATCTCTAAAAGTCAAAATTGCCGAAGGTTCAATTCCAATTAAAGGCGCATTTGCTAAAACCAGATCCTTAAAAACACTTACATTATGATTCGCAATTTTCTTGGCTTCTTCCAAAAATCCTTTTGAAAGATAAGTTCTTCCACTTTCCTCATGATCTACAACCAAAACCTGATAGCCTAATTTCGTCAATAATTCGAAAGCATCGATTCCGATATTTACATCATAATAATTCGTGAATTCATCTACAAACAGATACAATCTTCCGTTTGGAAAATCGGTTTGTGAAGGTTTATTGTTGGCGTACCATTTTCTGAAAGTCTTTTTCGCCAAAAGCGGAACTTGTCTTTCTGGCGCAATTCCCATTGTTTTTTTTACCAAAGAATGATTCGAAATAAAATTCGTAATCGCAGGGAATTTACTTCCCATTTTGTTCAATTTCGCATTGTTGGCAAAAATCTTATTTCGGGTCGTAAAACCGTTTGCTTTTTGGTATTGATATAAAAATTCTGCTTTCAAAGTCGCTACATCCACGTTACTCGGACATTCGCTTGCGCAGGCTTTACAGCTTACACACAGCTCAAAAACTTCATATAATTCTTTCTGGTCAAATTTGTTTTCTTTTTCAGAATACGTCAAATATTCTCGCAACGCATTGGCTCTCGCACGCGTCGTTTCTTTTTCATTTCTCGTTGCACGATAACTCGGACACATTGCTCCTCCGCCAGACGGCAGTTTTCTACAATCTCCAGAACCGTTACATTTTTCGGCTGCACGCAAAATTCCTAAACTATCTGAGAAATCTTGAAACGTTTTAATATCTGGTTCAACTCTTCCCGAAACTACACGATGATTCTCGTCCATTTTCAAGGCATTGACAATCTTCCCAATATTCAAAACCGAATTCGGGTCAAATGCCAATTTAATTCTTTTTAAGAGTTCGTAATTCTTAT
This sequence comes from Flavobacterium ginsengisoli, assembly GCF_029625315.1. NCBI lineage: Bacteria > Pseudomonadati > Bacteroidota > Flavobacteriia > Flavobacteriales > Flavobacteriaceae > Flavobacterium > Flavobacterium ginsengisoli. The sequence goes on from NZ_CP121110.1 coordinate 2,203,027, forward strand.
CGCCAATCATAAACGGAATAAACTCTCCGCGCACAATTCCGTCGCCATGTTCACCACTTAACGAGCCTCTATATTTTTTTACCAAATGCGCTACTTCGGTCGCAATGGTTCTGAATAATTTTAAATCTGATGTTTTCTTCAAATTCAAAACCGGACGCAAGTGCAATTCTCCAGCACCTGCATGCGCATAATAAATCGCTTCTTGTCCGTGACGCAACATCATCGCCGAAAACTCTGCAATATATGCTGGTAAATCACTTAATTCTACCGCTGTATCTTCAATCGAATCTGCTGCTTTATCGTCGCCTACAATACTTCCTAAAAGTCCAAGACCTGCTTTTCTCAATTCATTGGCTTTGTCAATATCATTTCCGTAGATTTTTACTCGAGCGTAACCAAAATTGTTTTGCTCTAAATCAGCAATCAAAGCATCGGCTTGTTTTTCGGCATCTTCTAAAGTGTGCGAGGCGACTTCAAACAACATAATTGCTTTGGGTTCTCCAACCAAAAAGAAACGGTTTTTAATGTGCTCACGATTGGTTTTGGTACAATCCAAAATCGTATCGTCAATCATTTCGCAAGTGTACAAATGATGTTTCATAGCCACCACAACCGATTCTAGAGATTCTTGAATGGTATGATAATGTCCAACAACCATAATACTGTGAGGCGGTGGCAGATCGTCCACTTTCAGCGTCACTTCGGTTGTAAAAGCCAAAGTTCCTTCGCTTCCGCAAAGCAGTTTCCCTAGATTTATGGTGGGTTCAGTTCCGCCAAATAATTCCGATTTCAACAGAATATCAACGGCATAACCCGTATTTCTTCTGTGAATTTCAGGTTTCGGAAACTCCTTTACAATTTCTTCCTGAGCTTCTTTTATAGTAAGTTCGTCGTAAATTGTTTCGTATATTTTATTTTCTAAAGAATCACCTTTTGTTTTTTCAATAAATTCAGCCGAAGTCAAATCTTTAAAAACCACTTCAGAACCGTCGCTTAAAAGTGCTTTTACCTCAGCAATTTTATCGCGTGTAACACCATATCGAATCGAAGTTGTTCCCGAAGAGTTATTTCCCACCATTCCGCCAATCATTGCGCGGTTTGATGTCGATGTAATTGGAGCAAAAAATACACCGTGAGGTTTTAAGAATAAATTCAGCTCATCGCGAATAACACCTGGCTGAACCGTAACCGTTTTCTTTTCGGCATTGTATGAAATGATTTTTGTAAAATGCTTCGATACATCAACCACCAATCCGTCTCCTACCGCTTGTCCTGCAAGTGAAGTTCCTGCGGTTCTTGGCGTAATCGACAGCTTATGTTCTGCAGCAAATTGAATCAGTTTGGCTATATCTTCAGTCGTTTTAGGAATTGCCACTGCATTTGGCCGAATTCGATACACCGAAGCATCTGTCGAATAAAGTGTTTTATGAAGCTCATCGAATAAAAGTGTGCCTTCAAGACTATTGTCTAATTGCTCTAAATGAGATTGGGTCAACATGTAAATGTGCTTTTTATAAAAATATTTCCTGAAAAAACTCAGACCACAAAGATAAAAATATCGCAGGGCAAAACGATTCTATTTTATGATTTTATCTAACAACTCCATCATATTTTATAAAATTCTGAGAGAATCCTGTAAAGCATTCGGCTTACTAAAAAGGTAATTTTAAAATTTTACTTTTTTATGCCTTTATCATTATGGAAAATTTCTTTCAAGACGTTATCAGCCATCTCGAAGGTTACTACAATAGCATTGTCGATCTTACCCCAAAATTTATTCTGGCCGTTTTGGTCGTTCTCGTTTCATGGTTTATTGCAAGCCGTGTGGGTATTTTTGCAGGAAACCGACTTAAAACAAAAATGCATGATCGTCTTCTGGCGGTTTTTATTGCACGTTTAATTAAATCGGTTTTAATTATTATCGGAATCTTGTTTATGTTCCGAATTATTGGTCTTGAAGGCGTTGCGCAAAGCATGCTGGCTGGTGCCGGAATTTCGGCTTTTGTAATTGGTTTTGCGCTTAAAGACATTGGCGAAAATTTCCTTGCCGGAATTCTGCTCGCTTTCAAACGTCCGTTTTCTATTGGAGATATCATTGAAAGCAACGGTGTAAAAGGTGAAGTCATTAATCTTAACCTCCGTGATACCGAAGTAAAAAGCGATTCTAAAATCATTTACATCCCAAATGCGCTTCTTATAAAAAACACTTTAATTAACTACAACAGCGAAGGCTTTCTCCTTCAAACTTTCACCGTCGGATTAGAATATGGTTCTGATTATAAACACGCTATCGAAATCGTAAAAGAAATTCTAGGAAACAGCGAAGACGTAACCGAAAAAGACCATGAAAACGCTGCCGTAATTACCGATGTTATTGCTGGTGGTATTATTCAGCTCAATATTCGTTATTGGGTTAAAACTGCATCAACAACCGAAAATTCAGAATGTCGTTCTAAAATTATTGCGGCGGTTTTGAATAAATTGAAGGAAAATGGGTTTGTACTTAAATAAGGCACATGCTAGCGCGAGCGTCTCGGTCGTGAACACAAAGTATCTAATTTTATATCTAGAATTAGTTTAATAATTAAATAAATTTTTAAATATGAAACATCTTTGCGGGCACGAGCGAGACGCTCGCGCTAGCGGGGGTATTATTCAACTCAACATTCGTTATTGGGTGAAAACTGCATCAACAACCGAAAATTCAGAATGTCGTTCTAAAATTATTGCGGCGGTTTTGAATAAATTGAAGGAAAATGGGTTTGTACTTAAATAAGGCACATGCGAGCGTCTCGCTCGTGAACACAAAGTATCTAATTTTATATCTAGAATTAGCTTAATAATTAAATAAATTTTTAAATATGAAACATCTTTGCAGGCACGAGCGAGACGCTCGCGCTAGCGGGGGTCGTCCAGAACGAAGCCAAAGAGTTTTTGAAAACCTACAAATCTCCCCAATCTTGTCATTTCGACGGAGGAGAAATCTTCGCAAGAAACTCGACAAAGATTGGCTTTTCTTTACAGAGTTACTTACGAAGATTTCTCCTTCGTCGAAATGACAAACTGTGTGGAAATTTAATCGAATTTATCTTTTCTCAGGATAATCGTTTTATATTTACCGCTGAAAGAAGATTTTTCTATTTCTTGTTCATTTGCCAAAGAATAAAAACATATTATTTTTCTTACTTTTTGTTATTGTTTTTTAATACTTTTACAACTCTTAAACTACAACATTAAGAACGAAATAAGATTTGCCCTTGTATTATGTGTGCGGTATCGGAAACGACCGTAAGCGCTGTTGTAGGCGTTAGAAACACTAATCTACAAGGGTTTTTTACTTCTAAAACTACAACATTTATGAGTACCAACACAATTTTAAAACAAACCGAAATCAAGCTTTTGAATTTTTTCAACGACAGAATCGATCCTGTAGAAATGGCTAAAACTTTAAGGCAAGTAAATTTTACACTCGCTTTATGCGTTTTGAGCGAACATGAAACATTTCAAAGCGAAATCATCAAATTAAGAGACAGCTTTTACTGGCTCAATGAATTGGCAGAAACTTTAAATCCTTATTTGGAGGTGGAGTAAAAAATTAAAAAGAAAACCCTCGATTATTTAAGTCGAGGGTTTTCTTTTTATCATTTAAATCGAAATCTATTAAAAGATTTTAAAAAATATTCAAAACCTTATTCCTTCCCCCAAATCCTAGTATTCAAATCTAGTTCATGAATAATGTCCTGCATAAACTGAACTATCGAAAGATCGTAAGTAAGTAAATCTGGTGCCAAAAGCGAAGAATGAATCGGTGCTTCAAAATAATTGTGCGACAGCGGAAAAGCGATATACATTTTAGAATGAATAAAAGAAATCGAAATTGTATCGTCAGATTTTCTATTTAAATCTAGAATTCTCTCCATCATTGCAGGCGTTAGAATGTATCTTGCCTCAATTTGATCTTTAGAAAAAGTTGCAAATTTATCGTCAAATTCGGTATTTTCTAGCTGTACCACTTCACTATTTCCGAAACTAAAAACGTTTTTGGAAAACCACGAACCAATGGCATCTGCAATACCTTTTGGACGTACAACAGTCGAAACATTAAAGTTTTTATTAAAATCGGCTACAAAAATAATTCCTTTAAAAATGGTATGCCAAGTTGTTTTTGTACCATTTTTATCGCGAGTTTCCGTTTTATATTCGGCATGGACTTCGGCAAACCCAAAAGAAGTTTTATCGGCTATTCCGCTTATTAAATCTTGCGTTTTATAGCGATCGGGTTCCGTTGTAAAAAGTTCCGAACTAATAAACTCATATTCTGGGAGTCCGCTTTGTGGTGCAATAGTCAACGTTTCGTTAATATCCTTTAAAGCGGTTCCAACAATGTTCATTTTATAAGCCGATTTGTATTTTTTGGCATCGTCATCTATTCTAAAATACATCACAATTCCAATAATCAAAGGAACCAAACAGCCAATAATGCCCAATGCCGCAAATCGAATAAACAACCCAACAACTAAAATCAATATTGCAAGACCAAATAATATATAGCAAGTCTGATAAGTCTCGGCTATTTTTTTTCGATCAACTTCTAAGCTATTCAGAATTTCCTGCAGATTGGCTTTCGAATTTATTCCTGAATCCATTAATTATTTAAATAGTTCTTTTGCACTAATATTTTTACGCTCTTCTTCTGGAGTTGCCAATACATCAATTTTAGTGTAACCCAACATTCCTGCAAACATATTGCCAGGAAACATCATAATTGCGTTGTTATAATCTGTTACCGAAGCATTATAAGTTCTTCTTCTTCTGCTGCAATTTGTTCTTCGCTTTCTGTCCAAGTTGTTTGAAGATTTAAGAAATTGGTATTGGCTTTCAAATCAGGATAATTTTCTACCGTTACCATCAAACCTTTTACAGCAGAACTTAATTCGGTATCCAAACTTGCTTTTTCTTCATCTGTTAAATTCCCAGAAGTTGCTCTAGCACGAAGCTCTACAATTTTAGTTAATGTGCTTTGCTCGTAATTTGTGTATTGTTTTACAACTTCAACAAGATTCGGAATTAAATCGAAACGTTTTTTCAACATTACATCAATCGCAGAGAAAGCATTCGTAACCTGATTTCTTTTTCCAATAAGTGAATTGTAGATTACGATTCCGATAATAAAAAGGAAAACAAAAAGTCCTATAATAACTAACATGATTTTATTTTTTTGAATTGGTTATGGGCAAATATATAGAAAAGGCAGTAAGTTTGGATTTTAATTTTTAAGATTTATATCACAAATTTTGATTTATTAAAATGTCGTTCAAAAATAAAAATTGTCTAAAATCTATAGCTTTATATCCGAAATAATCCCATTTTAGCGTTATCAATAAACTGACTTCTATAAAACCTCATTTTAAATGAATAAAAATATATCTGCACTCTATACTATAGCTCAAAAAGAAACCAGAAAAATACTTGGTTTAATGTCTGGAACTTCTCTCGACGGTCTTGATATTGCTTTGTGTACCGTTTCTGGTTCTGGCGAAAATACGAATGTGAAAATTCTTGAATTTGAAACCATTTCTTATTCTGAAGACATTAAAAACGAAATCAGAAAGGTATTTGCTCAGAAAACAATCGATTTTCAGCATTTGGCTTTATTAAACGAGTGGATCGGAATATTGCACAGCGACATGATTAATGATTGTCTAAAAAAATGGAATATTTCGTCAAACGAAGTGGATTTAATTGCTTCTCACGGACAGACTGTTTTACACGCTCCAAAGTTTTTACATCAGCAGGAAAAATTTCCAAACGCAACTTTGCAAATTGGAGACGGAGATCATATTGCAGTAAAAACGGGAATTATCACCATTTCAGATTTCAGACAAAAACATGTTGCGGCGGGTGGCGAAGGTGCGCCTCTTGCAGTTTATGGCGATTATTTATTATTCGGAAAAAAAGGAGAAAATAGAATCATGCTCAACATGGGCGGAATTGGGAATTACACCTATCTCCCAGCCTCTCTTAACGCCGAGGAAGTTTTTGTAACCGATACTGGAACTGCAAACACATTAATAGACATTTTTACCAAACATTATTTCCCTGAAAAAAGCTACGATAAAGATGCTGAAATTGCGCAACAAGGAACTGTAAATCAAGAACTTTTAAACGAATTGAAAAGCGATGATTTCTTCCAAAAAAGTTTTCCAAAATCAATTGGTCAGGAGTTGTTTAATTTCGATTTCGTACAGTCGGCTTTGGTAAAATGTGGTTTAGAAAATATTTCGGCATCAGATTTGCTGGCGACTTTAACACGTTTAAGTGCTGAAACTATTGCAGAAGCAATTTATTTCACCATAAAAAACACTTCAATTCCTGCAGAAGATTTTCATATTTATATGTCTGGAGGCGGAACGAATAATCCGTTGTTGGTAAAATGGTTAACGGAATTATTGCCTTGCCAGTTTCATACTAGCGACGATTTGGGCATTTTAAGCGATGCAAAAGAAGCTGTTTTATTTGCTCTTTTAGCCAATGAAACCGTTTCTGGAGGCGATTACAATTTTGGAAACAGCAAAGGAATTCCTTCTGTAACAATGGGAAAAATTTCGTTTCCTGATTAAAGAAATAAAATTGCCATGAATTGGCACAAATTAATGTTTTTTATGCCACAGATTAAAGGATTTCTGAGATTAATCATTTTAATCTTTATAATCTGTGGCTAAAAAAAATGCCACGAATTGGCACAAATTAATGTTTTTTTATGCCACAGATTAAAGGATTTCTGGGATTAATCATTTTAATCTTTATAATCTGTGGCTAAAAAAAGTTGCCACGAATTACACGAATTTTCACGAATTCTTTTTTAAAAGAATAATTAAGAACAAAAATTAGTGCGATTAGTGTAATTCGTGGCAAAAACAAACTATTTTTGATTCCTGTTAAAATAAACATTTGAAATGCATAAAAATCAGCGCTTAATATTTTTTCTTTTATTTTCATTTTTCATTACTTCGATTTCTAATGCACAGGAAAGTAACATGCATCCTAAAAACGAATTTAGAGGTGTATGGATTGCAACGGTTGTAAATATTGACTGGCCGAAAACAAGTATGGATAATGTGGAAAAAGAAAAAGCTGATTATCTTGAAATTTTAGAAGCCTACAAAAAACTAAATTATAATGCCGTAATTGTTCAGGTTAGAAGTGTTGGAGATGCTATTTATCCTTCAGAATTTGCGCCTTGGTCACGATTTTTGACCGGAAAAGAAGGTTTGGCTCCAAATCCGTATTACGATACTTTGGCTTGGATGATTGAGCAAGCACATAACAGAGGCTTTGAGTTTCATGCATGGCTGAATCCTTATCGTGCAACTTTTGATTTGAATAAAAATCTTTTAAGCCCAAATCACGATCTTTTTAAACATCCAGAATGGATGATCGAATATGGCGGAAAATATTATTACGATCCTGCTTTACCAGAAGTTCAAGCGCATTTAACCAAAGTCGTAAAAGAAGTGGTTGACAAATATGATATTGATGCCATTCATTTTGATGATTATTTCTATCCTTATGCTGTTCCTGGAAAAGTATTTAACGATAATGCTTCGTACCAAAAATATGGCGCTGGTTTAAGCCGTGCAGATTGGCGTCGTGCAAATGTAAGCAACTTTGTACATGCCATTTCGGCTACCATTAAAGAAAGCAAACCGTGGGTTCAATTTGGAATTAGTCCGTTTGGGGTTTGGAGAAATAAATCTCAAGATCCAAAAGGCTCTGAAACACAGTCGACTTCAAATTATGATGATTTATACGCTGATCCAATGTTATGGATGGATCAGAACTGGATCGATTATATCTTACCTCAATTATATTGGAGCATGAACAATACTAGAGCTTCTTACTCTAAATTGGTAAAATGGTGGTCTGAAAACGCTAATCCGAATACTGCTATTTACATCGGACATGCTACGTACAAAATTAGAGGCGACGGTGATAAAAGCTGGAATTATATGACCGAAATTCCAACCCAAATTGATTTCTTAAGAACTTTCAAAAATGTTTCTGGAAGCGCTTACTTCAGCTCAAAATGGTTTATGGGCAAAAACTTCGATGTCGTTCGTCATTTAGAAGAAAACCAATATAAATATCCTGCACTTCCTGCAGCTGTTCCAAATTTACGACATGTAATTATTGACACGCCAAAATTATTGGAGTACAAAAAAGACAGTATTAAATATGATTTCACATTCCAAAGTCCTCTAAATACAAAGGTTCGCTATATGGTAGTTTATGGAGCAGAACATATTTCGAAAATTGATACTAATGATGCAACAAAAATTATTGAGAAAGTAACGATAAAAGAAGTTGACGGAAAAATCAATTTCGCAATAGCGGCAGGAAAATTAAACCTTTACAAGGCCTGTGCAGTAACTTTTATTGATTACTATGCCAATGAAAGTACTCCAATTGCAATAGATTTAAAAAAGCCATTTAAAAACTATACACCAAATCAACCTAATGAAAACAGATAACAAACCTTGGTTTTGGATTCCGCTTCTTAACTTCGCTTCTGGATTACCGTATGCTATAATTATTTCCGTTTCGGTAATTATGTATAAAAATTTAGGGATTTCTAACGAAGATATTGGTGTTTACACCAGTTTACTTTATCTGCCTTGGGTTATCAAACCTCTTTGGAGTCCGCTTATTGAATTAATCGGAACCAAAAGAAAATGGTTTTTACTAATGCAATTAATCATTTCAATTGCTTTTCTGCTGGTCGGTTTTACCATTCCGCTCAACGGATTTTTTATAATGACCTTGTCTATATTCTGGGTTGCGGCTTTTGCTTCGGCTTCTAATGATATTGCTAGCGATGGCTTTTATTTATTGGTTCTTCCAGAAGACAAACAATCTTTCTTTATTGGTATTAGAAGTACTTTTTACAGACTTTCGATGTTAGCAGGAAACGGATTGGTAGTGCTTTTTGCAGGTTATTTAGAACATAAATTTGGAGACAATACCAAAGCTTGGTCATATACCATGATTTGTGTTGGTTTACTAATGACTTTCATTACCCTTTACAATTTCATTTTTACACCAAAGAATGAAATCAATGCTGTGACAACTAAAGAAACTGCGCATTCTCAAGATTTTGCAACTATTTTCATCAGTTTTTTCAAGAAAAAACAAATCGGATTGATTCTAACTTTTATCTTAGTTTTTAGACTAGGAGAATCTCAATTGCTTAAAATGCTAAGTCCGTTTTTATTAGATTCTAAAGAATTAGGCGGAATGGGATTAGACACTGAAGCTGTTGGAATTATTTATGGAACTTGTGGCGTTGCGGCTTTAACCATAGGAGGTATTTTAGGCGGAATTGCAATCTCAAAACAAGGACTTACGAAATGGATGTTTCCAATGTTTTTAGCAATGCACCTTCCAATTTTAGGTTTTATATTATTGGCTTTCTTTCATCCTACTTCAATTTATTACATTTATGCCGTTGTAATTGTAGAACAATTTGGTTACGGTTTTGGTTTTACTGCCTTTATGATGTATTTAATTCATGTTGCCGAAGGAGAATCAAAAACAGCACATTATGCACTGGCAACTGGTTTTATGGCATTAGGAATGATGCTTCCAGGAATGTTAAGCGGTTTTATACAAAAATATTTAGGCTATCAAAACTTCTTTATTTGGGTTTTGCTGGCTACAATTCCAGGTCTTATTTTATCACGTTTTTTAACCTTCCCAAAAGATTTTGGGAAAAAATCAGAAGAAGTTTAACACCCAAATCAAACTTTAACTATGGAAATCAATGAAAACTTGCAGAACGAACGAAATCTGAAAGGAACTGAGTTCGAGAAAAATGGAAATCTTGAAAAAGCAATTGAATTGTATGAAGAAAATGTTGCAGAAGGCTTTAAAGGAAATCACCCTTACGATCGACTAGCAACGATCTACAAAAACGAAAACGATTTGGATAATGAAATCCGCGTTTTAGAAAAAGCAATTGTGGTTTACGAAATAATCACTATTGAAGACCGATTAGAAGGATTGCCAAAGCTTTTCCGTTTCAAAAACAGATTAGAAAAAGCAATTGAAACTAAAAAGCAATTAGCCAAACAGAAAAAGGCAAAGTTGAAATAAAAAATCAAACTATATCATAATACCCAATTATCTGTTTTATAAAGAAATGGATAATAGTGTCTGTATGAAAAAGACTTTACAATAATGAAAATCACAGCCGAAGCGTTACGACAAAAAATAGGACAATTTTTCTTTCCAGCAGTATTCATCAATGATACAGAAGAAAATATTCAGGAAACAGAAAAACTTATCAGAGAATACAATATTGGAGGATTAACCTTTTTCCATAGTCGTGCGAGTGCTGCAACCAACTACGAAAGCAAGAAAAAAGTTGTTTTTAATGATGACAGTTACGAAAAAATCAAAACACTTATTTCTCGTTATCAAAAAGTCTGCTTCTACTCCTCTTTTAATTAGTATTGATGCTGAATGGGGTTTAGCAATGCGAATTGAAAAAACACCGCAATATCCGTATGCAATTACGCTTGGCGCTTTACCTTCAACTAAATCGAGTTTGGTTTACGAAGTTGGAAAACAAATTGGTTTAGATTTAAAAGCGGCTGGAATTCAGTACAATTTATCGCCTTTGGCAGACATCAACAACAATCCAAATAATCCAGTTATCGGATATCGTTCTTTTGGTGAAAACAAAGAAAAAGTAGCCGATTTTTCTATTGAATATTTAAAAGGAATGTCAGAAGTTGGCGTTTTGGGCTGTCTAAAGCATTTTCCTGGACATGGAAACACCAATGTAGATTCCCATTTAGGTTTGCCTGTTTTAAAAGAAACTTTAGATGAATTATTAGAAAACGAATTATATCCGTTTATTAAAGGAATAGAAAATAATGTCGATTCGATTATGATTGGGCATTTGGCAGTTCCAAGTTTAAATGGCGGAAAAGACACTTCTGCAACATTATCAAAAGCAGTGATTCAAGATCTTTTACGCGACAAATTAGGTTACGATGGTTTAGTAATTTCTGATGCTTTAAATATGCACAGTGTTTCTAAATTATACGAAACCAAAGGACAATTAGAATGGGAAGCTTTCAATGCAGGAAATGATGTTTTATGCTTTGCTGAAAATGTTCCAGAAGGAATTGAGGCGATCTACAAAAATGCTTCGCCAGACCGTATTTTCGAAAGCTATAATAGAATAATGAAAGCCAAAGAAAAAGCAGGGATTCTTTCTGGAAATACAGCCGTTTCGGGCGAATTAAACTTCGAAAAAACATCTCAATTAAATCTAGAAATTGCTCAAAATGCAATTACGAAAATCATTGATAACGGAATTTCAGATTTAGCTATAGAGGCTCAGAAAAACAACAAATTAGCCAAACTGAGTTTATATAAAAATACTGAAAACACATTTTTCAAAACGCTCAATGCAAAACTTGATTCACCAGAATTTGCTTTTGAAAGCTTAGAAACTTCAGATATTGTTGCAATCAAAAATGAATTAGAAAATTTTGAAACCCTCATCATTTCATTATTTGTTCCAAAAGCAAAACCTTTGAATAATTTTGAAGTAAATGACGAAGTTTTCGAACTGCTTTCTAATCTTCTTCAAACAAAAAAATGCATTATTTACGTTTTCGGAAATCCTTACGTTTTACCACTTATTCCAAATCTAAAAAAGGCTTCAGGGTTAATTCAGGCGTATCAAGATTTTGAAGAATTTCAAAAAACCGTAGGAATTCAATTTTTTGAAAAAAATAGTTTCACAGGCGTTTTACCAGTAAATATTGATATTCAATAAATTACAACCGTAAATAATCAAAATTTATCAACTTATAAGTTTTTATAATCACATCTTATTGTAAGAACCTGTACTTATGCCCTACTTTTGCACCACAAATAAATATTTAACGTAAAACGAAAATTATGTCTTTAGTAGGAAAAAAATTCCCAAGTATTGCAGTAGATGCTATCTCAGAAATGGGTGACAATTTAAAAATCAACATTTTTGAAGAAGCAGTAAACAACAATAAAAAAGTACTTTTATTCTGGTATCCAAAAGATTTTACTTTTGTATGTCCAACTGAATTACACGCCTTTCAAGCTGCTTTACCTGAATTTGAAAAAAGAAATACTATCGTAATTGGCGCTTCTTGCGACACAAACGAAGTTCACTTTGCTTGGTTAAATACTCCAAAAAACAATGGTGGAATCGAAGGTGTTACTTACCCAATCTTAGCTGATACAAACCGTAACTTAGCTAACATTTTAGGTATTCTTGATATCGAATCTACAAGCTACAGCGAAGACACTGACTCAGTTATCATCGAAGGTTCAAACGTAACTTACAGAGCTACTTACCTAATTGACGAAACTGGAAAAATCTTCCACGAAAGCGTAAACGATATGCCATTAGGACGTAACGTAAACGAATACTTAAGAATGGTTGACGCTTACACTCACATCCAAACTAAAGGTGAAGTTTGTCCAGCAAACTGGGAAGCTGGTAAAGAAGCAATGTCTGCTGACAGAATCAGTACTGCTGAATACTTAAGTGCAAACTAATTTCTAATTAGTTTCTAAGATACTAAGATGCTAAGGTTCTAAGATTTACTCTTAGACCTTAGTAACTTAGAAATCAAATCCTCTCTCAAAAAATCTCAAAATTTATAGTTGCTAAAATCCGCAAAGGTTCAAAAAACTCAGAACCTTAGAATCTTAGCACCTTAGAATCTCAAAAAACAAAACTTATGTTAATCGACTTAAACGAAGATACGTTAGCAGATTTAGTTGCTAAAAACGAAAAAGTAGTAGTACAATATTCAGCTTCATGGTGTGGAAATTGCCGTATTATGAAACCAAAATTCAAAAAATTAGCAACAGAAAATGAAGCTATCACTTTTGTTTTGGTTGATGCAGAAAACTCTCCAGAATCAAGAAAATTAGCTAATGTGAGCAACTTGCCTACTTTTGCTACTTTTGTAAACGGACAATTGGTTGGCGAAACTCAAACCAACAAACAAGAAGTTTTAATTGACTTAGTAAACGCTATTGTTTAATTGGTTATTTGTTTATTCGTTTAATCGATTAAACAAAAAAACGATTTAACGCTTAAACAAAAAAATTATGAAATTACCAGTAATTAAGCATTTAACACAATTTATCGAAGAAAACGATCAGGATTACATCATTGAAACGATCGAAGTTCTAGAAGCGATGACTGAAATTCCTTCTCTTAAAGATGAAGAATTAGACGTAATTGGCGAATTGATTTCAAATATGTACGGCGCCCTTGAAGTTCAAAAATTAGTAGCTCAAGGAACAGATAAAAAAGAAGCTTTAAATACGTTTATGAAACGTGTTTTAGGTTCTATCGATAAATAATCGAACCTCTTTTTTCAAAGAAAAAACAAAAAAACATGACGGAGAAAGCGTTTCTATTTGGAGACGCTTTTTTTATTCTCAGGTTTCAGTTCCACGCTTCACACAATCTTTGTCAGGCTGAGTTTAGTCGAAGCCCACACTAGTAACTCCACAATCTTTTAGAGTTTCTAGCGCAGCCCTCCTTCGTCGGTATAACAAACTTTGCGAATAGAACTATGGCAAAGTTGGACATAAAGATGCAAAATAAAGAAGACAATATTTTCTCAAAATAAAAGTTATTAATAGAAATAATTTGCAAAAATAAATCGCAAATTCTTGAATTTATGGCTATCAAAAAGGACTCCTTAATCTCTCCTTAAACCGTTAACAAATACTTTTACATTCAAATATTAATCCTTACTTTTGAGCCTCATTAATTTTAAACAAAAATCATGGCATCTATCACATTAGGAGGAAATCCAGTTCATACATCAGGCGAATTGCCTGCAGTTGGATCACAATTAGCTGATTTCAAATTAGTACAAAACGATTTATCAGTTGCTTCTTTAAGCACTTTCGCTGGTAAAAAATTAGTTTTAAATATCTTCCCAAGTGTTGATACAGGAACTTGCGCAACATCTGTCAGAACTTTCAATGCAAGTGCAAGCGGATTAGAAAACACAACAGTTTTATGTATTTCTAGAGATTTACCTTTCGCTCAAAAACGTTTTTGTGGTGCTGAAGGTTTAGAAAATGTAGTAAACTTATCAGATTTTCAAACTGGTGCTTTTGGAAAAGCAAACGGATTAGAAATCGTTGACGGACCTCTAGCTGGTTTACACTCAAGAGCAATCATTGTTGTTGATGCAGACGGAAAAGTCCTTCACACAGAACAAGTTGCAGAAATTGCAAATGAACCAAATTACGAAGCAGACTTTAGCAAGCACTATAATATTTACCTCTAAAATGGAGTTTCAAAAAGACAACACCTTTGTTACAGGCCGTTTAAAAAGCATGACTTATGCTTTTAACGGTGCTGTAAAATTAATTAAGACCGAACATAGTATTATGGTTCAATTTTCATTAGGAATCATAATGACTATTTTAGGTTTTTACTTTCATATTTCACAAACCGAATGGCTTTGTCAAACTTTAGCCATTGGCTTAGTTTTAGCTATCGAAGGATTAAATACAGCAGTCGAAAAAATTGCCGATTTTATCCATCCTGATTACAGCAAACGAATCGGATTTATTAAAGATATTGCTGCAGGGGCAGTATTTTTCTTCGCAATGACTGCAATAGCAATAGGCTTGATTATTTATATTCCAAAATTTATTTAGGCAAAGGAAAACGCAAGAATGGCAAAAAATAAAAAAGAAACTGTAGATAAAAAAAACGATAAACAAGAAGGAAATAAAAGATCATTTAAGATATCCAAGCAACAAAAATTTGTTCTAGGATGTCTTTTGGTTCTTTTTTCTATTGCCCTATTAGTTGCATTTATTTCTTTTTATGTTAACGGACAATGGCAAAATGATCAAAGCATTGTAAACCAGCTTGGCGATCGTTCTGAAATTGCTGAGAATTGGCTTGGCAAATTCGGAGCTTATCTTGCCGATTTGATTATCTATAGAGGTTTCGGGTTGGCGTCTTTTATTTTTGTACGTTTATTTTTCCTCACAGGAATGTTTTTAGCATTGGAGCTTTCTACTCAAAAGCTTAAAAACACTTGGTTCTGGGATATTTTTGCCATTATTATCGTTTCTGTACTTTTTGGCTTCTTCGCTACTTCTGCACCAGAATTAGGAGGAACAATTGGTTACGAACTCAATCTATTCCTTCAAGATTATATCGGAAAGACAGGTACTTTGCTTACACTACTTTTCGGTTTAATTGTATATCTAATTTTCAAAATCAAATTATCGCCAGAAAAAATTCAGTCCTATTTTGATTCTACTAAGAAAGAATTCAAATCGGAATTAGATACTTTAAAACCTGCTGTTCAACAGCCCGAAAGCGCTTATAATCTAGAAGAATTTTCTATTAAAGAAGAAGCAGAAGAAGAAAATGACCCTGAATTGGATAATATTCATCTTAAAACTGTCGATTCTCAATTTGAAATCAATAAGGAGGCTTTAAAACCAACCATTTCTCATTCATCAGAAATTGAGCTAACTCCAACTTTAAAACCAATTCAACCGCCGCCTACACAAATCACTGCCACGCCAGAAGAAGCATTTGTAATAGAAAAAGCGGAAGAAGAAGACATTATCGAAGAAAATTTGGCTTCTCGTCTAGTTGCCGATTTCGGATTATTTGATCCAACCTTGGATTTGTCAAATTACAAATTCCCAACCATCGATTTATTAAAAGAATATTCGACTGGCGGAATTACAATTAATCAGGAAGAATTAGAAGAAAACAAAAATAGAATTGTAGATACGCTTCGTAATTACAAAATTGAAATTGCACAGATTAAAGCAACCGTTGGTCCATCGGTTACTTTATATGAAATTGTGCCAGAAGCTGGAATCAGAATTTCTAAAATTAAGAGTTTAGAAGATGATATTGCTTTGTCATTATCAGCATTAGGAATTCGTATTATTGCGCCAATTCCTGGAAAAGGCACTATCGGTATTGAGGTTCCGAACAAAAACCCAACTATGGTTTCTATGAAAAGCGTTATTGGAGCAGACGAAGTTCCAAGAAGCCGAAATGGAATTACCAATTGCTTTAGGAAAAACCATTTCAAACGAAACTTTTGTTGTCGATCTTGCAAAAATGCCTCACTTATTGATGGCTGGAGCAACTGGACAAGGTAAATCTGTCGGATTAAATGCGGTTTTAACTTCATTGTTGTACAAGAAACATCCTGCAGAAGTAAAATTTGTTTTGGTCGATCCGAAAAAAGTAGAGCTTACACTTTTCAATAAAATTGAAAGACATTATTTAGCTAAACTTCCTGACACTGAAGATGCTATTATTACAGATAACGCAAAAGTTGTCAATACTTTAAATTCACTTTGTACAGAAATGGATAATCGTTATTCTTTATTAAAAGATGCGATGGTTCGTAATATTAAAGAATACAACGAAAAATTCAAGTCTAGAAAATTAAATCCTGAAGCAGGACACCGATTTCTACCATACATCGTTTTGGTTGTCGATGAATTTGCCGATTTAATTATGACTGCAGGAAAAGAAGTCGAAGTTCCAATTGCTCGTTTAGCTCAATTAGCGCGTGCTATTGGTATTCACTTAATTATCGCAACACAAAGACCTTCTGTAAACGTTATTACAGGTTTAATTAAGGCCAACTTCCCTGCCAGAATTGCGTTTAGAGTAACTTCTAAAATTGACTCTAGAACTATTTTGGATACTCAAGGTGCAGATCAGCTTATTGGACGCGGAGATTTATTATACACTAATGGAAACGACGTAATCCGTGTACAATGTGCTTTCATCGACACTCCAGAAGTAGAAAAAATTACAGATTTCATTGGCGGACAAAAAGCTTACGCTACAGCTTATTTGCTTCCAGAGTTTGTTGGAGAAGAAAGTGGCATTAATCTTGATATAGATATTTCCGAAAGAGATACTTTATTTAGAGAAGCGGCAGAGATTATTGTCAATGCACAGCAGGGTTCTGCTTCTTTATTGCAACGAAAATTAAAATTAGGATACAACAGGGCTGGTCGTTTGATCGATCAACTTGAGGCAGCAGGTATTGTTGGTCCGTTTGAAGGCAGTAAAGCACGCAGTGTAAACATCTTAGATTTAAATGCTCTTGATCAATTTTTTAATAATGAACAAAATTAATCCAATCATGAAAGCAAAAATTCAAGAAATCAACAACAATTCTATCACAAACATGACCAAAAAGTGTTTTCAAATGGCAGTTATATTGCTTTTGAGCTTCACTTCTATTCAGGCTCAAGATAAAAAAGCGAAAGATTTATTGAACGAAGTAACTTCTAAAATAAAAAGCTACGACAATATTGTTATCGATTTTAAGTATTCTTTGAACAATGCCAAAGAAAACATCAATCAAGACAGTAAAGGAAACGTAACAATGAAAGGAAACCAATACGTTTTGAATTTCATGGGCGTTACTAAAATTTTTGACGGTCAGAAAACTTACACTATTGTTCCAGAAGACGAAGAAGTTACTATTTCTAAAGTAAACGAGAAAGATGATAATGCAATCACTCCTTCAAAAATGCTTACTTTCTTTAATTCTGGCTACAAATACAACATGGACATTGTTCAGAATGTAAAAGGAAGAAAAATTCAATACATCAAATTAGTACCAACTAGCGGAAAAGACCAAAGAAAAGAAATTTTGTTAGGTGTTGACGTTCAGACAAAACACATCTACAATTTGATTGAAACTGGAAAAAACGGAACAAAAACAACTTTAACCGTTAATTCTTTTAAAACCAATCAGCCATTATCAAAAAATCAATTTACCTTTGTAGCGAGTAAATACCCGAAATACTACATCAATAAATTAGATTAATCAGAAGGTTGAAAATACTAGACAAATACTTATTAAAAACATTCTTACTTACATTTACTACGGTATTTGTAATCTTATTTTTCATATTCATACTTCAAACAGTATGGCTATTTATTTCAGAACTAGCAGGTAAAGATCTCGACTTAATATTGGTCGTGAAATTCCTGCTTTTTTCTATGCCTCGTATTATTCCTCTGGTTTTACCTTTATCGGTTTTACTAGCATCGATTATGACTTTCGGAAATCTAGCCGAAAACTACGAGTTCGCAGCCATGAAATCTTCAGGAATCTCGTCGCAAAGAGCTATGAGAATCTTGATCATTTTTATTTTCGTTTTAAGTATTGTTGCATTTTGGTTTGCAAATAACGTTATTCCGTATGCAGAATATAAATTTGTTAATTTTAGAAAAAACATCGCACAAGCCAAACCTGCAATGGCCATTGCTGAAGGCCAGTTTAACGATGTTGGCACTTATAACATTAAAGTAAATAAAAAATCTGGCGAAAATGGCAACCGTCTTACTGGCGTAACAATTCACGAGAAAGCAAATAATATGGGTGAAAACAAAACCGTAATTAAAGCTAAAACTGGTTTGTTAGTTAGTAATGAAAAATCAAGCATTTTAAAACTGGTTTTAAATGATGGTTATTATTATCAAGACGTTACTCCAAAAAAATATGAAGATCGTGCGAAAATGCCTTTTATAAAAGGAAAATTTAAAACACAGATCATCAATATTGACTTATCTGAACTAAATAAAGTTGACGACAGCAAAGAAAGCATTGCAGGAACAAATGGAATGCTTAATGTTAATGAATTACGTTATACTTTAGACTCATTAAACAAGAATTTAAACAACGAAATTATTTCCTTCTCAGAGAATATTAATCAGCGTGTCGGAATTAAAAAAATCTACAGAGATACTCAAAAAAACATCAAGAAGAAACCGCTTCCAAATGATCTTTTATCTATTTACTCTAACAAAGACAAGGTAGATATTTTAAAAATGGCTGGAAGCAATATAACGAGCAATATATACTCTATTGACACTACTCAACAAGATTTAAAGAACAAACAACGAGACATTAATAAACACCTTCTCGCATTATACGAGAAATTCGTTATTGCTTTTGCTTGCTTTTTAATGTTCTTTATTGGAGCTCCACTTGGTGCGATTATTAGAAAAGGAGGACTTGGACTTCCTATTGTATTTGCGGTTTTAATTTTTATTACTTTCCATTTCATCAATACATTCGGAAAAAGACTATCTCAAGAAGGCGGAATGACCCCTTTTTTGGGATCATGGATGTCATCTTTCATCTTGTCTCCACTCGCAGTATTATTAACCTATCGCGCCACAAATGACAATGGGCTAATTAATTTTGATGCGATTACAACTCCGATTTCAAAACTATTTCAGAAAATCTCTGAGCGGTTTTTACCTGCTCAAAAGCAAAAATAATTATGTCAACAACAAAAATACAACTGAATACCATTGAAGAAGCTATAGAAGATATTCGTCAAGGTAAAGTAATCATTGTAGTCGATGATGAGGATCGCGAAAATGAAGGAGATTTTTGGCTGCGGCCGAAAAAGTAACACCAGAAATGATCAATTTTATGGCTACTCACGGACGCGGATTAATTTGTACACCACTTACAGAAAGCCGATGCAAAGAATTAGATCTTCGCGCCATGGTGACCAATAATACAGATCATATGGAAACTGCTTTTACAGTTTCTGTTGATTTAAAAGGCCAAGGAGTTACTACAGGTATTTCTGCTGCCGATAGATCAAAAACAGTTCAATCTTTAGTTGATCCAAATACAAAACCTCACGATTTAGCTCGTCCTGGACATATTTTCCCTTTAATAGCTAAACAAGGCGGTGTTTTAAGAAGAACTGGACATACCGAAGTCGCAATTGATTTTGCACGTTTGGCAGGATTTAAACCAGCAGGTGTAATCTGCGAAATTTTGAACGAAGACGGAACAATGTCGCGTTTGCCAGAATTGATTAAAGTCGCTAAAAAGTTTGATCTAAAACTAGTTTCTATCGAAGATTTGGTTGCTTATAGAATGCGAGCATGATAGTTTGATTGTTAAAAAAGAAGATTTTGATATCGAAACTCGTTTTGGAACATTCAGATTAAGAGCTTACGAACAAACTACAAATAAGCAAATACATATTGCCTTAACCAAAGGAACTTGGAATCTTGGCGAACCTATCTTAACGAGAATCCACTCTTCTCAGGTAAATAACGACTTGCTAGGCACATTGACTAATAATGCAGAACAGCAATTGGACGATATGTTCAAAGTGATTAATGAGAACGGAAAAGGTGCTGTTATCTTCATTAATCAAGACATGACAGCTGTTAACCTTTTAAACAGAATTTCTGAACTTAAATCATTACAAGCTAACGGAACTTTAAAAGCGCCAAAAGTTATTATTGACAGCAAAGATTATGGTATTGGAGCTCAAATTCTTCATGATTTAGATATTTCTAAAATTAGATTGGTTTCAAATACAGAACAAACAAAACGAGTTGGTATGATTGGATACGGACTTGAAATTACAGAATACGTTAAATACTAATATGGGAACAGTAGAAGAAAGAATTCAAAAATCAGAAACTCGAATTTTTAAAGCCGTTTTTCCTAGCACAACCAATCATTACGACACTCTTTTTGGAGGAACGGCACTACATCTTATGGATGAAGTTGCTTTTATCTGTGCTACTCGTTTTAGCCGTAAAAAAGTTGTAACGATTTCTACAGGTCAAATTGACTTTAAAAAAGCAATTCCAGCAGGAACTTTAATCGAATTAGTGGCAAAAGTAGATAGCGTTGGAAGAACAAGCTGTAAAATTCATGTCGATATTTTTATGGAACAAATGTATTCTGAGCTTCGCGAAACGGTTGTTTCAGGAACTTTTTCGTTTGTTGCTGTCGATGAAAACAAAAAACCAACGCCAATTTTAGACGATTTGGATTAATTTTTTAAAAAATCTCTTTTTCGGAAATACTGATACTTAGACACTTGAAAATTATTTTAAAAAACTTCAAAAAAAAGTCTAAAAAAAGTTTTCAGAACCAAAAAACCGTCTTATATTTGCACCCGCAATCAGACAATGAGAGCAACATACTGGAGAAATGGCAGAGCGGTCGAATGCGGCAGTCTTGAAAACTGTTGACTGTAACAGGTCCGGGGTTCGAATCCCTCTTTCTCCGCTGAGAGCTTAAAAAGAGACTTTTCAAAGTTTACAAAAAAGGCTAAAATTCACGGGAAACCCTGCAGATCTTAAGATCAGCAGGGTTTTGTCTTTTAAGTGCATTTTCATTATTTTCAAAACCGCACAGAACTTTCGTGGCAGAATCGTGGCGCAACACAGAAAAAAATATAATAAATGCAGTATATAAGAGGAATGAGCAAAAAGTTGCTATCCCTCTTTCTCCGCTTCATGAGATTTCTAAGAAAATCTTCAAAAAACAAAAACCTTTAGATCTTACGATTTAAAGGTTTTTCTGCTTTTACAATTATGTTTTCAAGACTTCTGAAGCCACCTAAATCATAACGCCAGATCTAGCAATCATTTGGAGGTTGATTTACTACTCTAAAAGACATTAATCACTCTTTTTTTGACAATAAAATAGCATTTTGTAACAGTGACACATTTTCTTTTAAACTTTTGTTTTCAATCTCCATTTTTTTGTATAAACCAACCTTAAGTCCATTCTGGAAACTGCGTTTTATTTAAGTCAAGCTTTTCAATTTCTTTTATATCAGCACTATCAAGTTTAAAATCAAAAATGTCAAGATTTTCTATAATATGTACTTTTTGAGAAGATCTCGGAATAGCTACAATGCCACGTTGGTAATGCCATCTCAAACTTACCTGCGCAGTAGTTTTACCATGTTTTTGAGCAATTTTAGTTAATATTTCATTTGTAAAAAGACCATTACGACCTTCTGCAAAAGGAGCCCATGCTTGCATTTGGATATTATGCTGTTTTAATACCTTAAAGTCATTTGTCTGCTGAAAATAAGCGTGTGTTTCAATTTGATTTATCACAGGTTTTACCTCAGCATAAGATAAAAGAGCATCTAGTTGTACCGGATCGAAATTGCTTATGCCAATAGCTTTAATTTTTCCCGCTTTATAAAGTTCTTCCATTGCTTTCCAAGATCCTTTCACATCACCTCTTGGACGATGAATCAGATACAGATCAAGATATTCAAGTTGCAGTTTTCTTAGTGTCTCTTCAAAACCTTTTTTAGCATTTTCATAACCAGCATCATCAACCCATAGTTTTGATGTAACAAAAAGCTTTTTCCTGTCAATTCCGCTTTGTTTTATGCCTCTGCCCACTGCTTCTTCATTTCCATACACTTTTGCAGTATCAAGAAGACGATAACCTGCCGATATAGCTTCAGCAACTGATTGCTGGCACACTTCCCCACTAAGACCATATGTGCCAAATCCTAATATAGGCATTTTGACACCGTTATTCAGCTTGACATCTGGAATCTGAACATCTTTTTTATCTACGACAACATTTCCGAATAGTTCAGGCATTCCAAAAACACCTAAGTAAATTCCTGCGGCCGCGAATTTTGCACTGGTTTGTAAAAAACTGCGTCGGCTTATTTCATTTTTTTGGTTTTGAGAACTCATATTTCTGGTATTAGTCGATTCATAAAATCAATTACTAAAAGTAAATATTATATTTTAAAAATGAAGCTCATTTTTTTGAATTCCTAAGATCTTAATACTCTTAGTTTCTTTTACTAAACAGATATTATTCATTGTTATTTTTTCACGTAATAAAAAAGGCGCTTAAAAATTTTAAGCACCTCTTTTTGTAATTCATTTTACCAATCAATTATTACTTTACAAACTCAATAATAAAACCTCCTTTTGGAGCCATATTGTATTTCCACTTAGCATCAATTGGATGAGTTTCTACTTTAAAATCCATCAACGGATCTTTACCTTCAGAAATGATTCTGAATTTTGAATACCCTTTTCCGTATTTAGTCAGATCAATAAAAACAGGCAAAGATGTGTTAGTTCCGTTTATCCCAATAATATAAGAAAGATTATCTTTTTTACGTGACAACACGATTGATTTTCCTGGTTCTGCCACAATAGCCTCGGTTTTATCCCAAGTTGCCGGCATTTCTTTCAATAAGTTTTTAAGTTCATTAGGCAATGAATTAAACACTTCTTCCGAATCGGCAAAATGAATAATCCCTGAGGTATAAATCATAGCCATTGCCAATTCATGAACCGAAGTATTTAAACGTGTATATTTTCTAAAAGTTAAAGCAAATGGCGTGTAATCAGCTGGACCAGCAACGTTTCTTGTAAAAGGCAATACGGTATTTTGTTCTCTTGCTTTTTCTGGAAATCTTGGTTCATAAAAATAACTTTCTGTTCCTAAAATAGCTTCTGCGGTTACAAAATTCGGCCATGTTCTGTGCCAGCCTCTTGGAACTGTTGTCCCATGTAAGTTTACCAATAAATGTTCTTTTGTTGCATCTTCAAAAACGCCTTGCAAAGATGCCATAACTTCTTGTCTGTCTGAACACCAAAAGTCAATTTTTACTCCTTTTATTCCCATTTCAGCCAATTCTTTAAATCTCTTTTTCTTTTTTCTGAATCAAAGTATTCTGCTGAAAATCCCCAAACTAATGGCTGCACTCCTTTAGACAATGCATAATCTACAATTTTCCCTTCCTTGTTGGCTTTTTCCCAACCAGCATCAAAAAGCGTGTATTTGAAACCAAATGAAGCCGAAACATCCGTAAATTTATTATACATTTCTGGCGTAAAATCTTCTGGATGCGACCACCACGACCAAGCCGCTTTTCCAGATTGAATCCAAGAAACATCTTTAATTTTAGAAGCTGGAGCTAAATCAGTAATCATTGTAGACAATAAAATATTACCTGCATTATCTCCAATCATAATAACTCTCCAAGGCATTGTCCACGGTTCTGCAGACTCAGGATATGCATTTCCTTTATCTGGTAATGGCAAAGTAAATTTCTCATCATTTTTAGCAAAGGCAATGGTGTACATTCCGTTTTTAGAATCTGGCGCTAAATGACAGCCTGGAAATGAACCGTCTGTACCAGATTCTGCAATCAGTACCCAGTTTTTAGCATCGTTTACATTAAAAAGTGCTGGCATACACCAACCAATAGATTCGTTTCGAGCACCGCTTATTGGATCTCCTGATTTTACATTTACATAAAAATCTTCATAACCCGGTGTATAATCTCCAGCCTTATTATAAGGTTGCAACCATCCTTTTGCTTTTTGATCGATATGGAATCCCGTTAGTTCATTTTTAAGAATTTTAGATCCATTCGCTTTATTATCAAACTTATATCTAAAAGCAACGCCTTCTTCTCCTGCAATTAAGTCTATCGTCATCAAAGCACCTTGCTTGTTTTTGAAAGTGATGCTTTTGGTTTTAAAAACATGATCAGCTATTTTATTATTGGCCACTTTAAGTTCATATTTCTCACGTTTTTCTTCTATTGGAGAAACATTTACAACAGATAATCCAGTAGTAAAATCATCATTCTCGAAAGTCAATCCAAGAGGAGAATCAAGTATAACAGCTTTATCATGACGCGTAACTTTATAAGACAATTGTCCGTCTTCGCTTAAAGACAGTGAGATCTGATTGAGATTGTCCTTAGATTTTAGCGAAAGTGATGTATTCTGTGCCTTACAATTCGTCAGCAGAAAAAATACTGACGGCATCAGGACAATTAAAAATCGGTTTACAAACTTTTTTTTCATTATATAAATATTTAAAGGTGATAGTTAAATTTTGTCAGTTACTATATCAAAAGTATAAGCAATGGTTTCATCGTAGATTTGACCTGCTCCAAATAAAGTGTTAGGAAAATATTCATGATTGGGACTGTCAGGATAATACTGACATTCTAAACAAAGTCCGTCAAAAGATTGGTATAATTTAGAATGTTCACCGATTAGTGCACTGTCTAAATAATCTCCTGTATAAAGCTGCACACCCGGATATGAAGTATAAACTCGCATTATTCTACCTGATTTTTCTTCAATCAATTTACAAACAAGTTTTTCATCAACACGATTGCGATCTAAAACATAATAAAGATTTAGTCCCTTGTTTTGCATTACGTCACCCAGTTTATCATTCATAAATAAATATTCATCAGCTAGTATAATTTTTCCTGTCGGAATATAGTCGGCCGTACTTTCTAATATTTTTGATCCTTGAATGGTTAATCTATGATTGTGAATTTTATCTTGACAAGCTGATAAATTGAAATAAGAATGATTGGTAAAATTAAGCGGAGTCAATTCGCTGGCTTCCGCCAAAAACTGAATTTTCAATTCGTTTTGATCAGTCCATTTATAAATCACTTTTAGATTTACATCTCCCGGAAAACCACCTTCTCCACTCCTGTTTTCAAGTGAAAAAATCACAGCATCGTTTTCTATTTTAAAATCGAATATTTTAGAATTAAATCCTGCTGAACCGCTGTGATTGTTATTTTTTCCGTCGTTTTTATCCAGATAATACGTTTTATTCTCAATAGAAAACGAAGCATTATTTATTCGGTTTGCAAAACGCCCGATTGTCGCTCCGATATAAGCCTTGTCTTTTAAATAACCTTCTAAAGTAGGAAAACCTAAAACTACATTTTCTTTCTTCCCATTTTTATCTGGCACAACTATGGATTTTACTATGGCACCAAAATTAAGCGACTCCACATAATTTCCTTGGCTGTTTGTAATAGTAAATTTGAAAATTTCTTGGCCTGAAAACCAGCCAAAAGACTCGTATGCAATTATATTGGTAGAATTCATATTGGTTTAAAAAAGGTCAGAAAAGATTTAAGTTAGATTAGAATTTCAAATTTACTTTTGATAATTGTGCTTAAAATGGACATTTTTTTTGAAAGCATGGATTAAATTATGATATTTGAAAAACAAGATTCAGGAAAATGAAAAACGCATCGCAAAAGGAAAAAATAAAAGTTAAAGAAGGTTTTTTAGGACAGCGCATGATTGTAATTCCTAAAAACATACTTTCCAATATCAAAAAGAATCCGCTTATTTCGGGTTTGTATTTTACCGATATTGGCGTTTTTCCTAATGCGAGCCATCATTCCATGAAGCGAAAACACGGAAGCAAACAATATATCCTGATTTATTGTTATAAAGGAGAAGGCATTATTAGCCGAGAAAACAAAACCATTACACTCAAAGCCAATACCTTTTATATTATTCCGCCAGAAGTTGCGCATGATTATTATGCTTTAAAACAAAATCCGTGGAGTATTTATTGGATTCATTTTACTGGACCACAAGCACCTTATTTTTACGATAAATTCATAACCGAATATCCTGATACCGCTCCGCAATTATCGCTTGAAGAAAGACGTATCGAACTATTTGACAACATATTAGACGTTATGGAAGATGGTTACAGCTCCAGCAATCTCGAATTTGCCAATTTATCTTTATGGCAGCTACTGAATACCTTTTTGTATGAGAAATTTTTCATTCAAAAAAACCGAAAATTTTCAGAGGATAATACTATTGAGTCGGCTATTGATTACATGAAAAAGCATCTGGAACTTTCGCTAAAAATAAACGATGTTGCGACTTATTTTAATTATTCATCATCACATTTTTTTACCTTATTTAAGAAACAGACTGGTTATTCTCCTATACATTATTTCAATTATCTAAAAATGCAGAAAGCCTGTCAATACCTAAGTTTTACGACTATGAGCATAAAAGAAATCAGTTTTAATTTAGGTTTTAATGATCCGTTATATTTCTCCCGTTTATTCAAGAAAATAATGAGTACATCACCTATTCAATATCGAACAGAATATAAGCAGTAACGCAATTGTTTTCGGATTTTAAAACATGATGCCAAAAAATCAGATTATAATCCATCTATTCAAAAAAAATATCCATAAATCAAAGGTTCCGATTCCGCTAATTTTACAAAAGCTATTAAAACCTTTTTATGAAAAATTACAATTATACCTTTTTACTATCAATTAGTCTAGTTGCAGCACTGGGTGGTTTACTCTTTGGCTACGACTGGGTTGTTATTGGCGGAGCAAAACCATTTTACGAAATTTATTTTGGCATTTCAGATTCTCCAGCTCTTCAAGGCTGGGCAATGAGCAGTGCTCTTGTTGGCTGTGTGGCAGGTGCCGCTGTTGCAGGAAAACTAGCCGACACTTACGGAAGACGTCCTCTACTGATTGCTGCCGCCGTATTATTCTCCTTATCGGCAATTGGAACAGGAGCTTCAGAAACCTTCAACATATTTATTGTCTGGCGTATTATTGGAGGAATCGGAATTGGAGTTGCTTCTACCATTTCGCCTTTATATATTGCAGAAATCGCACCTCAGGAAACCCGCGGGCTTTTCGTGTCCATAAACCAACTTACCGTAGTTATCGGAATTCTTGCGAGCACAGATTACAAACATGCTAATCACAGAAGTTATTCCAACTGGTTACTCTCACGCACAGATTCTTGCTTCTTGGAACGGACAAACTGGATGGCGATGGATGTTTTGGGCAGGATTTTTCCGGCTGTTCTTTTCTTTCTATTAATGTTTCTGATTCCAGAAAGCCCAAGATATTTGGCTAAAAAAGACAATCAAAATTCGGCAGAAGACACTCTTGCTAAAATTGGAGGAATTGATTATGCTAGAGAAGAGCTTTCAAAAATTAAAGAAACTTTTACACACGAAAGCGAAAAGACCGATTTCAAAATATTATTCGACAAAAAAGCTTTTTCGATCTTAATTATCGGAATCGTATTGGCCGCTTTCCAACAATGGTGCGGTATTAATATCATTTTCAATTACGCTCAAGAAATCTTTGTTTCGGCTGGTTACAGTATAAACGATTTGTTCATGAATATTGTGATAACAGGAAGCATTAACTTGGTTTTCACTCTAGTTGCTATGGGAACTGTAGACAAATTAGGCCGTAAAAAACTAATGCTTTTTGGTTCTGGAGCACTTGCTGTAATCTATGCTTTACTAGGATATTTTTATTATACCAATGTTACCGGATTTCCATTGTTGCTATTGGTATTATTAGCCATTGCCATTTATGCAATGTCTCTTGCTCCTATTACTTGGGTTATTTTATCTGAAATTTTCCCTAACCGAATTAGAGGTGTAGCAATGTCTATTGCCACTTTTGCGCTCTGGATTGCTTCTGCAATATTAGTACAGACCTTTCCAATTTTTAACAACTATCTGGGCACGTCAGGCACTTTCTGGCTGTATGGAATTATCTGTGCCTTAGGATTTCTATTTGTTTTCAGAAAACTTCCTGAAACAAAAAACAAAAGTCTTGAAGAGATTGAGGAGCTTATGGCTGCTGATCAATCAAAACATATTCAATAATTTAAATTTCATTACATCATGCAAAAAGTAAATGTTTGGAAGGAAAAAATAATCCTGCCAACTTATGAGGTGGGCAAACCTGAAAAAAATCCTGTATTTATTGAGAAAAGAGTGTATCAGGGAAGTAACGGATCGGTATATCCTTATCCGGTTATTGAAAAAATAGCGGACGAAAAAACAGATAAAGAATATCAGGCCGTATATCTTGAAAATGAATTCCTTAAGATAATGATTCTGCCTGAACTTGGCGGAAGAGTTCATATGGCTTATGACAAAACTAAAAACCGTCATTTTGTATATTACAATCAGGTTGTAAAACCTGCATTGGTAGGACTTACAGGTCCGTGGATTTCTGGCGGAATCGAATTTAACTGGCCTCAACACCACAGACCAACTACATTTGACCCTGTAGATTTTACGATTGAAGAACATGAAGACGGAAGCGCAACGGTTTGGTGCAGCGAAGTTGAGCGTATGTTTAGAACCAAAGGTATGGCTGGTTTCAGACTATATCCTGATAAAGCGTATTTAGAAATTAAAGCGCAATTATACAACAGAACGTCATTTCCACAGACTTTTTTATGGTGGGCAAATCCTGCTGTAAAAGTAAACGACGATTATCAATCGGTTTTTCCGCCTGATGTAAATGCTGTTTTTGATCACGGAAAACGTGATGTTTCCTCTTTCCCAATTGCAAAAGGAACGTATTATAAAGTCGATTATTCGCCTGGAACAGATATTTCACGTTATAAAAACATTCCGGTTCCGACTTCTTATATGGCGATTGCTTCAAAATATAATTTTGTTGGCGGATACGAAAATGATTCAAAAGGTGGTTTATTGCACGTTGCCAATCATCATGTTTCTCCAGGAAAAAAACAATGGACTTGGGGACATGGCGATTTTGGACGTGCTTGGGACAGAAATCTTACTGATGAAGATGGTCCGTATATCGAATTGATGTGTGGTGTTTATACGGATAATCAGCCTGATTTTACTTGGATTATGCCAGGCGAGCAAAAAGATTTCACACAGTATTTTATGCCATATCGTGATTTGGGAGTAGTAAAAAATGCAACCAAAAATGCGATGGTTAACTTAGAAAACATCGGCGATCAATTAGTTATTAAAGCATACACAACTGGAGTTTATCCAAAAACGACGGTGACTTTAAAAAATAATGGCTCAGTTTTATTCCAAAAACAATATGATGCATCGCCATACAATTCATTTGAAGAAACAATTGATTTCAATACCTCATCAGGTTTAGAAGGATTGTCAATTACTGTAACAGATGCTGATGAAAAGGTTTTAGTAGATTGGAATTACGAAGCTCAAAACGAAGATGAGATTCCAGAAGCCGCAAAACCTGCTCTTGCACCTGAAGATATAGAAAATAACGAGCAATTATTCCTGACAGCGCAGCATTTAGAGCAATACAGACACGCCACTTATAGTCCGATTCCGTATTACGAAGAAGCGCTTAAACGTGATTCTGGTGATGTTCGTGCTAATAATGCAATGGGATTATGGCTGATGCGTCGAGCAAAATTTGCAGAAAGTGAGCCATATTTCAGAGTCGCTATTAAAACGCTTACACAGCGAAATCCAAATCCGTATGATGGAGAAGCGTATTTCAATTTAGGATTGTCACTTAAATATCAAAATAAAAACGAAGAAGCATACGATGCTTTTTACAAATCGACTTGGAATGCAGCTTGGCAGAATCAGGGTTATTTTTATGTAGCGCAGCTTGATGCTTTAAAAGGTGATTTCGATTCAGCTTTAACTCACATTCAAAAAGCGATTTCTAAAAATACAGAAGATCATAAAGCATTGCATTTGCAGGTGGCTTTTCTTAGAAAATTAAACCGAAAAGAGAAAGCGCTTCAGCTTGCTAATGCTTATTTAGAGAATGATTCTTTCAATTTTGGACTGCTATTCGAAAAGTATCTTCTAAGTAATGACAAACAGGATTTAACGTATTTAAATGCACTTATTCGAAACAACATTCATACGTATATCGAATATGCCTTAGATTACAATGCAGACAGGTTTGTATCAAGAAGCTTCTGCTTTATTAAGTGAAGGATTAAAAGACGAAAATACCTATCCGATGGCTTGGTATTTTGCGGGTTCGTTTTATGAAAAGCTGAATGATTTTAATCAAGCTGAAAAATGTTTCAAGATGGCTTCTCAAGCAAAACCTGATTATTGTTTCCCAAATCAGATTGAAGTCTGCTTTGGTGCTTTCAGAAGTTATCGAGAAACAGACTAACGATGCAAAAGCGCTGTATTATCTAGGAAACTTTTGGTATGCATCAAAATTTTATGATGATGCGATTTCGTGTTGGGAAAAATCGGTTTCAATTGATGATAGTTTTCCAACTGTACACCGTAATCTTTCATTGGCTTATTACAACAAATTGAACGATGAGCAAAAAGCACTAGCAAGTCTGGAAAAAGCATTTTCACTTGATTTGGAAGATGCAAGAATTCTAATGGAATTGGATCAGTTGTACAAACGTTTAAATAGAGATTTGGTTTTCAGGTTGGCCTTCTTAGAAAAACATTTAGAATTGGTTATTCAAAGAGATGACGTGTATTTAGAAAGAGTTGCTTTGTATAATCTTTTAGGGAAACACGATAAAGCACTTACGTTACTGCAAAACCGAATGTTCCATCCTTGGGAAGGCGGTGAAGGAAAAGTAAGCGGACAATATTTGATTTCTTTAACTGAAATTGCAAAACAGGAAATTACGCAAGGAAACTATGATAAAGCCATAGCGCTTTTGGAACAAGCACAAATTTATCCTGATAATTTAGGTGAAGGAAAATTACCTGGAGCACAGGAAAATGATATCCATTACTGGCTTGGTGTTGCTTATGAAAAGAAAAGCGATCTACAACAAGCTAATAATTGGTGGGAAAAAGCAACGCAAGGTTTAGAAGAACCAACAGCGGCTATTTTTTATAATGACCAACAGCCTGACAAAATTTTCTATCAGGGCTTGGCTTATCTGAAATTAAATGATTTTGCTGAAGCGAATAAACGTTTTGAAAAGCTCGTAGCATACGCAAAAAAACACGTAAACGATCATGTTACGATTGATTATTTTGCGGTATCACTTCCAGATCTTATGATTTGGGAAGATGATCTGGACAAACGAAACAAAATTCACTGCTTGTATATGCAAGGATTAGGTCTTTTAGGTCTTGATAAAAAAGCTGAAGCAGAACAAACTTTTAATAGTGTTCTAGCAGAAGAGAAAAGCCATTCAGGGGTTACGATACATTTATCTCTTCTAAAAAATGAAGAATCAGTTTTTATAGGTTAATATAAAAACAGTTTTTTGAAGAAAAAGGTTTGATGATTCATTTCATCAAACCTTTTATTTTTTCTAATATATAAAAATAGGAAAATTTAATTTGCAGGTCTATCTTCTGTTCTTATTCCCCATTTTTTATTAGGTTTTGATCCCATAACAAATTCTAAAGTTCCTCCGGAATCCAAATCTGACTGCTTAATAAAGGTTTTAGTGTAAGTCTTACCATTTAGTTTTGCGCTCTGAATGTAAACATTTTGATCTGATACATTTTTGGCAGTTACTTTAAACGTTTTTCCGCCTTGCAATTCAATTATTGCTTCTTTCAAAATTGGAGAGCCAATAACATACATTCTGTTTGCTGGATTTACAGGATAAAATCCCATTGCGCTAAAAATATACCAAGCCGAAAGTTCACCGCAATCGTCATTTCCAGAATAACCTGATGAAGTAGTATTGTACATCTTTTTCATGATATCAGCAGTATATTTTTGCGTTTTCCAAGGCTGACCTGCGTAGTTGTACAAATACGCAATATGATGGCTTGGTTCGTTTCCGTGAGCATATTGCCCAATAAAACCTGAAGCATTATCATTTACTTCTTCTGGTTTATCTTCTAAAGTAAAAAATGTATCTAGTTTTTTAGTGAACAATTGATCATTTCCAACTAAGCCAATCAGTCCTTTTACATCCTGAGGAACATACCAAAAGTATTGCCATCCATTTCCTTCTGTAAACGGATAACCGCCATTAGCGCCATATTTTAAAGGATCAAATGGACCAATCCAATTTCCTTTATCATCTTTAGCTCTAAAAAAACCAATTTCTTTATCGTATAGATTTCTATAAAACTGAGAGCGTTTTGTAAAATGATTATAGTCTTCTATTTTAACTAATTTCTTTGCTAATTCAGCCACACACCAATCATCGTAAGCCATTTCTAAAGTAAGTGAAACCGATTGTGATTTTAAGTTTTCTGGAATATATCCAAACTTTTCCCAGATACCAAACGGAGATCCAGGGTGTTCGCGCATTGCTGAGTTCTTAATAGCCTCATAAGCCAAATTGGAATCAATTCCTGGTAAATTCTTCATTACTGCATCTGCAATTACTGGAATAGCATGATTTCCAATCATACAATAATTTTCTTGTCCCCATAGTTGCCAAATTGGTAAATAGCCAAAAACTTTATAATACGCCAGCATGCTGTTTACGAAATCGGCTGAACGTTCTGGCTGAATTAAAGTGTATAACGGATGCGCTGCACGATACGTGTCCCACAAAGAAAAGGTAGAATAATAAGGTTTTGAAGCCTTTTTAACTGTAAAATCTGCCGAAGGATAATCGCCATTTACATCCGACAAAGTATTTGGCTGAATATAAGTGTGATACAAAGCAGTGTAGAAAATCTGTTTTTGCTCGTCTGTGCCATCAATTTTTATTTTACCGAGTTCTTTTTCCCAAACGGCATCTGCCTCTTTTACCTTTTTTTCAAAATCCCAAGCAGGAATTTCAGACTCTACATTCAATCGTGCATTTTCTATACTTGTTGCAGAGATTCCCACTTTTACAAAAACTTCCTGCTGTTTTGAAACATCAAAATCTAATATGGCTCTTATGGCATTTCCGTTTACTATTCTAGCATTATCATAACTATTACCGCCGTCTTTAACATGATTACGAATTATAGGTTGTGAAAACTCTGCATGAAAATATACTTTTCGCATAGGCGCCCAACCTGTAATAATGCGATATCCTTCAACTGTATGATTATTTGGAAATGATAATTGGGAGGCAATAATTCGCGTGTTCCAATCTGATTTTTTCATCGAATGATCTAAATCGATGATAATATGCGCTTCTTTATTTTTAGGAAAACTGTATTTATGAAAACCCGCTCGTGTAGTTGCCGTTAATTCTGCTTTTACCTGATAATCTAATAATTGAACACTGTAATAACCAGGTTTTGCTGTTTCATTTTTATGAGAGAATTTCGACTGATAGGCATTTTCTCCTTCAGCTTCTTTCACAATTGCACCGCTAAAAGGCATCAGCATTACATCAAATAATTCAGCTACGCCTGTTCCGCTTAAATGAGTGTGGCTAAAGCCTGCAATTGTGGTGTCATTGTAATTATAACCGCAGGCTACACTCCAATCCGGTGTACTGCGCGTATCTGGACTAAGCTGTACCATTCCAAAAGGAACTGTGGCACCAGGAAAATTATTTCCAGACAAAGGCGATCCATCTGCTGCTCCCGTTCCAATAAACGGATTTACATGTGAAGTGACTTTTTCTTTAGTTTGTGCTCCAAGAATTATGGAGCTCAAGATAGCACCACAAAGTATTATTTTATTGAGATTCATTTTGTAAAGATTTTGAAATATGATTTCATTTTTTTGAATTGCCTCCAGCTTTAGCTGTAGGTTATTGAAATTAGATTCAAATAAGGCTTTAGCCAAAACACTACGATTTTGGCTAAAGCCCTTTGTTTAATAGACTTTTATAAACCTCCAGCTAAAGCTGGAGGCAATTCAGTCACTGTTTTACTCCTGCAAGGTTTTCAAAACCTTGTAGGTATTATATTTTAAATCGAGATAAAAAAACTAAACCTACAAGGTTTTAAAAAACTTGCAGGATTACTACCCCAACTTATAATTTAGAAGAAGTAATCTCTTTCAATTCACCATTCACTTTTACTTTCACCTTTGTTGGTACAGGAGATAAAACTTCATATTTCGTCACTTTACCTTTTTCCCATTTCATGTTTATAGTAAAATTTCCTTCTGCTTTAAGTCCTTTTACTTCGCCTTCTTTTAGCCAAGCGTCTGGCATTGCCGGCAATAATTCGATAAATCCTGCATGGCTTTGTATTAGCATTTCTCCAATTCCTGCCGTAGCTCCAAAATTTCCGTCAATTTGAAAAGGCGGGCCAGCAGAAAGCAGATTCGGATAAACTCCTCCTCCGGCTCCGTAATTGATATTTGTTGCAAGAGTTGGCCTTAAAATGGTTTTCAATAATTTATAAGCTCTGTTTCCGTCTTTTAATCTAGACCAGAAAAGCATTTTATAAGCAATTGACCAACTTGGGCCGTCGTCTCCTCTAACTTCTAAAGTTTTCTTTGTCTGCTTCTGCTAAATCTGGAGTACTTTCTGGGGTTATTAAAGAGGCTGGATATAATCCGTACAAATGAGAAACGTGACGATGCTGCGGATCTGGCTCTTTATAAGGTTTCAGCCATTCCTGAATTCTTCCGTCTGGACCAATAACTCCTGAAGGCGGTAATAATTTCAGCCTTTTTTCCAAATCATTTCGCAATTCAGAATCGATTCCGAGTTTTTCAGAAGCTGTAATTACACCATTAAACAATTCACGTACAATTTGATTGTCGATTGTCGGCCCCATGCAAACATGCGCGTCCTGACCATTTGGAAGCAAAAATGAATTTTCTGGCGATACTGATGGCGAAGTTACTAGCCAACCTGTTTCTGGATCTTTTACCAACATGCTGTTGTAAAACTGAGTCGCTCCTTTGATTATCGGATAAATTTCTGCTAGATAATTTTGGTCTTTGGTATACAAATAATGATTCCATAAATTGTTGCAAAGCCAGCCTGATCCTGCTTTTGCAATTCCCCAAGAAGCGCTTTCTCCTGGTTCTGTAAATCCCCAGACGTTCGTGATTACATGCGCCACCCATCCATCAGCATTGTAATAGGCTTTTGCCGTTTTTTCTCCGTAAGGAACCATTTCTTTTACCAAGTCTTTTAGCGGAAGATTCAATTCAGATAGATTTCCTGTTTCTAATGCCCAATGATTCATCTGAACATTTACGTCAAGATGATAATCGCCATTCCACGGAGTTTGAACCTGATGCGCCCATAATCCTTGCAAATTTGGAGGCAGCAATCCGACTCTTGTACTGCTAATGCTTAAATAACGTCCGTATTGGTAAAACAAAACAGGAAGCTCAGTATCTGAATCTGGTTCTTTTAAAAACGCATCTAAACGTTCATTTGTAGGCAATGTTTTTTGAACTGGTTTTCCAAAATTTAAAGCCACGCGATTAAACAGTTTCTGATAATTTTGAATATGTATTTTCTTCTGATCGTCGTATTTTTTCTCCATCGCTACATCCAAAATTTTATCTACAGAAGACTCAAAACTTTTATCTTTAAAATCTGTTCCTGCTGAAATGTACAGAATTACTTCAGTTGCATTTTTTACTTCAATGGTATTATTGGCATAAAAAGCGCTTCCATCTGTAATTTTAGCTTTTACTTTGGCTTTATATTTCATCCCTTTTCCGTCAATTCCATTGTTCAATTGTCCTGTCATTACAAGAGAATTGTCATTTTCGTTTTCGGTTTTAAAATGTTCTGGTCTATTCAACTGAACTGTGAAATTCAATTTTCCTTTTTTGCTTGAAGTCAATTTCACAAAAAGAGCATCATCGTCAAAACCTGCAAAATATTCCCGTTTATACGTTACTCCGTCAATCGCAAATTGAGTTGAAGCGAGAGCGGTTCGAATGTTTAGATTTCTGGTGTAATTTACAGGTTGAGATTTAGTTTTATAATCAAATTTTAATGTCATGTCAGCCAAAACCTGATAGCATCCAAATTGTACATTGGCACCGTCACCGCTTCCTGAACCAGGACCTGTACAAACAAAATTTTGATTGATAAGCTGTTCAGCTTCACTGTTTTTATTGGCCAATAATAATTCTCTTATTTGCGGCAAAAAAGTATACGCTTTATAATTATTTGCATCTTGCGAAGATCCGCTCCAAAGTGTTATATCATTTAGGACTAATTTTTCGGTTTCAATTCCGCCATCAGGCATAATTCCTAAACGCCCGTTTCCTAAAGGCAATGTTTCTTCCCATTGAGAAGCTGGTTTTGTATACCATAGTTCTAGCTGATTATTTTGCGAATAACCTAGAAATGGCAGTAGTACAAAAAGAAACCGTTTGATTATTTTCATATTCATAGTTTTATTCTTTTGCCACAGATTAAAGAAATTATAATAATTTTTAATCTGCCCTAATTTGTATTAAAAAACTTTAAAAAATTTCTACAAGGTTTTTAGAAACCTTGTAGAAATAGAACTTTTATTTATTGTATGGAATCGCTTTTACAACTGGCTTTTCTCCATTTTTTAAAGCTGATTCATCAAATTCTATTATAACTTCTTTGCTTTCTCCTTTTAACAAAGTGAAATAGCTGTCGCTTGCAATTGCGGGTAATATCTGAGTTCCTAATTTATCATTTAAAACCTGCATCTGAATTCCAAAAGCAATTCCTGACGTACTAGAAACTTTTGCTTTTACCACATATTTTCCGTTTTGTTTTACCACTTTCGAAGTTACATTTACGTTTGCCTTTGGCAGATTGTTCAATGCTGTAAAGTCTTTCATATTGGTTCCTCTCCAATAAAAATTCTCACTGATTACCTTGTTCTGAGCGTCTTTTAGCTTTAAGCGAATAAAATGCACTGGACTTAAATCTGAAGTATCTGTACTATTTTCTGCTCCAAAAACCTGAAAATCGTATAAAGAATAACCCCATCCAGAACCTCGTTTTATGCCTAACATTCGAACATAACGTCCTTTTACCTCATCAAATGCTATATTTTGAAGTCCTTGTTTTCCGTCTTTTATTACACTTGCATCGGTCCAGTTTTTTGCATCTGAACTTATCTGAATTTTATATTCTTTCCCAAAAGCATTTTCCCAATTTAGAGTCACGCGATTGATCACGTATTCGTTTTCAAGATCTACGTAAATCCATTCATTGTCTGTTGAATTACTTGCCCATCTGGTATTAGAATCACCGTCAACAATGTCTTTTACATTTCCTCCATCTGTAGAAGATGCTGTAACATTCTTTTGAAAAGCCAAATCTTTCTGATTCGAGTAAAACGGAATCACAAAGCTTTCTGTTGCTGTATTTGAATAAGAATCTACAACTGCATTTTGTTGGAATTTCGTCACTGCTTTACCATCTAAATTGTAGACAATAGCTTCTGCCTTTAGATTTTTATAATCGGTTCCTGTGGTATTAATTACTTTAACCGAATTATTCACTGGACTCCACTGAATGTGCATAGGCTCACAAGCCGATTTTACGCCCCAATAGGCTCCCGTTAAATCATAATAATAATCGTAAGTCTGCCACACCATACTTGGATAAGACGATTGGCTCATCCAGATCATAATTCCCGAAGCGTCTTCCCACATATGGTCTAACCATCCTTCGTACATGGCTTTGTTAGTTTCAATGTTTAATAATTGGGCTTTTCTTGTGTATTCTTCCAAATTATTAGGTTTTCCATAGCGCTCGTTTATGCTTTTATCATAATTATCTGGAGTTGCATTAAATGCTTTTTGTCCAAAGAAATGCTTGTCCCACATATCGTTTCTTGGCCACCAGTCTTTTTCTGGAATAAATTTCTTGAAGCTTTCTATATTAGGAAAAACGGCTGTTCCAATTTCAGATCTTAAACCCCAGCTTGGACCGTCGCCTGTTCCTGCATAAGGTTCTGGATATTTTGTAAAATAGAATCTTGGATCTTTATTTCCCCAAAGTCCGCTTCCACTTAAATTTCCTGTATTGGAGCATGGTTGATAATAACGATCATTGTTGTCGAATGTTTTAATATTTTCGGCAATCCAACCATTTAATGGAGGTTGCGGAAGACCTTCGTTATTGCCGCACCAAAGTGCAATACTTGCATGGTTTCTAACGCGTTTTATTTTCTCGATTACATTACTGTTGAAAACGTGAATATCTAATGGCAGATTTGGATTGGCATTCAGCCAGAAATCATCCCAAACCATTATACCGTATTTATCGCAGGCTTGATAAAATTCGTCGTCTGTAGTTGATCCTAACCAATTGCGAATGATATTGTAATTCATTTCTTTATGAAGTTTGACTTTCAAGTCGTATTCTTCGCCTCTGCATCTCAGCATGTATTCGCTCATTCCCCAGTTTCCTCCTTTCAAGAAAACACGTTTTCCGTTAATGGAAATATGGAGCACGCCACCTTCTGTATCATAAGTATATTTTTTGATGCCAAAAGTTATTTTCTGGCTATCTGAAACTACATTTCCAATTTTAAACGTAAACTGACAAGTGTATAAATTAGGATCTCCGTAACCGTTTGGCCACCATAATTTCGGATTTTGAATGGAAAGTTCTGGAAACTGTTCTTTTGTTAATTTTACATTTGTAATTCCATCGGCATCAAGACTTACTTTTTTAGAAAAAGTGATATTTCCTGGCATAATAACTCCGGTAAGAACACCTTCCTGATTTTGTGCTGATGAATTTTTAAGGTCTACTTTTATTTCAAGATCGGCACGAGCATTTGTTGGCAAACTGGTATGAACCCAAGGATCTGCAATAGTTACTTTATCGGTGTTGCTTAAGAAAACGTCATCTGTAACACCTGAATTTAATCCTGGAACATATGGCATCCAGTCCCAGCCAGCGCTAGAAATATAAGTCGGACTTCCGTAATTGTTTAAAGGCTGTTTAGGAATGCTTACCAAAATGTTTAAAACGTT
Organism: Flavobacterium ginsengisoli; assembly: GCF_029625315.1. Classification (NCBI taxonomy): domain Bacteria; kingdom Pseudomonadati; phylum Bacteroidota; class Flavobacteriia; order Flavobacteriales; family Flavobacteriaceae; genus Flavobacterium; species Flavobacterium ginsengisoli. Next base: position 2,242,318 of record NZ_CP121110.1, read on the forward strand.
TTTTGCTTTACGATGCACCAATTTTGTAATATCAAATTTTCCTCGCTGCATCATACCGCTTAAAACTGCGATTTTTTTTCCGTTAAGGTAAATTTCTCCTTCGCGATTTATTCCTTCAAAATTAAGCCAGATAATTTCTTTAGTGAAGTTTTCGGGAATCGTAAATTCTGTTCGATACCAGAAACTGCGGTCATATTTTGCTTTGTCGACTTGATAAATATTATCGCCGAAATTTGGATCTTTTTCTAATCCGCTTACTACATAAGAATTAAAGACAGTTCCCGGAACAACTGCTTTTACCCAATCGGCATCTGAATAGTTTGGAGTAAATATTTTAAGACTGTCTTTTCCAATTTCTGCTTGGGGTTTTACTTTCCAAGCAATATCAGAAGAATTTAAGCTTACTCTATTTTGAGCATAAAAATTTAACGATAGGGCATTTAAAACAAATAAATAGAGATAAAACTGAATAGTATAGAATTTCATTGTTATTTGAATGATTATAAAATTGTAATTTATTAAAATAGGAGTGCCATTTTGGGCTCAGTTTCTAACAGAAAAGCTCAGTACTGTTACTACACCTATACCCAAAATGGCATTACAAATCAAAACTGTGATATTAACCAAATCACATGACCAAAAAATAAAAAATTACTATTTAAAGTTTTTTTAGATATTAATAACCAGGATTTTGATCCTCTGGACCAATTTCATCATTAAGCTTGATCTCTCCAATCGGAATAGGATAACGGTTGTGAAATTCAGCAATTGTACCGTTTTGTTTAGCCCATTTGTTGCGAGCACCTACTAATTCTACCAATTTTCCTGTACGAATAAGGTCCATTCTTCTCCAACCTTCAAAAGCTAATTCACGCATACGTTCATCCAAAATTTGAACTCTAAATTGCGTTTGAGAAAGTCCACTCCACTTCATTGCATCAGGCAATGTTCCTCCAAAAGCTCTTGTACGAACTTGATTTACATATCCTTCGGCTTCTGTTGTGTTTCCTAATTCATTTAAACATTCTGCGTAGCTAAGTAATACGTCAGAGTATCTGATATATGGTTTGTTTTTTCCTGAATTCCAAAACGATTGTTTTCCATCTACACGAATATCTTCGTATTTTTTAATGTGCGGATCCAACTCATCACCACCAAAACCAGCTGGAAGTGTTGGCACAACTCCTTTATAGGTAAAGTCATAACGAATGCTCGCCGCTTTACGCATATCACCTGCTTCCCATATTCCTCCATCAGTTTTATCTTTATAGCAATATTGAGTAGGAAGAATTAAGTCATAACCACCAAAATAAGCGTACTGATCCATGTTAGCCAAAACTCTTGAGCCTGTCTGCCATTGTATTTGGTTGTTATCTGGCCAGTTATTAGTATACTGCCATTCGTATAAAGATTCTGGAGAGTTAGCATGATCTGGGCTAAAAACATCTGCATAATTAGGCAACAAACTGTATTTTCCAGATTTAATAACTTCTTCAAACCATTGTTTTGCTTTGGCATAATCACGGTATCCTGACGCTTGTGGAGCATATAGATATACTTTCCCTAATAGTGCTTGAGCCACTCCTTTTGCAGGAAATGCAGGATTGCTCTGTGTTGCAGGAAGTTTTTCAACTGCTCTTTCCAAATCGGCAACTATATAAGAATACACCAAAGGTAGAGGCTGACGTTTTAAGCCAAATTCTGCCGATTTTGCTTTATCGTTAATTGGTATTTCTCCCCAATATTGTGTAAGCTCAAACATTAATGTAGCTCTTAAAAAACTAGCTTCCCCCATTAAAAGGTCACGTTTTGCGCTATCTTCTTCAGTATTGATTCCTAATGCTCTAATAGATTGTGCCGCTACTTCAATTACTGGCCATCTGTCATTCCATAATTGCCCAATTGCCTGATTCTCCTGGCTTAAAAAACCATTGTACAAATCAAGTCCTGCTTGGTTTGCATCTCCAGTTACCTGCAAAGCTCCTTGTTGCGCTTCGTCTGTACCAAGAGAAGTATAAAGACCAGCACGGTCTTTTTGCATATTTCTCCAATTCGTTATAGCTCCTAATAGAACAGGTTCTATTTTTCCTAAACTGCCATAAGCTTGGGCAGCAGTAAGTGAACTTTTAGGGTCTTCATCCAAAAAATCTGAAGAGCAGGATCCTGATAATATAGCTAGAGCCAAAAAGGCTATAATTTTTGCTTTCATAAAAATAATTTTTAAAATTAATTTGATTAAAGAGTTACATTTAATCCCATAACTATCATTCTAGACATTGGATAAGAATCTCCTCCTTCAGGATCATAGCCTTTATACTTAGTAATGATAAATAAATTAGATCCTGTTAGATAAAATCTTGCGTTTCTAAGAAAAACACTTTCTGCAACTTTATCTTTTAATGTATACGATAATGTAAGTGCATTTAATCTTAAGAATGAAGCGTCTTGAATTGCCTTATCTGTTTCGCCTAAAGTATATCTTCCTCCTCCATAATAAGCTCTTGGCACATCTGTATTAGTATTAGTAGGAGTCCAACGATCCAAAAGATCTGTGTGTGCTGCACTCATTCCTCCTGAGTTCATGTAACTTTCGTAAGTTCCGCTTGGTCTCTTACCTCCTATTGAATAAGCAAATACGGCATTTAATCCAAAACCTTTGTAATTAACATCTGTAGAAAAACCACCATAATAATCAGGATTTAAATCACCAACCACATATCTGTCCTGATCGTTTATTACACCGTCTCCATTACGATCTTTAATTTTAATATCTCCAGGCTGAACAGTTCGGCTTCCGTAATTTACTTTGCTAAGGTCTTCTCCTTGTTGTGCTATACCATCATATTGAAATACATAAACTGTGTTTACTGATTGGCCTAAGAAAAAGTTTCCTGTACGTTGGATCTCATTGTTGCTATAACCACCTAAATTGTATATCTCTGTAGCATCTCCATAAAGTTTTGTAACCTTATTTTTTGCTGATGATATGTTAGCAGAAACATTCCATCTTAAATCTTTGTTTTTAATAATGTCGCCGCTAAGCTCTAATTCGAAACCCTGATTAGTAGTAGCACCAATATTATCCAGCTTGTATTTATATCCAGATGAAACTGGCATATTGCGAATCATTAAAAGGTCGTCATTATTTATATGGAAATAGTTAGCACTTGCAGTCAGTCTGTTTTGGAAGAAACCAGCATCTAACCCAATATTAAATTGTTTTTGTTTTTCCCATCTTAAATCAAAATTATCAATATAGTTGTCAGACACATAAGTCCCAGAATTGTTGCTCACTTGTGCATTATACAAGGCAAAATATCTGTAAGGATCCACATTCTGATTACCAACCATACCATATCCTACACGAAACTTAAGCTGGCTTAATTTTTCAAATCCTTGAAGGAAATTTTCTTTAGCAATATCCCAACTTCCTGCTACTGAAGGAAAGGTTCCCCATTTGTTGTTAGGACCGAATTTAGAAGAACCATCTCTTCTTATTGTACCTGTAATATTATACTTTCCATCAAAAGTATAGTTCAATCTAGCGAAATACGATTGGTTTGAATAATTTGTAAATTTTGAACCCAACTGCGCATTATCTTTTTGATAAGCACCAGATAAAGCCATATAGGTCAAATCATCACTAACAAATCCGCGAGCTCTAACATCGGTTGAATTATCTGAGTTGCTCATCACAGAGAATCCTCCCATTAAACTTACATCATGCTTTTCAGCAAAGACTCTGCTATAAGTTGCGGTATTATCCCATTGGTAATTAAATTGTGAATATCTGTAATGATGCGCTTCTCCGTTCATAGAGTTTCTAAGCGACTGTCCTGTATAACTTGGCACATAATCAAAGTTTGCCTGATCTGTAACGTCTATAGAAAGAGTAGTTCTGATATCAAGTCCTTTTACTGGTTTTAGGCTTAAAAAATTACTGCTTGTAAGTCTATTACGTGTACTTGAATTTATGATATCAAGACTTTTTATCGGATTATAAAGATTTTGGTCAAATACTTCACCATATCTAAGATAAGTAGCCTTAGGATCTATAGGCAATAATGGATTTGCTCCCAATGCCACTCCAAAAGCGCTTCCTTCTTGATAGTTAGTTTCACTTCTTGAAAAAGTAGTATTGGTACCGAACTGCAACCATGATTTTAAATCTTGCGTAAGGTTAATTTTTCCGTTATATCTTTTAAAATCAGAGTTTTTAAGAAGTCCCTCTTGGTCAACATAATTAAAGCTTACAAAATAAGTTCCTTTCTCTCCTCCTCCGCTAAAGCTTAAATTATGGTTAGTTTGAAAGCCTGAACGCGTTACTTGGTCTAACCAATTGTAACTTTTACCAGTTCTATAAGATTCCAATTCATAAGGCGCAAATACTGTAGAACCATCTGATTTAATTTGATTGATATAAGCAAGACGATCAGCCCCTGGATGTTCATCCATATAGCGATTTGCATAAGCATCAACTCTTAGATCAAATAACTGTTGGCCATTCATCAAAGGGATAGTTCTTGCAAATTCAGATACACCTGTCCAGCTATCATACTGTATTTTTGCTTCTCCTGTTCTTGAACCTTTTTTGGTTGTAATTACGATTACTCCATTAGCCGCTCTTGAACCATATAATGCGGTAGCAGAAGCATCTTTAAGAATTTCCATACTCGCAATATCGTCAGGGTTAATGTTTTCAAAATTGCTATCGGTAATCAAACCATCAATTACAAATATTGGGTTACCTCCAAAGTTTAGAGAATTATTCCCCCTAATTCTAATTGAACCTGCTTGACCAGGAACAGCACTTTGTTGAACATATACACCAGAAGAACGTCCTTGAAGTGCCTGCACTACATTTGGCGTAGGAACCTCTCGAAGCTTGTCGCCAGAAACACTGCTTACAGCTCCTGTTAAATCTCCTTTTTTCATTTTGGCCCCCACGATTACAACTTCAGTCAGTTCTTGTGTACTTGGAGTCAAAGAAATATTAATTTCAGATTTACTTGCTGTTGCAGTCTTTGAATCAAATCCGATGAAACTAAATTCTAGTGTGGAGCCAGATTTTACGTTTGTTAATTTGTAACTACCATCAATGTCTGTAGCTGTAGAAATCTTAGTACCTTTTACCAGAATGGTTGCTCCAGGCAAAGGTAAGTTTTCATTATCTGTAACTTTACCGGTTATGGTTTGGGAATAAACTGTACCGGCAGAAAGCATAACTACTAAGAAGCATAAGTATCTTATTGCAATTCTCATAATAATTTGGTTTTTTTAGTTAATAAATTAGAGAGTTAGTTTTTTTATTTGTTTATTGAGCATCTAGAATATGAGAAAACGAATTGACTTATACTATACTATACTACAACATTACAAACATACAAATATTTTTATTACATCCAAATTTATGTTTAAGAATTTGCTATTTTTTTCAGTGATTTATTTCGTCTTTAATACAAATACACAGGAATAAAAACGAAAAACAGAATAGATGGCGAATCATTTTAAAGAAATATCAGACAAAACATTAAAAGTATTATGCTTAAAACAAGGAAAATCGTATGAATTTAATTCCTAGTCTAGCAAACTTAATTTTCAAAAAAAAAACAAGATTTTACTTCTTAAGTGAAACAAAAAAGATGCACTATAGTGCATCTCTATCAAAAAGTTTTAAATCTTAATTTCTCTGATTCTTAGAATTTTAGAACTATGCGACTCCCCATTTTGAAAATAATATAAAGATACTCAGCATACCAATCAATAAAAGGGCGAAATACCAATATCGGTTCTTCCAAGGAGTTAATTCAACCGATTCCAGTTTAATTTCAGCATAACTGTAACTAGGATAAAATTTAGAAACCACCAACATACATACAGAAGTAAGCACAAATAGCAAAGCTAACATATGCAGATAATGCAGTTGAATATCTAGAAGGTAATTAAAAATAATATAGCTAAGAATAAAAAATATCATCCCAATTTTTGTCGCTTGAGGCGGTACTTTTTTAAATACAAAACCTACTAGAATAATGGTAAAAATTGGCACACAAAACATGCCTCCTAATTGCTCGCAAATAGGTATAAAAACCTGCCTTGCTAAAAATGATAAATGGAGCTGAAAACATTGCTAGAGCCGAGACAATAATCTCAAACTTGCGTCCAGTGTAAACCAGATGCCTTTCTGTTACTTCTTTGTTTCTTTTCTCCAACCACGGTTTATAGAGGTTAAGCACAAATAATGTACTACTGCTATTAAGTCCCGCATTAAAAGTACTAATTGCGAGCACCCAAAACTACAGCGGCAGTTAAACCAATCATTACTCCTGGCAATGTATCTTTTATTACTAGCGGAAAAACTTCTGCTGTATTTTCTAATTTATCGTAAAGATGAACTCCAACTAAACCAGGAATATTAATAATGAAAGGGCAAAGCAACTTTCCTAAACAAGCCAATCCCATACCTTTTTGACTATGCGATAAACTTTTGGCCGAAAGCGCTTGCCGCACAATAAATTGTTCCATTCCCCAATAGTACAGATTCATGATAAACATTCCTGTAAAAATGGTATTAAGCGGAATCTCATCTTGAGATCCGCCAATAGAATTTAAATGTTCTTTGTGTTCTGAAAGCAGAATATGGAGACCTTTAAACCAATCTCCGTTCCCTAAATATTTGAATCCAAAATACGGAAAAGCAATTCCAATTGTCAGCAATCCGATACTTAAAACCGTGTCACTAATTGATATGGCGCGCAAACCGCCTAAAACAGAATAAGCACATCCTGTAAGTCCGATTACCCAAACCATAAACCAAATGTTCTGCCAATAGGTTAATCCTAAAGGTTGTAAAAAATTAAACATTCCGGTTAAGGCAACTGCGCCTCCATATAAAACAGCAGGAAGCAAATTGACCACATAACTGCAGAGAAATATTATCGAAACTAGTCTTTTAGTAGAATGATCGTAACGTTTTCCTAGATAATCTGGAATGGTCATGGCTCCAGTACGGAAATAAATTGGCAGGAAGAACTCAGCAACCAAAAGCATGGCTAGCACAGAACTTACGCCCCATGCTATCACGCTCATATTATTATTGTAAATAGATTCGTTTTCGCCTATAAACTGATTAGCACTGATATTGCTCAATAGTAAGGCTCCTCCAACGATAAAAAAATTATTGTTACGATCGGCAAAAAAAAGTCCATCTGTTGTCTGAACCTTTTTTTCCGAGTTTTTAATGCTGAAATTACGGCAACTAAACCTGTTATTAGTAAAAAACTAACAATGGATGAAACGTTCATAAATTACAACGAATTTCTATCTATAAGAATTGTTGGAATGATTTCCTGAGTTTTTTTTCTGTTTAAAACAAAATCGGTCGCTTTTTTTCCCATTTCTGCGAAATCAGTAGAAAATGTCGTGACTCCATCAAAAATGATCTCTTTTACTATATCATCATTGTGTGAGATAAACCCAATGTCTTTACCAATTTTCAAACCTTTAATTTTTGAGTCTTTCAACATTTCCCAAAGTTCGAGATTATGAATGGTAAAGTAAACTTTTCCTTTTTCTAGAGAACCAGCCGTATATTCCTCTTTTATAACTCCTTTGATATCATAATCTTTCATGAATCTTTTGAAGGAATTTAAAATTTCATTAGGTTCTGCAGACGACGGTTTAAAGAAGAAAACTAATTCGTCGTATTTTTTAATTTTATCTTTAAGTCGCACAAAAGCATTGTAAGACGAATCTCCAAACTCTTGTGCAACATAATTATAATCTTCATCTGTTTCTATAAAACGGTCTACCAATAACACTCTGTTTGTTGGAAGTTGTTTTAAGACATCTGGCGTTTTTTTGCTAGGAATCGGAGCAATAACAAACATTCCGTATTTTCCTTTTATATTCTGAACAATGTTTTCGAAAGTGCTAAAATTATTGTGATGGAAAAAAATATCCAATTGCACATTCTTTCCAAGCCCTTTTCTAAAATTCTCATAAAACGTTTCCTGAAAAATATCAAATGCAAAGATCAATAATGCAACTTTCAACTCCTGCTTTACATCATTAGTGGCAACAAAGTAACCCAATCTATTTTTAGATTCGATTATTCCTCTGTGAACAAGTTCTTTATAAGCTTTTGCAATGGTTTCTCTTGCAAAACCCAGTTCGCTTATAAAAGTATTTACAGACGGAAGCAAATCGCCTTTTGTGACTACCTTTTCATCAATGGCATTAATTATCCCCTGAACCAATTGCTCATGTTTAGATAAGGAATTAATAGATTCAAGATTTTTGATCTGCTGAATAATTTGCTTCATAAAACGTTTTAATAGGTATTTATTTAGAAAATATAGTATTACAAATATATACTAATGTTTATAATTTAGTTAAGCTTTAGTAATTTTTAAAACCACGCTGCTGTTTGATGGCGTAACATTTGGATTGATTCCCACTTGCATTAAGAAATCGCCAGAATAAACCGCTGTTTCTACTACTGGTTTTTTATCTGGATATACGTTGATTTCTTCTATTTTATAATTTTGATTTGCTTGCAATCCTTTTAATTTTATTGGAAGATGTGTTCCTGCTTCATATCTTGAATTAACAGAATAGCTGAAAACCACTCCTTCATTTCCATTTTTATTGACAAACATTACAGACGCAAGCATCATTTCCGTACGGATCTTGTAAACGATATTGGTCACCATGCCAAATAGTATTGCTTAATGCATGGTAATTTTTGATCGCTTGTTGTGTAAAAGTTAAGTCTTTATCGTTTAATTCTTTCACCACAATATCAAAACCTAATCTTCCCATCATAGCAACATCTGTACGGTATTTTAAAGGCTGTTTTCCCCAATCTGTAACGTGCGCTGCAATTGTTAAAGCAGGATAAAAATAAGAGTACTCATACTGCATATACACACGCTCTAAAGGATCTGTATTGTCACTTGGCCAGAATTCTGTAAAATATTTCAAAGCTCCGTAATCTACTCTTCCTCCACCACCAGAACAAAGCATCATTGGTACTGTTGGATATTTTACACGAATACGCTCTAATACTTTATAAAGTCCGTTTACATAATCTGTATAAAAGTTGTTTTGTTTGTCTTTTAAATAACTAGAATATGCATTGTAAATTACTGCATTACAATCCCATTTAATATAAGCCAATTCTGGATTTTCGGTAAAAAGATTGTCTACAACTCCATAAACAAAATCTTGAACTTTTGGATTAGACAAATCTAAAACCAACTGATTACGGAAATAATGTTCTGCTCTTCCTGGCTGTTTTACAATCCATTCTGGATGTTTTTTGTACAAATCACTTGCCGGATTTACCATTTCTGGCTCAATCCAGATTCCGAATTTTACCTGATTGTCTTTGGCTGTTTTAACTAAAGTTCCAATTCCGTTTGGCAATTTCTTTTTGTTAACTTCCCAATCTCCTAAAGCCGCATCGTCATTGCTACGCGGATAAGTGTTTCCAAACCATCCGTCATCTAACAAGAACATATCTACGCCCAATTTTTTACTGTCAGCAATTAAGACTTTCAGTTTATCTTCATCAAAATTAAAATAGGTTGCTTCCCAGTTGTTCAACAATGTCAAACGATCTCCTTTTCCGTCTAAGATTTTATAGTTTCTTGACCAATCGTGCAGATTACGGCTTGCGTGTCCTTTTCCTTTAGATGATAAAGTGTACCAGAATTTAGGTGTTGTAAAAACTTCGCTTTTAGCCAGTTTGTAAGCAGCCGCTGCATTATTAATTCCAGAGATTACTCGAAGGTTATTCAACGGATCTAGTTCTAAATCAGTTCTAAAGTTTCCTGACCATTCCAAACCTGCAAATAAAACTTTCCCTTCGTCTTCTGAAGCTGGTTTGTCCAAAGAAACCATAAATACTGAAGGCTGAAATAAATTGGTACGTGAGCCTAATTTAGTATCCAAAGTTTTAATTCCGTGAGTAATTTTAGCCTCCTCAGATTGCATTTCTTTGGCCCATTCACCATGATATTGGTTTAAATAGAAATTGTTGTATCCTTTTAAATATAAGTTAGCCGAAGCATATTTGTTTAAAGTAATACTTCCTTTTTCGTTATGCTGAATGGTTGTCCATTGCTCAATAACATCAGTATCGTAATACGCCTGAATAAACAAATGAACCTCAACAGGATATACTGGATCTTTTAAAGTGATTTCGGTTTGAGAAACTCCTGTACTAACCGTGTTGGTTTTATGGCTTACATATAACAAATCTAACGAAGTGTTTCCGTCAGCATGAGTTACGGTAATAGCTGGTTCTAATAAATTTTTAGATCCAGAAGCAGTATAAGCGGCATTATAAATACCTGAATAATCGGTTCCTTGACGAAACTGACTTTGTATTTTGGCATAATCTGAATCGTTTGCCAATTTTTCTCCTAAATAAATAGTACTTACTTCTTTGCCTTTATTTACCTGTAAAACCAATGCATTTGATTTTGTTTTTACAGCTATAATTTCTTGTGCTGTTATTGAACTGCAATAACTCGTGAGAATAAAAAATGCTATCGCAAAAGACTGCCTTAAATTGATACTTTGTTTTTTCATTTTATTATGTATTATTTTTTACTTCTTTTTCTTGTGTAATTCCTTTCCAATTATCTGTTCTAAATGATGATGCAGGAAGACCTGATGCATTTGTCAGATTTCCATCTGGATTATCTGCCCAGTTGTATCGAACCGCTGCAGGATTTGGAACGTTCTGCGCATATACGATCACTTTTCCGTTTACTATTTTTGCTTCTGCCCAATAAAATTTCTGATCTGCTCCCGCAATAGAAAATCCTTTCAGCATACCTTCTTTAGCTTTAATTTCAGTTTTAAAATCAAAATCTAACACAATTGTATTGTTTTCAATTTTAAACGATTTATAAAGCGGTCCCGAATAATCGATTTTGGTATTATACACTTTTGCTAAAGCAATATTAGCGAGACGACCTCCTACATCTTGTTTATTTTTTGGATGAATATCTTCTCCATTTCCAATATCAGTAGTTACGGCCATTCCTGTGTTTGGCAGTTTTAAAGCCATGAATTGTGCCTCTCTTAATTCTGCCCAATCCGAATCTCCAGGTTCTTGTTTCTGCTGTTTGTAATTGGCTAACTGCACAAAGAAAAACGGAAGATTTTTATCTTTAAACTGAGTTCGCCAGTCGTTTATAAGCGACGGAAATAATTTTTGATATTGAAAAGCTCTTTCTGCATTGCTTTCTCCCTGATACCAGATTACTCCTTTTATTTTGTAATCTGCCAAAGGAGCAATCATGGCATTGTATATTGCACTTGGCCTATTTTGCCCCTGAGCCAGATAAGGTCGTGCAGGCAAATCTTTACTGTCTGCACCTATATTGTATTTCCAATCTCCTGCTAAGGAAATAATTTCTTTATCTGATTTTAAAGCGATATTTTCTTCTCCATAAATACCTCCATTTCCTGCTCCGTCATATACTCTAATGGTAATTACGTTTTCTCCTTTTTTCAAATATTTTGATGGAATGGTATAATGACGCTCTACGTTATATCCTTTTGTTTCTCCCACATAATTTCCATTTACCCAAATCATATCATCATCATCGGCAAAATAGCTTAGAGTAAAATCTTTACTATTATCTGCGATGGCAACCTTTTTTCTGAACCAAACTATACCGTCAAAATTTCCTAATCCGTTGCTGTCAAAAAAAGAAGGAACTTTCATTGTTTTCCATGAAGCATCGTCAAAACCAACTGAAGCCCAAATTACTTTTTCGTTCTGATATCCTTTGTCAGCATTAGCTAGATGTTTTTCCCAAACTGCTAAATCAGCATTGTATTTTTTCTCTAAAGTTTCTCTGCTTGATTCAGATTTCATCGCTTCTATCTGAGCATCAAAATCATGAATGGTGCTTAACGCTCCAGAACTTGTCCAAGCTTCTATCAATGTTCCTCCCCAAGAAGAATGTATTAATCCGATCGGAATCTTTTTTTCTTTATAAATTTTTCTAGCAAAAAAATAAGCTGTTGCACTAAAATCTGCTATATTTTTAGAATCGCAGACATTCCATCCATTGTGTCGCACTTTTAGTATATTTAATGGCAAAGTGCTTTCTATATGTTCTGCTTGCAATAATCGAATCTCGGGATAATTGGCGTTTGCAATTTCTTCTTTATAATTCTCTATTTTTCCCCATCCTTCAAGCGGCATTTCCATGTTGCTTTGTCCAGAACACAACCACACTTCTCCAATTAGAATATTTTGAAGCGTTTTTACTTCTCCGTCATTTATTGCAATCGTATAAGGTCCGCCGTAAGCAGGCGTTTTTAAAACTACATTCCACTTACCATTTACAACGGCAGCTTTATATGTTTTTTTATCCCAAGAACTTGTAACTGATACTGATTGCTGATTGCTTTCTCCCCAAAACGGAACGGTGCTTTTTTGCCGCAAAACCATATTATCAGTAAAAAAAGAAGGCAACTTTACTGTAGCATTTGCTGCAACCGAAACCAGTCCTATTACAGCTAACAGAATATTTTTTAAAAGATATTTTTTCATGCTGAATCTATTATCGTTTTATGATTTTATACAAATGAGCATCTTTTGAACCAAGATTTACATTTAAAGTATTGTCTTTTATTTCGCTCTTTTGAGAAGTAAAAAGATCTTCGATTTGATAACTTCCTTTTTGAATATCTAATCTCTCCAATGGTAAAGCATAGCTTTTTGCTTCGTTTCCATAATTGAAAACAGCGATATACCAATCGTTTTCTATTTTCTGCTGAAAAACTTCAGTTGTATGTTTTCCCGTATTTCCTTCTACTGGTCGAAAAGCCACGCCATGAGCCACAATCTTAAGCAACTCTTTGTTCTGAAGCCACTCTTTGGCGCGTTTGCTCCAAATTCCTTCCTTACTGTAATCGTCTCCTGTGATTAATGTTCCTGTGATTATTGCAGAAATTAATCTTGCACGGTTTTCTCCCTCTGTAACATCAGCAAAAACAACATGATCGGCATCAATATAATCATACGAATAGGTTTGCCACCAGCCGTAATTCACGCTATTCAGAGTATATTGAGTTTGCTCGATAGTTTTCCAAGCATCGCATGCAATACGTCTTATATGAGCATAACGAGAGGTTGCCATATTTGGAGAAATTGCGGCATAAATAAGCATTTGTCCGTCTAGTGCATTTACCAAATGCTCCATTCCTACTTTGTAAGCCTGCATTCCTGTTGTGACATTTTTATCATAAAAAGAAGAAGATTCAGCCGCTGCATGTCCTAGAAAGTCGATTTTGATCATTTTGAAGCCGCACGCTTTTAGTTTATTAATTACATAATCAACACGTTTTAGCGTACCAGGATGTGTTGGATCAATTGCGCGTGCGCCATCAAAATCAAAATACGTATTTCCAGTTTTTGTCCACATTTCGCCAAAATTATAATCACTTCCTTCTGCTTTACGGTTTGGTCCGTCTTTCCAGCCCCAATCTGTAAAAGGTGCCCAATAGGCTCCTGGTTCTAATCCTTTACTTTTACAGTAATCTGCAAATTCTTTTAGTTTGCTGAAATCTCCTGTAAAACCACCTTTTACCATATTATCCCAAAATGAATCAAGATCGATATAAGCTGTATTTCCTACTCGAAACTGCGGAATTTGATTCGCAAAAAAATCAGCAACTTTGGTCGTATTCTCATAATTGATTTTTTCCATCAAAACGCCCCAGCTGTTCCATCCCACTGGAGTTGGCTTATCCCATTCAAAAACATATGGTTTTTCTACAATACGATTGGTTTTAGCATATTCTTCCATTCCGTTTCTCCAATCGGAATAATATCCAACAAAGAATTTTGGCGACAATACTTTGTTTCCTCTTACCAAACCGTGCGCAATGCTGTCTCGCGTTATTTCTTTTTCAGAAAAACCTGCCCAAGCCGAGAATAAAGGCTCTTTATTTTTGTTGATTGATTTTACAGCACTTTTCCAAACGGTATGTTCTAAAGAACCTACTATAAAACCATTTCTAGAAGTGTTATTAAATACTATTCCAACTTCTGCACTTGTATTATTTGAAATTGTATCTAATTTTTTAGAATTATAACTCGCCCAAGCATCATTATCATAAGGAACAAAAACAGTTTGCAAGTTTTCTACTTTATCAAAAGTAATTTTTCCTAAATCTAATGGCGCAATATAATTGGTTGTTATTTGCTTCTCGTTTCCTAAAATTTCAATTTGAGTTATAAAATAAGATTGATTATTATAGGTAAAGAAATTTTGAATTAAAGTTGGATTGTTTTTATCCTTATAAGTTAGAATATACTTTGTCCCTTTTCCTAAATTATCTGTAAAAGCTTCTTTTGATAAAACGGCTTCAGGATAATCACTAATAGAAATTGTTTTACCATTAACAACAACCGAAGTTTTTGCTCCAGAAAAAATATTTTTACCAGATTGGCTTACTGCTATTGTTTTGTTTTTAGCATCATAAGTAATGTCGCCATTTTTTCCAAAAGTCATTTTTATGCTTTTTTGAGCCTGCATAAATGGACTAAAAAAAAGCATTATTATACCAGACAAAAACAGCTTTTTTATTAATAAACAATGTGGTTTCATTAATTTTATTTTTGGTTATTATACTATTCTATACTACAATGATACGAATTAAAATTAACCCTGCAAGAACATTGCAAAAAATACTGCTTACTTTTTTTGCCCAAATAAACATAATTACCTAAAAATCAACATTTAACACAATTACAAAAGAGCTTGATTTTTTTTCTTCAAAATAGTCATTTTGACAATAATTATGACATAATCTCAAAAATCTAACTAAAAATATACATCTCAAAAAATTTTATAAATCAAAAATTATCATTTTAACATTCTAGCCAAAACAAAAAATCCCGATTCTCAACTAAAGTGAAAATCGGGATTTTTGAAAGTTTTAAAAGTCTTTAATTCTTAACAAACTTAAAGTTTTGCACCGGATGTCCAGTCGCTTTTACTTTTACCATATAAACACCCTTTGAAAGTCCGTTTACTGGTATTTCTGAACTAATCATGTCTTCGGCAGTAATAGCATTCTTCCAAACTTCTTTTCCGCTTATATCATATAATGAAATTGTCGCTGTACCATTAATTATTTGATCAAACTTAATTCTAAAACTGTTTGATGCAGGATTAGGAAAGACATAATTTGTAGAAGCAGTTGGCCAATTGTAACTTGGCGCACTTAGCACTCCTGCGTTCGAAATAGCATAAATAGCCGCATCTGCTTGAGGCAATTGAACATTCAATGTGCTTTGAGCAGTACTTGTCGCTCCAGAATAAAGCTCTTTGACTGTATAATTTCCTGATCCAAGTCCTAGACGACTAAAACTGATATTATTTGTCATCGTTGTATTTCCGTAATTAAAAACAGCTACATAAGTAACGTTGTTGTATGTTGCAGAAAATACATTTGCGGCATTGTATCCTGTGTTTCCATCGGCAGGAATAAAATGCATCTCATTACGAACAACATTCATTACATCATTATTTTGCAAAAGACTTTGTGCAGTTGTTTTCCACTGACCCGCAACAGAAAAATCATCACCTGCAATTACTGTTCCTGTAACCACGCCGCTTAATAATCTTGCACGATTTTGCCCTATTGAAGCAGTCCCAAAAACAATATGATCTGCATCTATATAATCGTAAATTTGATTTTGCCACCAGCCATAAGTTGTACTATTCAAAGTATAATCTGTTTCGTTTATGTTTGTGTAGGCATCGCATGCTATACGTCTTACGTGCGCAAAAGGGCCAGTAGCCAAATTAGGAGATATTGCGGCTTGCACTAACATCGTTCCGCCAATTTCATCAATCAAATATTTCATTCCTTCCTGATACGCTTCCATACCCGTATGAAGCTGATTATTTGCAAAACTGTCAGCTTCAATACTCGCATGCGTTAAAAAGTCAATTTTTATCATTTCGAATCCTGCGGTTTTGAAACGATTTATAAAATAGTGAATTCTAGCCTTAGTTCCTGGACTTGTCGGATCCATAGCATAAGCTCCATCCAACTCTAAAGGATTTCCGTTAACTTTTGTCCAACACTGATTATAAGTATATGAACTTCCTTCAACCTGACGATTGTATTTTCCCCAATCTACAAAAGGAGCCCAATAAATTCCAGCCTTATAACCTTTACTTTTTGCGTAAGTGACAAATTGAGCTAGCTCAGCATCACTCATATTGTCCCAATAAGAATCAAGATCAATATATAAAGTATTGTCTTGAGTTTTAAATGAAGGACAATCATTATGAAAAAAATCTACAACTGCTTTTGCTTTCGTCAAGTTAATATTGGTTTGCATAGCTCCCCAGCTGTTCCATCCAATTGGTTTTGGCGCTGTCCAGTCAAAAATATATTTAGGTTGCATTGCTGCATTTGCTTGTGCAAATTCTTCGAATCCTGTTCTCCAATCGTCTGTAGCATTAATCATTACTTTTGGAGAAGGGCAACTTGTCTGCCCCACATTTACCCAACCATGTCCTCTTGCATCTCGGGTTACATCTTGTTTTGTCCAACCTGCAATTACCGAAACATAAGCTGATGAAGAACCGCCGCCACTTACTGTAACACCTGTTTTCCATTTTGTATGCTCCAACGAACCAATTACCAAACCTTTACGATTGGTATTATTATAAATATTAGTTACCTCAGATGCTGTAAAATCAGCCGAATTTAAAGTATAAGCATTATATCGAATCCAGGCATCGTTATCGTAAGGAACAAATACAGCTCTAGCATCTCCTGTTCCAAAATTTGGCGTTACCTGATTACTGGTTAAAGGAGACATTTTATAGCAGTTTGAACCATTTCCTGTCAGCACAACTTGTACAGCCAGATAATTTTTATTGGTATAGGTATAAAAAATCTGTCGCATTCCGAGCGAATAATTTCCACTTAAGGTAAAAATGTGCTTAGTTCCGCTTCCCACATTATCGGTAAATGATTCTGAACTATAAACCGCTGAAGCAAAATTAGTACTCACATACTGCTGATCGCTATTTGCATAAGCAGATGCATTGCTAATTACAGTCGCACCATTAAATTTTATGCTATACGTTTTATTGGTTAAATTATAAACGATACTATTATTTGTTCCAAAAGCAATAGTTTGGTTAGTTCCTGCTTGCTAAAGGTGTTAAAATAAATTTGTCGAGATTAGGAGCCCATGAGTTGGTATTATCCCAAAGCAAAGTTGTTGTGCCGCTGTTCAAATAAACGTTTATGTTTTTAGAAGCAGACTGTACTCCATCCTCCACTCGGTTCGCAAGGAATCGCAATCGCCGCGGCAGAACCAGCTGTTAATCGAATCGCACGTGGATCTCCCGTACAATAAAACAATTGCAGATTGTACCAACCCGTTGCTCGCTACAGTAACATTTACAGAAACGCTACCAGTACCTCCTAAATTACCGACAATTTTTCCTGAACAGGAATCGCAGTTTTGAATGTCAGCATTTCCAGTGCGGGTACCATTTTCAAATTCGTAACTCTGACTCCAACTGCAAATCGTTAATAAAAATAGCATTAAAGTCAGTAGTTTTTTAACCGATACTTTTTCTTTTGTAATTTTTTCTTGCATAGTTTTTCAATATTAGTTAGTAAGATTTAGTACTATTCTGTACTATACTACAATAATAAGAAAAATATTAGTATAACATTAAAAATCAGACGATTTAATTGTTTAGTTGAAACAAATTAAACAGAGAGCCAATAAAACTGATGTCTTTTCTCTGCTAAAATATTTTTAGATTACAAAGTCTCTTTCTCTGTTGACTTTGAAAGCCTTAACTTTATTGATCGCTGTTCTTTTTACTACTCTATTATTTTCTTTAGAAATAATTCAAAAAAAATTTTCACAATTAAAAAAACGCCTTATATTTGCACTCGCAATCACGCAACGATTGCGACATACTGGAGAAATGGCAGAGCGGTCGAATGCGGCAGTCTTGAAAACTGTTGACTGTAACAGGTCCGGGGTTCGAATCCCTCTTTCTCCGCTGAATTTTAAAAAACCTCAATATTCTATTGAGGTTTTTTTTGCTTTATACAGAAGTTTACTCGGCTTTTCAATTCAATTTATAGCAAAACCTTAGCATAAAAATCATGTGCATTAAGTAAGAAAAAAATCATTATTTTTAACTAACCTTCATTTTTGCATTATGACCGATAAATCACAACTCTTAAGTTCCATTTTCAGGCATCTTGACGGCTTAGTTACTGCGCCTGTAGCAATAGCGCTAAAAAATAAATCTGTACTAGATTTTATCTTAAATAAAAAGCAAACCACTTTATCTGAACTTACATCGGTTTTTAATGCCAACGAAGGCTATCTAAATATCGCTTTACGAGTTCTCGCTTCTCAAGGATTTTTAGATTATGAAATCAATAATAAAACACAGACTATTTCAATTTCTGTAAATGAGAAAACCGAAATTGCTTTTTCATTATTTCATCTTTACAGAGATGTTGTAGAATTGCTTCAATTATCTATACATTTTCATCCGCGTTTGTTTGAAGACACTCCTTTTGAAAAACTCAATATCATTTTTGAAAAATATAAAAAGAGAGACGAAATTGAGCCTTCCAGTGATCCTCTAACGAATAGCATTCAAGAGCAAATTTTAAAACATATTGAAGGTTACCTCATCGGACCAACTATCGTGCGATTGGCAATGAACGGAATGTTTCATAAGTATTTTATGGAAACTTCTTTTAGACCTGAAGAGTTTCATAAATCGCCCGAAAATTTTAAAAAGATTTTAGACTTTTTTGTTCATCTGGGATGGTTTCTAGAAAAAAATGGCAATTATCAATTTACCGAAGCTGGTTTATTTTTTGCTAAAAGAGCCAGCGCTTATGGAGTTACGGTTTCCTATCTGCCAACATTTGCTAAAATTGAAGAATTGATTTTTGGAAATCCGGATATTTTAATAACTGCCGAAGGTGAAAACGAACTTCATGTGGATCGCGAAATGAACGTTTGGGGAAGCGGTGGCGCTCACGACACTTATTTTAAAGTAGTCGATGAAATCCTTATAAAGCTTTTTAATCTTCCTATTGAAGAACAGCCAAAAGGAATTCTCGATATGGGTTGCGGAAATGGCGCTTTTCTACAACATATTTTTGAAGTAATTGACAGGCAAACTTTAAGAGGAAAAATGCTCGACGAATATCCGCTGTTTATAGTTGGAGTTGATTATAACCAAACCGCTTTGAAAGTAACCAGAGCCAATCTGATCAATGCAGATATTTGGGCAAAAGTAATTTGGGGAGATATTGGCCGTCCCGATTTGCTTGCAGAAGATTTGCAAGAAAATTATAATATTGATTTGAAAGATCTTCTTAATGTGAGAACTTTTCTAGATCACAACAGAATTTGGCAAGACCCTAAACATGTTAACGAGAAAAGAGTCAGTACCTCAACTGGTGCATTTGCTTACAGAGGAAAAAGAATTAGCAATAATCTTGTTGAAGACAATCTTTTAGAACATTTACAAAAGTGGTCACCGTATGTACATAAATTTGGTCTTCTTTTGATTGAACTTCATACCATAAATCCAAAACTTACGGCCAATAATTTAGGCCGAACTCCAGCAACAGCTTATGATGCTACTCATGGTTTTTCGGACCAATATATTGTTGAAATTGATGTTTTTAATGCAATTGCCGCAGAAGCAGGATTATTTCCTGATAAATCTATTTTTAAGAGATTTCCTGACGCCGATACAGCAACAGTGAGCATCAATTTGTTGAAAGGAAAATAAATAAAATGTAACGTTTAAAATTAGCCGAAATAATATATTTCACCCCGCTGGGGCTCTTTCTTAAACCGCAATTCTATTTCTATAAATATTTCGTCCCTCTGGGACTTTTCTAAGACACAATTTAAAACTAATATATAGTTTCATTGGGATTTGAAAAACGTTTTCAAGCTCTGGAAGAGCGAAATATTTATAGCTAAAAATTCAAGACACAAAATAAAAGCTCCATCGGAGCGACATATTTCTGAAATTAATAAAGGAGCGACCTTTCCAGACGCTCCTTTAATTTGAATTTATTTAAGAAATTATTTTCCTCCAATCAATTCCATAATCTTGTCATAAATTGCCGTATTCTGATAAACTCCCATGAATTTCTCAGATCCTGGACCGTAAACAAAAACAGGAACCGGAATCGCCGTATGATCATTGGTACTAAAACTTCCGTGAACGTACCCTTTTTCAATACTTCCGTCAATTAATGATAATCCGCCAGTTTCGTGATCTGCGGTTACGATCAAAAGCGTTTCGGGATTTTTATCTACAAATTCCATTGCTTGCCCCACCAATTTGTCAAAATCAAGCATTTCTCTCACAACATATTCTACATTATTCTGGTGTCCGCCGTAATCAATTTGAGCGCCTTCGGCCATAATAAAAAACGGATTCTTTGTTTTCGAAAAAGTGTTTGTCGCTTTCGCCAGAGATTTCGTTAGAAAATCTCCTCTTCCATTTTTTATAGAAACTACCGCTGCATCTTCTAAAACGACAAATTTGCTGTTTTTAATCGTATCTAAACTCGAGAATTTATCTGAGAAAGTGTATCCTTTTTCGATTAAAACTTTAGACAAATCTTTAC
Organism: Flavobacterium ginsengisoli; assembly: GCF_029625315.1. Classification (NCBI taxonomy): domain Bacteria; kingdom Pseudomonadati; phylum Bacteroidota; class Flavobacteriia; order Flavobacteriales; family Flavobacteriaceae; genus Flavobacterium; species Flavobacterium ginsengisoli. The sequence goes on from NZ_CP121110.1 coordinate 2,263,027, forward strand.
CATCTTTTCTAGAAATAAATTCTTTCTGACCTCCTCCAATCAAAATATCTGACGGACTTGAAAGAAAATCGTTAGCAATTGGTTCGCTTAAACTTCTTTCTGGCTGATGTGCATAAAACGCAGCTGGAGTTGCATCAGTAATATTTCCAGCAGAAATAATGGCCGTTTTATAGTTTTTCTTTGCCAATTGTTCTGCAATCGTCTGAAGCGGTTTCCCTTGTTCATCAACACTTATAAAACGATTATTAGTTTTATGTCCCGTAGCCATTGCCGTTGCTCCTGCGGCAGAATCTGTGATATAACTATCTGAAGCTTTTGTGATCGAGAATCCTTGAGTTGGAATATTAAATAAATTCAATTGCCCTTTGTTTGCAGTATATCCAGAATAAATCTGCGCTAATCCCATCCCGTCTCCAATTAAAAGAATAACATTTTTTGGGCGTTTATTCTTGAAAACATTTTTAGGAACATAAGCTTGGTGAAATTCTGTATTCTGGTAAAATGTCGTTTTAATGTTATTTATAAATTGAGTTAGTTCGTCTACTTTATCCGTTCCTATAAAATCAACTTTTAAATTCATCAAAGTCATGTACGTGTTTACGTTGTCTTGCGTAGCCCAGAATCTTATTTTTTTCTTTTGATCGTGGACTTTTTTGATAATTGCCTGAATTTTTTCAGAATCTGGTCGCGTCAAAACTCCTTTTCCGTTCCAAACTGTGATTTCATGTAAATCTTCGCTAATCATTTCAACTCTCGCTAATTGATCTGAAGTATAATTTTCATTCAATCTTCCATCAAAATAAATGAAATCTGGATATTCCTTCCATAGTGACGGTAAAGGTCTGTTTCCAGAAATAACCACTTTTATGTTTTTATTCGAAATAATATCTGGAAAAGTCTTTAATTGCTGTACAATTGTTTTTAGAGTTGAGTCGGCATCAGACTTAATATCAATCATTAATATTAAAGGTTTATTGCTCGGGTAAGCTTTTCCTTCCAATGTTTTTAATTTGTTTGAAAGAGGTTCCAAATACATGCTTTTAAGTGTATTGTGAGAAGCAATTTCTTTAGAAGTATGTGCTACAAACAATTCATTATTTACTAAAAAGACATCGGCTTCTATAACGCCCGTTTCATTAGAATAAGCACCATAAAAAGGTAATTTACTTTCGTAATCGTTATGAGAATGAATATTTGAAGAACTGTATTCTTGCGCTTGAACGAACAAGCAAAATTGAAGGCAAAAAAGGGTGATTATTTTTTTCATCGAAAATGATTTTTATTCTTTTAAAGCTGTAGGTAACTTTATTAGAAATGGGTTTCTGCAATTTATTTTTAACACATAGAAACATAGCTTTTCTTTATGTGTAAAGGCGTTTCACTAATTTAAATACAAATAGTAAAAAGTAATCTTGTCATTTCGACGAAGGAGACTCGAGCGATAGCGAACAGGCAAAGCAAATCTTCGTTAGCAACTCGGCAAAGATTGGGGATTTAGATTGTGGAGCTTCTAGTGAGGATTTCTCCTTCGTCGAAATGACAAGATTGTGTGAATGCGTTCGACTTGCCATTCCTCGGAATGACAAACTTTATTTTTTACAACTGCAGTCTCCTGACTAAGACTGCAGCGTAAAAAACTAAAAAAACACAATGAAATTATAGATTACCAGCCTTGGTTTTGAGTCAAAGCTCCTTTACTTACTGCGATTTCATCTGGCGGTATTGGCCAAACGTGGTGAATTGCAGGATTGAAATTACGAGCAGGATAAATAACGCTTCCGTTATAATGATGCAATGGTTTCGCGTACGTTTCTTTTGCATCTCCCCAACGCACTAAATCGAAATGGCGGTCTGTCCACTCACCTGCTAGTTCACATCTTCTCTCTCTTTTTAAATCGACCATTGTAGCTCCAGAAATATCTGTAAGACCTGCTCGGTGGCGAATCATATTGATTTCTGTATCTGCATTTTGACCCTTCATTAGTTTAGCTTCCGCTAACATCAAAATCACATCAGCATAACGTAAAAGAGGAACATTTAAAGCTGTAGAAGGCTTGTCTCCATTCGCATTTACATAACGAATATCTACTCCGCCCGAAGTTGTTTTGGGATAACTAAACGGCTCCATATATTTTTTAAACTGATAACCCGTTCTGTTACTTGAACTTACTACGTGATTACCTTCATTAAAAGTTACTGTTTCCCCGAAGTAAACAAATTTGTCTCCTTTTTGTAAAATCGTAGCGCTACGTCTTTTGTCGTTTGGCGCATACGTATCAAATAATTCTTTTGTCGGATAGAAATTTCCCCAACCATTGTAAACTCCCCATCCTTTATCTTCTAAACAAACTCCAGGAAAAATAGAACCTAAAGAAGTATTCTCTGCACTTGAAGTTACAGACCAGATATATTCTGAAGACCAATTGTTGCTGATTTTAAATACATCTTCAAAATTATCCAATAATTTGTGTTTTCCGCTAGCCACAATCATATTGGCATATTTGATCGCATTGTCCCAATCTTTTGCATACAAGTAGGTACGAACCAAATAAGCCCAAGCCGCAGTTTTGTGAGCGCGACCACGATTGTCTGGTGTAAGCTGATCAAAATAAGGCGACAAATCTGCGGCTTTAATTAAATCTGCGGCAATGTATGCGTAATTTTCAGCAACATTTTTAGCGCGAGGCACATAAACATTTGTTGGGTTTTCTCTTTCCTGAATTGGAATTCCCGCACGATCGTCTCCGTAATGGTATGCCAATTCTAAATGCATTACAGCGTGATTAAAATAAGCTTCTCCTAACATTCCGTTTTTTGTACTTTCATCCAATGCAATATTTGGAATATTACGAATTACGTCATTACAACGTTTCATGATTTCGTAGTGAATTCTCCAAATATCTTTAGTATCCGATTCTGATCCGTCTACAATAAAGTTTTTAATTCTTTCTGCATTTTGTCTTGGTTTAGTCCCAATATCATCGCTGGCATTATTCAGCCAAAAGAAACCACGACCGTACATATTATCATCAGAATACAAAGCATAAATTGCATTTACTCCTGCTTTTGCATCTGCTGGCGTTTTCCAGAAATTCCCGCTCGAAGGAGCTCCTTGTGGCACAACATCAAGTTCGCTTTCGCAAGCCGAAGTACTTACCAAAAGCACAAAACTCAATAATAAAAGACTTATTTTTTTCATTTTAATTGTTTTTTATTTTTTAAAAAGTTGCGTTAACACCTGTCATGTAAATACGAGAAAGCGGATAACGTCCTAAATCCATTCCGAAGTTTTTAAGTCCAACTTCAGGATCCATTCCAGAATATTTTGTGATTGTAAATAAGTTTTGTCCCGAAATAAAGAATCTCAGTTTCGCTTTTCCGTTCAACCAGCTTTCTTTAACGGTATAACCAATCGAAACGTTTTTCAATCTTAAGAAAGAAGCGTCTTCAATAAAAAGATTAGAAATACGACCGAAGTTGTTATTGTTATCTGTTGATGAAAGAACTGGAACATTTGTATCCGTATTGGTTGGAGTCCAAGCATCTTTTGATTCAGCCAATAAATTGTAACCTGGGAAAGAAGCATTTAAACCTGTATGTTTTACCGCATTGAAAACGCTGTTTCCTGCAGCTCCGTTAAAAAAGATGTTCATATCAAATCCTTTGTATCTGAAATTGGCATTCAAACTATACGTTGTTTTTGGAAAAGGACTTCCTAACACTACTCTGTCGCTATTGTTGATTACGCCGTCTCCATTTTCATCTTTAAATTTAATATCTCCAGCAACCGCGTTTGGCTGATACATTACACCATCTTTGTTTACATACGCTTTCACCTCATCATTACTTTGGAATAATCCGTTTGTCTGATATCCGTAGAATGCTCCAACTGGACTTCCAACTTGATAAATATTAGCTAATGGCAAACTACGAACTCTGCTTAAACCAAGCGGCTCTAATGAATTCAAATCGTCTTTAATAGAAACAATTCTATTGCTTAAGAATCCAGCGTTTGCCGTAACATCAAATTTAAATTCTCCGCGAGTTTTTTGGTACGTTAAACTCACCTCGATTCCTTTGTTTTCTACATCTCCTGAGTTTACAATTCTTCCTTGTGGCGTTCCAGAAACTCCAGGCAATTGGTCACGAACCAACATGTCTTTGTTTTTCTTTACATAAGCATCAACAGATCCAACCAAACTATTATTTAGCATCGTAAAATCTAAACCAATATTAGTCTGCTCAGAACTTTCCCATTTTAAATTCGGGTTTGATAATTCGCTTTCAGCATAACCATAATTAATTGATGGCACTGCTCCAATTAAAGCTTGAGTTTGAACTAAAGGCACACTAAATTGATATGGCCCAAGATTTCCTAAGTTTCCAATTTGTCCCCAGCTTGCTCGAAGTTTTAAGTTGCTGATGATTGGCTCAATACCTTTCATGAAATTTTCTTCAGAAATTAACCAACCTGCAGAAACTGAAGGATACACTTTCCAACGGTTATTTTCTAATAATTTTGAAGTTCCGTCACGACGAACAATTCCAGAGATTAAATATTTCTGACTGAAATCGTAATTAATTCTTCCCACATAAGACGAAATAATTTCATCTGATCTTCCAGCTGCGGTCTGCTGAATTAATTTTGCATTTAATAAATAACGCTGTGATGGATCTTCGTTATCAAAACCAGTTCCTTCAATAGTGTAGAAGTCTCTTTTTGTTTCTTGATACGTATATCCAGCCAAAGCTTTCAAATTATGTTTTCCGAATGATTTCTCATAAGAAATAGTCTGCTCGCTCAATAAATCTGTAGTAGTTATATTTTTCAGCGTCAATCTGTTGAAATCAAAGATTTTTCCTGGTTCTGTAACTTTTACTGTAAAATCTGATGCATTGTCTTGAATTCTTGTATAACCCCAGTTCGATTTCACTTTTAGTCCTGGAACAATTTCCCATTCTGCATACGGATTGATCAAAATTGTTGAAATAGGGTTCTTATTGTCTAATCTTTTCAAATACGCTACCGGATTGATAACGTCTCCATAAGAACCAATATATTTTTCTGGAACACCGCCAAACTGACCTGAACCATCTTCTCTATAAATCGTTGCATTTGGCGGATACAAAATTGCTGCTTGAATTGCTCCTGTATACGAACTTGACGTATTAGCAGTCTGACCATCAGTTAATGAGTATGAAATATTTTCTCCAATTGTGAAATTATCTGCCAATTTGAAAGAAGAATTTGCTCTTACTGTATAACGTTCTCCATAAGTATTTAGCAAAATACCTTCGTTTTTTCTATAACTTCCAGAAAGAAAGAAATTAGATTTTTCTGTTTTTCCATTTACCGAAAGCGACAAATCTTGAATTTCTCCTGTACGGAAAATTTCATCCATCCAGTTGGTTTTTGTTGTTCTTGCCGTTGGTTCAAATGCAGGATCAAAAGCAGGAATTCTTGGCAAACCTGCATTGTCTCTTGCTAAATTCATAGCGTCAGAATATTCTGCGGCGTTTAAAACCTGCAATTTTTTAGCAACATTCTGAAAACCTCCCTGATAGTTTACATTCACATTAATTTTATCCGAAACTCCTTTTTTAGAAGTAATTAAAATTACCCCACCAGAAGCTCTTGCACCATAAATTGCTTGCAGAAGCCGCATCTTTTAAAACGTTTATCGATGCAATATCATTTGGATTTATAGTATTTAAAGAACCACTGTAAATGATTCCGTCTAAAACGATTAAAGGCGTTTCAGCATTCAAAGATCCAATACCACGAATGTTGATTGTTGGCGATGCAGTTGGGTCACCACCATCATTAATTACAGTAACTCCGGCAACTGTTCCTTGTAATAATTCGGCTGCGTTGTTGTATGTTCTGCTAGAAGTCTCTTTCATAGAAACAGAACCAACTGCTCCTAAAACTTCATTTTTTTTCACACTTCCGTAACCCATAACTACAACTTCTTGAAGCTGTTTTACGTCGGTTGCTAATTTTACCGTGATGTTTTGCGAACTAGTAACTTTTACTTCTTGTGTTAGATAACCCACGTAAGAAAAAACAAGTGTCGCTTCTGAGGCATTTACTTCTAATTTAAATGTTCCGTCAAAATCTGTTGCTGTTGTCGCATCAGAACCTTTATCTTTAATTCCAACTCCTGGTAAAGGCATATTGTCATCTCCGCCAAAAACAGTTCCCGAAACAGTGATTTTATTTTGATCTGAAGAAGCAACTTTCTGATTTTTCTTGATTACAATATTGTTGCTCACAATCTCATATCGAAGTGCACTTCCGCAAATTTTATCCAGCGCCTGCTCAAGTGTTACATTATTCAGTTTTAAACTTAATTTCTGATTGGCGTTTACTTGGTCGCTTTCGTACATAAAATGCACATCAACCTGATTTTCAATTTTTTGAAATATATTTTTTATACTCTCATTATCAACTTTTAAAGTCACTCTTTTGTTAATATCAACATTCCCAGCTTTTACTGTTAGTGCGGTAAAAAACAAAGTCATAAATAGGAATAATTTTGTTCCTATTGTCCTTATGCTGGCATACCGCATTTGCTTTTCATTCATAGTCTTTAGATTTAGTGTAATTGTTTTGTTTATTAGGTTGCTACGTAGTTTTATTTTTATTGTTTAAAGAATTATTCGATTTTGTAAACCCCAGAATCCATTTTGTATTGGGCATTGACGATATTGCACACCAGTCCAATTACCTGATCGGCAGGCAGTTCTTTAAAATAGGCGCTAATCTTTAAATCGTTTAAATTCTTGTTTTTGACTTCAATCGCAACATTATAATTACGATTGATTGTGGCCACAACTTCAGAAAGAGGCGTTTCTTCAAAAACCATAATATTTTTTCGCCATAGCGAAATGGTATTCAACGGAACATCTTTAAAGGCTTGAAGCTTGTTGCTTTGCGATTTAAAAATCACTTTCTGTCCTGGAGTTACATATACATTTTCGTCTGTTACAGTCGATTTCACGTTTACTCTTCCTGTTGCAACCGAAACTTCTTGTGTCGTTTGATCTGGATACGCTTGAACATTAAAACTAGTTCCGAGAACTTTGGTATCCATTTTATTGGTATGAATAATAAAAGGATGTTTTTTGTCTTTGGCTACATCAAAAAAAGCTTCACCACTTAAATACACTTCTCTCGTATCACCTTTAAATTCCTTCGGATATTTAAGTACACTTCCTGCATTTAGCCAGATTTTTGTTCCGTCACTTAATTTTATCTGAGCATGTTCTCCTAGTTTTACTGTAAATTGCTTGTTTTCAACAGTATTTGATGTTGCATAAAAAAACACTGACAATCCAACAAGGAAAACCAAAGAAGCCGCAACAGCCAAGTTTTTATATTGAAGTGAAATAACTTTATTGGTATTCTTTATTTGTCTTAATTCTCTTTTCAGTTTTGAGCGGTCTGATTGAACCACTTCCATATTATCAAAAAAATCATCAGTACGATCGTACCATTTGTTCCACATTTCTTGTCCTTTCGGAGAGTACTTTCCTTCTAAAAAATTTTTGATTTCGTTATTTGAATTTTCAGGCATTATAATTTCTTTATGTCTTTAATAATATGTCTTGGGAATTGTAATTTTAGGTAGGCGCAAAAGGTTACGCTTCTGTTAAGAAAAAAGCTTAGTTCTTAATCTGAAGTTTACTTTTAATTGAATTCGCCCAAATGCGTACGCATAAATTTGAGCGCATATGTAATATGATATTTTACAGTTTCGATTGAAACATTCAATTCTTCGGCAATTTCTTTATTGGTGTAATGTTTTACTCGGCTGAGAATAAAAACCTCTTTTGATTTTTTAGGAAGTAATGATGCCGCTTCGTCAACTGCTTTTTGCAATTCATCATAATAGATAGAATCTTCGATAGCATTATAACTGGTTTGCGAAGCAGTATTTTTATCTAGAACCTCCTGAATGTATTGATCGGTAACTTCGTGCGATTTGATGTAATCTAAAGTCATGTAGCGAACCGAAGTGTAGATGTAAGCCGCAAAACTTTTCTGGATCACAATTGTTTTGCGTCTTTCCCAAATAGAGGTAAAAACTTCTTGCACAATTTCTTCTGAAATGGCGATTGATTTCATTCGGAGATATACGAATCGAACTAACAGATCTCGATATCTGAAATAAAGTTCATCAAAAGCTTTGTCCTTGCCCGATTTTAATAATTCAACAAGTTCTTCGTCTGTAAACTTCTTATACATGATTCATTATTTTATGATTAATCAAATGAAAAGCGTGAGCCAAAACACTTTTTCTGATTTTGTCTTGATAATGATCGTGCTGTTTAAAAATTGGCATATATAAAGTATTGGGTTCTTCTTATATGTCTCCAAAATTAAAGCTGAGGGTAGGTCGATTAGGTTACGTTTACATTAATAAAACCCTTCTAAAACGAAACATATTATTAACATTTGAGATCGAAAATTAGCCGCTACATAAAGGTTAACAGCATTTAGAACAAAAACTAAGAAACTTTGTTTGAGATAACAGTCTTTCTCTTATAAAAAGCAGAATTGAAGCGAAAAAGTGCTTAACAAATAATTAATAGGAATGTCTTAAAATGAATTTTATTCAGTTGAAATTCTTTTCAAAAAAAATAAAAATTGAAAATGGTTGACAAAAGCAACTAAATTTATATATTTGTACCTCAACAATACAATATTACAAATCATGACTACTACGACTTCAAAAATTAGAAGTTTCAATAGATTCTATACGGCGCATTTAGATATTTTAAGCCAGCATTATTTAGACAGCGAATATTCTTTGACTGAGATACGAATTCTATATGAAATCAGCGAAAGCAAAACTATAACGGCCCAAAAAATCACAGAAATTTTAAATCTAGATAAAGGATATTTAAGCCGGATTTTGAAGCGTTTTTTAAAAGAAAATTTAATTGAGAAAGTCACTTCTTCTGAAGACAAACGTGCTTTCAATATTAAATTGACTGATTCTGGAAATGAATTATTAAGCGTATTAAATGATAAATCTGAAAACAAGATTGAGGGTAAAATTGAAAAACTAAACAATTCTGAAAAAGAAATTTTAGTCGATTCGATGAATACAGTTAGAAATCTGCTGACAGAAAATAAAATAACTCGTGAAGATATTACCTATCGCCATAATATTACTCCTGGCGATATTGGCTACATTATTTATTTACACGGATTTATCTATGGAAACGAATCGAATTTTTCAACTGATTTTGAGAAATATGTAATCAAGACTTTTTACGATTTCTTAGAAAAATATTCGCCAGAAAATGACCGAATCTGGATGGCAGAATACAATAATAAAATTGTGGGATGCGTTGCTATTGTGCATCAACCTAATGAAGAAGCGCAATTGAGATGGTTTCTTCTCGATCCCGCTTTTAGAGGTCTCGGAATTGGTAAAAAACTCTTAACTGAAGCTGTAGATTTTTGTAAAGAGAAAAAGTTTAAAAATGTGTTTCTGCTTACGACAAGCATGCAGGATAAAGCACTTCAAATGTATAAAATAATGGGATTCGAACTTACAAAATCTGAAGAAGTTCACGAATGGGGGAAGACGTTTTATGAGGAGCGTTATGATTTGAGACTTTTCAAATAGAATTTATAAAACATGAAAATGCTTTAGCCAAAACTTCAAATGTTTAGCTAAAGCATTTTTAATATCCTCTTTTTATTTAAAAATAAGTCTAAATTTTATTGAAACAATTACATCATAGTATTAATACGAATACTAGCTTTTATAAGAGCCAATGCCGATATTTTTGATACATGAATATCTTTTGGCTGATGATGCGAATTCTGACTTACCAATTTCACATAATCCTGTCCTTGATCAGATTTCTGAACGTATTTTACGGTGATGTATTCTTCCCAGTCATTCAGTTTAACACTTAGAAGATACATTTCACCAAAAAAGATATTTTCAAATTCCGTTTCCTTATAAAGAATAATATCTCCCGATTTCAATAAAGGATACATACTATCTCCTGTAACAGAAATTGCCCCATCGCATTTTGGAAGATTTGGAATTTTTATTGTATCCAAAATTCTTTGCGGTTCCCCACTACTAAATAGCTCTCTTAAACCAGCAACTGCCTCCAAATCATACAAAGGTATTTCTTGATTTGCATGAAGCGAATCGACTGTTTTTCTATCACTATTCATAACCATAACGCTAGTATTTTCTTCTTTAATCATAGGTCCGTTTCCTGTTAACAGCCACTCTGAACTTAGGTCTGGATAATAGTGTAATATTTTACACGCTTTATCTGTTCCCATATTGTTGCTATTGTCTAAAAATTTATTAGAAAATCCTAAATCATTACAAAACTTATATTTAGTAATCCCTTTATAATCAAGATATTCCCGCACTCTTTCCGTTGACCCCATAAAAAGACGTATTATTTTACGTTAAAAATTTGTTTTAATGTATTATTTTACATTATATTTGCAAAGTAAAGAAAAATAAAATTGAAAAACAATAGGTTAAGCTAGAAAATATTGAGCAACAATAAAATAAAACAATTTTAAACAACACACAAACAATTGATTTACAAAGAATAAACAATAAATATTCGTAAAAAGAAAAATACTACCCTAAAACACAAAAAGAATGGAAAATACTACGAATCTAAAAATAGCTCTTTATAAAAAATCTGAAAACAAGAAAATAGCATTAAATCTTTAATCCAAATTAAAATGGGAACAAATCAAATCAAAGAAAAAATTCGGGAACTGGAAAATTGGCTGATCGAAAATCCAAACAGTCCTGAAAGAAGTTTAATCGAGTTTGACATTAAAAAATTAAAAAATCAATTAGAGAAAAATTATGAGTAAAACACAAATCGAAGAACGTATCGCATTATTATATCTAGCACTTCAATATTGTTCTGAAAGAACTAAAACTTTTACAGCTGGAGAGAGAATCTGCATTAATCAGGAACGTTTTCAATGGATGCATATTCTGGATGATGAAACTGCTTCTCCACGCCCTGTTTCTCAAAATATTGAAAGTAAAATAAAAGAGGTTTTGAAACTTGCTTTACACCATAATTTCAAACCTTATTATGCAGATCCATTTAAAGAAGAAATATTAATTTACTAAAAGCCAATTATTATGAACACTACAACTGCAAACAATTTTAAACCTGTTATGGACTTAACTCAATTTTCTGCGCAACAATTAAAAGAAGCACTTCAACGAGTTGAAAACAAGAAAAATGAAGAAAGAGATGCTTATAAAAAACTAGTTGCCGAAACGATTCCAAAAGCGCTTTCTAGATTACAGCAAACTTCTGAAATGATGCAAAATGCAAAAACGGAAACTTTTAGACTGTTTGAAACTATTCTGGATTTAAAAAATCAGGTTTACGGTTTTAAGGAAAAACAAATGTCACACACTTTTTCTAATGACAAAGAAGAAATCACGATCGGTTATCGTATTAATGAAGGTTGGGACGATACTGTAACTATTGGTATTGAAAAGGTTCAGAACTATATTTCTTCTCTTTCAACTAGTAAAGAAACTGCTTCTTTAGTCAAAATTGTTTTCAATCTTCTAAAAAAAGATGCCAAAGGAAACCTGAAAGGCTCCAGAGTTTTGGAACTTCAAAAGCTGACAAAGGAGTTTAACAATGAAGAATTTACAGATGGTGTAGAGATTATTGCTTCCGCTTTTAAACCTGTACGTTCAAGCTGGTTTATTGAGGCATGCCGAATTGATGAAAATGGCGTAAGAACCAATATTACACTATCGATGTCTTCTGTAGATTTTTTACAAGGATATGCTTTTGATTTTTTTAACCAGCAAAACGAACAAAATCATGCGACTTAATCACGACATTTATTTATCACTGTTATTAACGATCCTGTTAATTCTAACCAATTTAAAACCGATTCTTTTATTTAGAGAATGGTTTTATTTCAAATTAAAAACAACTTTTAAACAATACCTGAATGAGCGTAAAAATAAAGCCAATTACAGATCATGAAAGCTACAAAGTAAATGAACATACTATCTTTAAAGACAGACTCGGAAACTGGAATTGCACTCATGACTTATCCCAAAAAGAACGACTGGCTTTTAATCAGTACGAAAGTATTGTAATCAAAAATCCGAGATTCAAAAAACACACAACAGCCACTTACAAAGGCTAAAAACGACCTCTCAACCTGCAGCCGAAAAAAAGCAGGTAAATAAAAATGGTTCCTGTTTCTTCTTCTTTCTGAAGAGAATCAGGAACCGACAAACGGGCGATTTCTGCCCTTATAATAAACAGCCAAAACTCATTCTTTCTATTGGAATCCAAACCTAAAAAGGTTTTGGAAACAGGATTGTCATGCGGGGTTTGCTGACCTAAATTGTTAAATAAAATCTTTAACAAATACAACCTCAGAACGAGGTTCAATATAAAAATGGCATCAGGAAGTAAAACCATTTATTGAATATGATCAAATGGTTTGGCTGTCTTAAATATGATGTCTTTATAATTCAAACTATTAACTCTTTTTCAAACTTCGTTCTTCTTAAAATTTTCTTTTTTCTATCATTCAAAATATTATCTCTCATGCCTATATCTTCAAACAGAAGTCTCGGAATTCAAAAAAATAAATTAATGCGTTACAAACTCATTAAAGAACTGTATCAAAAACACAAAACGGAAGATATTCCAACTACTGTTGTGTGGCGTAAATACGTCTATCCGGTTTACCCGATTTCGAGAACTACTTTGTATGAAATTCTCTGTACACCTATCACTTCTGAACTAAAAAAAATAGAAGAACTTATGAGCAATCAAAAAAGACCTTCTTAATACTTGTAAAAGAAAAAAAACTTCTTTTTTAATCTTCAAAAGCATCCTTTTTGTGATGCAAAGATGAAGCATTTACTTCATCTAAAACGACTTCTGTTCGCTTTCCTTACAACTCTGTAAAGCCCTAGAATACAAATGTTCGCAGACCTTGCATTCATTTTATTTAGGGCTTTTTTTACCCAATCTTTGCAATCTCAAAAGGAAACAAATGAACCTCAAAAACTAGATAAATCTTCTAGTTAAGCTTCCTCAAAAAACAACTTTCAGGTTGTCTTTCAAAAACATTTTTTAATCCAACATTAAACTTTAAACACATTCAATGGAGCAGTTTTTATACCCCACTCTAACCGCATTTTTTGCCGCTTTTATTACTTGGTTTTTCTCTATGCGAAAATCACTGGCAGAAGACCGCGCAGCAGAACTCGACAATGCCGTAAGTGCCGTAAAATATTACCGTGATCTTCTGGACGATATTACAGCAAGACTTACCGCCGCTACAGAAACCATAAAAAAAATGGAAATACAGCACAAAGAACTCATGCTGATCAACCAGCAATTGGTTGACGAACTACAAAAATTTAAACAATTAAACGGAAAAAGCTCATGACACTAGCTCAAAAAACGATCGCAATCGCAACGGCACAAATTGGTGTCGAAGAAATGCCAAGAAACAGCAACTCAGGCCCTGAAGTCGAAATTTATCTACGAAGCGTCGGACTTGGTAAAGGATACGCCTGGTGCATGGCTTTTATTTATTGGTGCACACAGAACGCCGCCGCCCAAATGAACGCTAAAAATCCTTTAAAGAAAACGGGAGGTGTTTTAGATCAATACCATTCGAGACCTCTTTTGGTAAAAAAAACACCTCAGCCTGGAGATGTTTTCATCATGGATTTTAATAACGGCACAGGTCACGCCGGATTTGTCGAGAAAATTGCAGGAAACACCATTTATACCATCGAAGGAAACACCAATGATTCTGGCGGGCGCGAAGGCTATAAAGTAGCTCGAAGAAAACGCGATATAAAAAGTATTAAAGGCTTTTTACGCCTCTAAAACCAAAACTTAAAAATCAATCTTAATTATGACAAAAAAACTAAAATGTCTTGTTTTTTCTTTTTTCATTATCCTAATCATGATTTCGTGTCGAAGTCCGAAACCAGTGCAAAATGAAAACAAAACTCAGACTATTACTATTACAGAAACTTTACACGATACAGTTTTTAAAATTGCTAAAGACAGCAGTTCCTACAATGCATTACTAGAATGCCTTAACGGAAAAGTGATTCTTAAAAATGTTATTCAAGCCGAACCAGGGCGTACATTAAAAAGCCCAAGGGTTCGACTTGATAACAATAAACTCCAAGTAGACTGCAACCTCAAAGAACAGGAACTCTACGCGCATTGGAAATCGAAACAGGTTAAAGATGTTCAAGAGAAAACGATTACGATTACTGAGTTTACTAACTATCTCACTTTTTGGCAGAAAGTCCAAATCTGGCTAGGAAGATCGCTACTACTTATCCTGCTTTTCCTGATTGGAAGATTCTTGTACAAAACCTATAGACCTGAATGGTTTAAATAAAAAAATTTATTACTAATACTTAAAATATGTCCGCAAAATCCCATTTTTTTATAGAGTCGGGAGGTTTTCCCGCGCAGCTATCAGGTCAGGACTTTGGACCTCAATCTGAAACTGTTTTCAACCTCACTTCTAGATTTTCTTTAGACGCGCCCAAAAAAGCCTTTTCGATTTGCAAAGGAGTTGTTTTGATCCAGCCTCAAACTGGCAATCCTGATAAAGTGAATCTAATTCTTCGTCCTTACAACCAGCCATTTCCTGGACTGAATATCAAATATTTTGTTTACAGAGGTTTACAGAAAAGTGACTTTTTTACTAATGATACAGAGCCTTTAATTAAAAAGAATGAAGGATCATATTCTGATTTTATTGACAAAATAAACATCGATTTCAACGCTTTTCATAAAGATCGTGTAAAAAAAGAAGGTGAAACAACTACACCTATTCCTGTTCCTCCTTTCACCGCTAAATTTATTGGTTATGATGCAACTCTAACTGACACAACAATCCTGCTTTCTGACTTCTTTTTTAAAGAATCCAAATTTGTCGCAGCTGGCGATACTTTTGATGAGAAAGACGATTTCGAATTACCATTAATAGATATTGGAAAATCATTAGGAAATTTTGCCGAAGGCGAATGCGGAATTGATGTTGTTCTAAATTACGGCGATTACAAACATGATTTTGACAATACTGAGTTTGCTTTCAATTTAGAATATGCCCGCAAACCTTTTGCAGAAATTACGGTAAATGGTTCAACAGATTTCATTAAGAAATTACAGCGCGAGCAAAGCACTCAATTTATTGATATTGCGGCTTTTTATGGGTCGCATGTTGAAAATGGAGTTGTTACAGCAACTGTTTCTGGAGTTCAAACCGAGAAAAAAGGAACAGCTATTTTCAGTGATTTGCTTAATAAGTTTTGGACAAAAAACAATTGGTACGTCTATATTCAAAGCGATCGTACACGCAGTTATGATTTTTACAAAAACTATAAAATTGGTGAAGGCTCTGAAAACCTAAAAACAGGATTACTGAAAGATACAGCAACCAATGAAATACCTATGGCTGCTGTAACTTATGGCGCTTCTGGTTGGCGGTTCTAATTAATACACAAAACCAAGCTAATACGGTTACAACAAATAATCTGTACTTACAATTTTCAACCGACAACAATAACAACACTGCTTTTTATGGACAAATTGGTAAAGTTGCCAATGCACAAAAAGATAATTTTATTAATGCTGACGGACTACGATTACCACATGATGAAGAAGGAAATTATAGCGAGTTAACCTCTAAAGTACAATTGACCACTCCTGCTGTTGAAGGTAAAAACATTGTCGCATTAAGTATTTTGATTTATCAGGGAAAATTAAATACTTATAAAATTCGTGAAGAAGAAGACGAAAACGGAAATCCTATAGCCGTAAATGGTGTCGCCAACTTTTTTGATGATGTCTTTAATTTAATTAAAGCGCAACCATTACTAAAATTAGGCAGTGACGAAAGTTATTCTAGAATGACTTCTGAAAAACTAAATCTAATTAATGAGTTTTATGATAAAAAACAGCAGGGAATTTCTGTTGCGCAAACAGTAACGGTTAACGATATCATTGAAACAGGAATTGAAGAAAAACCTTTTGTTGAACGTGTAACCTATCTTACAGAAGCGGCAGATGTTATGAATAATGCTGTTTCTGCAACTGGAAGCACTACTCCAGATACTAAATCTACAGCTTCTGCCAGTGGTGCAGTAACTAAAAGCAAAACCTATCAGTTGCCAGATCCTTACTATTACAATTTAAAACTGTTTACAGACAGCACACAAACTATTACAGGACTAGAACTAAAAACACTAGATGGCTCTACACCCAACAAAATTATCCTAGGATTAACTAAAGAGGAAAATGAAATTATAAAAGATTTGATTTCTAGTGATGTAAAAAATCCTCGTTTGTTTTTGATTGATCTTTTTGAAGATGAAAATGAATTGATTTCTCCGGAAAATATCAAGTATCAGAAATACAAAGTTGGTGTTGTGGCTGAAAATGCTGAAGGCAACAATGAATTGATGGAAGAGCTAGAGAATCCTGTTTTTGTTTATTCTCTTGATAGGAGATATCATTTTAGTAAGGGGTATAGCGAGTATATGCCTGAACAAGAATTACAAAGCACATATTTAATAATAAATAAAGACCTTGAATAATGGTAGTACTTTTATATAAATCAGGAATACCTGTAAAATTATCTGAAAAGTTCAGTAAATTAGAATTTGATATTGAAGGCTTTTTAATAGGATTTACATTCAAAGAAAATACACTAAGCGATTCTATTAATTATCGTTTTTATTTTAAAGCAGAGTTTAAAACAAATGACAAAAAAAGATCTGATTTAATTGATGCATATTATGACGAAACTCAATTTCTTAAATATATTGAAAACACAGGACCGGATATTCCTTTAGGTCGAGACATGATTTTTAAGTATAAATTTAATTTTGACAAATATCTTGCAAGACCAGGAGATTCTATTTCTGTTGGTGTAACCAATTTTAATGCTCCTTATGATTTCTTTTATGACCGAAAAAAATATGAATTTAAAATTGAAAGTACGTTAGACAATAAAGGAATCAGAAGTTATTCTGATTCAACAACAGAAGGTTTTGAAAAAATTGATTATATACTTAGATTACCTAATAAATTTACATCACAAACTATTTCGGTTCCAATAACTCCAGCAAACAGATTCGGTTATCATTTTTATAATAAAAATCTAGGAAATTACATTAATCAATATTCTAATGATGCTGATAAAAGAAAATTAAAGAAGATAGTTATTTTAATTATTTTTAAAATACGAGAAATTGTTGAAGATATTTTTCCAATGCTATTAAGTGACGAAGGTTCTGATCTTATTTTAGAAGGAGTCTGCTAATAGTAATGATATAGATTTAAGTGGTTTGTCTGATCTCGAGAAAATGTTATTTCTTTTAAAGAAAAGTTGGGGGTATTACTATGATCCAAATTCAAATTTACCTCATCGAAGTATTTTAGAACCATTCTTTAATGAGCAATCATCGTATTCTGATTTTGAATATTATTATCTTGGCTTAGTAAGTTTTTATAATAAAACTTATAAAATGCCTCATACATTATCAACATTTCCACAACAAATAAAATATGAACATTTACTAGAAATACTTCCGATTAATGCTCTTTCTGCGTTACCAATTGAAATTATAAAAAAAACACTATTACTTTTTATTAAAACAAGAAATATTACAGAAACTGAAGAGCAATTTATAGTAAGGTTAGTTTTATCTGTAGCACAGAATCAAGCCAATGATTTTCTAGACTTTCTCCTAAAAATAGAGAATGGTGTAAATACAAATTTTGATTATCTGTTTCATATGCTTGATGATGCCAGAATTGAAAGAATACCAGTTGCCAGTTGGATTGCAGATGAAAAAACAAATAGAATGGGTTTTGTATATGCTGTTTATCAATTATGGAAAGTATCTAAATATAATTTAGTAAATTCTTCCAAAGAAATTAATACGGAGTCTTTCTTTTTTAATGACGGTATTAATTTCTATAAAAAAGAAAATGGCCATTTAAAATCGGTTGTTTTAGAATGTGGTAGAATTTCGTCAGTTAATTCCGGAGATCCTGAAATGCAACTTCAAACCAATACTTGGGTAAATTATCAAACTGACAAAACATTAAAAAAGGAACTTGTGACTATCAATAAAAAAATTGCCACTACCAATTTATACTTAAGTACTGACGGTCGTTATTTAGCTGATGCTCAAAATTTAGATAGAAATGAAACAATTCCTTATACTTACCATTTATATCAATCGTTAACATTAATTGGCCATCAGGCTGATGATAGAACTATCTTACCAAATGACCAGCCTATACCTGCTTTTTTGTTTTATTATTCTGATGATTTTAAAAGAATTTTAAAAATTGATGCAAAAATAGCATTAGCGATAACTATTGGAATAGAGGTAGTATTATTTTTTACTTTTGGAGGTATTACCCAATTAAAAAATTTACAATATTTAAAACATATTACAAAAATTCGTGCCGCTCTTAGTGGTGAATTAGTTGCAACCGAAGAGGTATTGGTATGGACAGGTCTTGAAGCAGGTGCATTTACAACTTCAATTTCAGCTTCAACAATTTATGCACTTGGTCAATACAATGCTATACAATTGCCTACCGAAGAACAAAGAAAAGCTAGAGAAAATGCTAATAAAGCATTCTTATATATAGCTTTGGTTTCTGGTGGAGGAACTATTTATTGTAGATATAAAGCAGTTACTGCGGCAGAATATGCTTTGATTGATGCCGCAGGAACAATTGGTATGCCCGCTGAAGTAAAATCGGTAATGCAAACACTTCTTGGAGATAAGGTTAACGACGTAATTTCTTTTGAAACAAAATTATCGACTTTACCTCAACTTGAAGCAACTAATGTTATAATTACAAGATATACAAGTTATAGTGATGATCTTAAACGAGCTTTCTACAGAGATTTTGGTGAAATACAAAATTCGGAAACTAAATTTTGGAATTCTTTAAATAAAACTAGTACACTTGATAATTGGGAAGAGTTAAAACGACTTGATGTATTAGAAAGAAATGAAATATCAGTTGTTTCAAGTACAGCAAGAACTAAAGCATATAAGAATTACTATAGTGAAGATTCATCAAGATGGTATTTAGAAAGAGCTAGAATTAACAACAGACTATCATTCATGGATAATCTCGGAAACGAAGAAGGTATCTATTTTGATGTACTTGTTAACAACCCTAAAAAAATACCCGAACATCTTGGTGTTGATGCTCGCAAAAAAATTACTGCTGAAAAATAATAAAGATTTTTGGTTGATAAACGATTTTGATAATGTAACAATTAATAAATTACAACCACATTTAGAAAAAGCAAAAGCCATAGCCCTCGAAAGCACTGGAGGTTATAATGATTGGTTTACAGATTTAAGTAAAAAATCTCGAGCTGAAAAATTTTTAAATGATGGAGCTCGATGGTCTAATGGTCAATTAGTTGAAATACCAAGTGAAAATTACTTAAAAGCAACAATAAATGCTGATGAAAATGTATATTTAAGCGTTGATATTGCATTCTATAATAAAAAGGATGTTAGAATAAGCGGTATGATTCAGGAGATCGATGGCTTGTTAATAAACAATAGTACAGATAAAATTGAAGATATTATTAGTATGAAACTAGCAAAAAGAAGACACAGTTTCGACACTGATAAAAACAAGTTAACATTAATGAAAAACTTACCTGATGATGGTTTGGAAATGAAAAACTATATATTAAACAATCCTTTATTTACTTTGTCAGATGACATTAAAAATAATGCTATAAAAGCCAAAATCATTTATACGGATCTAAAAACTGGAGAAGAGATGATTGTTTCCCCTTCAATATTTAAATTAAAAATCAAGTCATCTTATGATCCAATAGAAAATTTTCAAAAAATACATCCAGAGACTCTTAATACCACTAAAGAAATATTAATAGAGAGCTCATATCAATCAATAAAAAATAAATTTTAATCATGAGAAAAACGAGAGCAATATATTTTGAATACAACGGTATTGTAGAGCATTTCGATTTTGGCACATTTTCATTATGTATGTATTATGCTACATTAATAAATTCTTTAAAGGCAAAAAAATTGTTTGAAGCTACTATTTCAGAATGGAAATATAGAGTTGAATATGATTTACCTGAAGACAATTTCACATCTGATGATGATATTGCACACTTTCAAATCTCGGAAATAACAGAAGCAATTGAATTTATTGAAGACATTTTAATTCCTTCTTTAAACAACGAAACAAAAGATATCTTATTGAAATATGGCGGGAAATCAAATTTCGTAAAACTATATTATAATAATGCTGGGTTTCTAAAATTTAATGGAATTACTGAGAATGAGTTTTTTGAAACTAAAGGCGAATCTTTAGCATATCACATGAATAGATTAAAAATAATATTGCAATATTCTTTAGATTTTAGTCAACCATTTATGGTTTATGTAAACTAATATAATACCTGTCTTGCCCTAAAATAGATTTACAAAAAGATAACAACAACTCAAAGAAAAAGAATCTTTGAGTTGTTTTAAATCAAAAGAGAAATTTCTCAGCTTCCCCGCTGGCGCGAGCGTCCCGCTCGTGAACGCAAAGTTGTCTTGTCCTAAAAATAGATCTACAAAAATAAAACAAAAGAGAAAACCAAATCTCTTAAACTCAAAAAAAATACATTTTAAAAACTCTGGAAACTTACAATTATAAGCTTCCCTACTCTGCTATTGGCTATATCTAAGTCAATACAAATCTTATTTCTTTGTTTTACACTTCTGTAAAATAAAACCCTATTGTGACGCCACTAACACAATTTTTAAGCATTCAGATTACTTGCAATCCCCTGCTGGCGCGAGCGTCACGCTCGTGAACACAAAGTATTTCTTACATTAGCTCAAAAATAATAAATGAGCAGAAAATACCCCCCGCTGGCGCGAGCGTCCCGCTCGTGAACGCAAAGTATTTCTTACATTAGCTCAAAAATAATAAATGAGCAGAAAATACAAATTTGGAGATAAAACTGGAGCTTACTTTCTAAGTTTTGCTACGGTATATTGGATAGATGTTTTTACAAGAGAAGAGTATTTTGGGAATATTGTAAAGTCATTAGACTACTGCAGAAAGAACAAGGGAATGGAGATTTATGGATATTGCATAATGCCAAGTCATGTTCATTTAATTTTCAGATCTGAAAATGGAGATCCTTCTGGCCTTATTAGAGATTTTAAAGGTTTTACCTCTAGAAAAATGCTCAAAGCAATTGAAGAAAATCCGCAAGAAAGCAGAAAAGAATGGATGCTGTGGATGTTTGAAAGAGCCGGAAAGAAAAACAGCAATGTAAAATCCAGGCAATTTTGGCAGACAGAATAACAAACCTATTGAAATCTGGTCTTTAAAGGTTTTTGAGCAAAAGTTAAACTATATTCATAATAACCCTCTCGAAACTGGTTTTGTAACTAATCCTGTAGATTGGAAATACAGCTCTGCCAGAAATTATGGCGATAACGATCAAACTGTTTTAGAAATTGATATTAATTGACTTTCCTGTGTGTGCACGAGCGAGACGCTCGCGCCAGCAGGGGATAACGATCAAACTGTTTTAGAAATTGATATTAATTGACTTTCCTGTGTGTGCACGAGCGAGACGCTCGCGCCAGCAGGGAGGTTCGATAGTCAAAATTAAACATGTTAACCATCATAGATATAATCTACAACCAATATTTGAAAATCATTATACGTATTTTGAAATCCAATAAATTATAAAGAATATGAAGAAAGCGGAAGAATATAATCTACACTTTAGTACTTATGAATTTAATAACACAACAATACCTAGTGTAGGATGCAGTTTAGTAAATGGGTCTAGTAAAAATAATGAAATAGCAAGTTTTTTAGAACCAAATGGAATTCGTTTGACACAGCAAATAATAGATGATATTACCTCTTTAAATTTAGACTTAAATATACCATTTGAGGGTTACAATATTTGGGGAGGAAATCAAGATGAAAGTGTTGAAATAAAGTCCCCTCCCTTTAGAGCTGTTTTCAATACAACTGGAAAACCAGTGGAAGTACCTATTTCAGATTTTTTGCAGATTTTACAAGAATGGAAGGCTTTTTTACAAACTATACCGAATCCAAATTGGCTCTATAACAGATAAAAACCTGATTATACGGATTTTACGTGGATCAGCTTTGAATATTACGAGAATGCAGAACCTCTTTTACCCTCACTACAGTAAGTCAGAATATCTGTTGCAGATACCTCCCGCTGGCGCGAGCGTCCCGCTCGTGAACGCAAAGTTGTCTTGTCCTAAAAATAGATCTACAAAAATAAAACAAAAGAGAAAACCAAATCTCTTAAACTCAAAAAAAATACATTTTAAAAACTCTGGAAACTTAAAATTATAAGTTTCCCTACTCTGCTATTGGCTATATCTAAGTCAATATAAACTTTATTACTTTGTTTTACAGCTCTGTAAAACAAAAACTATTGTGACGCCACTAACACAATTTTTAAACATTCAGATTACTTACAATCATCCAAAACTCACAACTGTTTGTAAGTGTCTTATATATCTGAATGAATTACGGTAATCCCCTATAAGCCCGATTAAAAGCCTATAAATTATTTAAACCCGTAAAAAATTAATTAAAAATGAGTACAAATCACAACAGAATCAGAGTGGCGGACTTAGAAAAAAATCAGCCAAACAAAATTTTAAAAACGAATGAAAATGGAGAATTAGAGTTTAGCGATGCAAACGCATTGCTAACAGATACCGATAATGTAAAACTCTCAGGTAATCAAATAATTAGAGGGGAAAAAGTTTTTTCGAACACAAATGGAAATGCATCTTTAAATGCAACTGTTAGTCTATCTGGTGCATCGGCTACTAATTTCAGTAGTGTAAATGATGGATTTGCATTATATGTGGCAGGTTTTAATAATAAGAAAGAAATAGCAAAAATTATGGCTATTGATGGAAGTGCGACTGTATTGAATTTATATAATCAAAAAAGTGCGACTGGAGATTTTCTAAAAGCTGTTGATGCAAACAATAATACTGTCACAAAAATAGATAAGGATGGTATAGTTACTGCAAAATCCTTTGTTAAAACTGGCGGTACAAATGAGCAATTTTTAATGGCAGACGGATCTGTAAAATCAGGCAACCTCCAAGCCGAAAGTTACAATGCTCTTGACTGCACCACCGAAGGCAAAGCACTCGATGCTAGACAAGGAAAAGTCTTAAAGGATATGATTGATAATAAAACCATAAATTTTGCATCTGATGCAGAAACTCAAATTAACACTGCGATTTCTGAAGATAGTAAAGTAGTTAGCCGCTCTAAGCTTTTCAATTGGTGGCAGTGGGTTAAGTCTCAAGTTACTATAATTACAGGAAATTGGACTTTTAAAGGTGCTTTTAAAGTTGATACAAATCAGGAAATTAATCTAACCTCGTCTACTCAATTTGGAACTTCTAGTTTTCTAAGATTAAATCCTACAAACTCAAATAATCCATATGGAGTTGATTTGCAAACCACTGGAACACTTGCATTTACTGGACAAGGTTTCGATTTCAAAACTGGCGGTTATGGAACTATGTATACAAATCCATATGGTCGATTAGTGATAGATGGTCAGTCCCAAGGACTTACTCTAACTGGAGGAGGCCAAGATATGTCAATTGACGGTTTAACTTATATTAACGGACTCGCATTTTATAACGGTGGCGAAATTGCAACTATTGATACTCTAGCAAATAGCAACTATGCTATCGACGGGCCTTTATCAAGCAATGATTTGGATGCATACTACCCTAGAGCACAAAAAGGCTTTAAATTACATTGTTTAAATATCGCTAGTGGTGCTTTATGTTACGAAAAAACCGATACAGGATATTGGATTGAATATCCTATAAAACAAGTATAATTCAGAAATTTCAACTTGACATTAGTCATTAGATGAATGGATTTCTTTCATTGTAATTTGCAAGGAACTTTGTAATAAAGTTCCTTGCTTTTTCAAAACTCATAAACAAAACTTTTTACTGTTTGACATTGAATTAAAGTTTTATCAAAAAACAGTCAATTCTAAATTTACTCCCCATCCAGTCTCTTTACAACTCTGTAAAGCTCCAGAACATCCATGTTAAACCGCTAAGCGACTCTTTTTTAAGCTCCAATTTTAGGCTCATCTTTACATTGTCAAAAGAAAAAAGGAGGTTTTAAACCTCTTAAAAACTTTAATCTTTTGAAAAAATCACTAAGCGGATTATTTACTAAAACTGCTTAGAAAAATCTCGAAAAAAACTATGCACTTACGCCTCAACGATTGGTTCGATCTAACTACAATTTAATCATTCAGAATACGAACAAAAATTAAAGTCAAAAACAAAATTAGAATATGCCAACTAATCCAATTCCTGCGGTTCCGATTCCTACAGCACGATATTATCCGAGATTGTCCGAGATAATTACTGTAGACGATTTACCAGAATTCTTATCGTTTGTCGAAGATGGTTTGAATTCCATTTTTGATAAAATTCACTACAAAAATTTACAATACTCAAAAGGATATCGTGGAGATTCTGCCTTTTACAGTCTTGACATTGTTTCAAGTACAAAACTGGCGCTACCTCTTCCTTTTGGTCTAGGTTTGGTCCTTAATCCAGATCTAAAAGACAATGACTCTTCTATATCATCATTTCCCATTACATTAGAATATCAGTGGGAAATCTTGGCTTTCTTAAAAACATTCAGCTCAAGCAGTTTCTCTTTTTCTATGGAGGATTTCTATGCCGTGGGGCTTCAGGTTTTCCGCATCAGCGAAGAACAAGTTGTAGCTCATATGATGAATATTTTTGTGGAAGCTCAAGAAGGAAAAACAAAATACGAACAGCTTTTAGAAGACATTAATTCCTTGGCAGAACTCCAAGGCGATCCTACTTTTGAAGAATTAGGTTTTGCTGAAGATGTAGATCAATCTATTGACAGCATTCTTACATTAATCAAAAACAATAGTGCTATTACAAAATCAATTCCGCTATTACTATTTGGAACTTATATCGCTAGAGAGGGTTTTACTTTAGACGAAATCAAGCAAAAATTACAAGATTTCTACAATATTGTAGCTCCAGACGGAATCGAAGCACATATTAAAAGAATCATTACGCCAAAAGCAAAAGCTACCTTAGCTTTAAATGCTGGTATTGAGTTCCCTAGAAACATTTTAAAACCTGTTAACCCCAATGGAACTGATTTTGGCAATGGAACTGAAAAATCGATGTTCGTATTTGCTCAAGCACAATTGTATGCCGATACTGAATCTGGCATTGGCTATCAAGCAGAATTAGGAGGTTCATTAACGCCTCCTAATGCCATGATTGGCAATACAGGTTTACTTCTTCAGTTAGATACTTTAAAAGTTGATTTAAGCAAGAAAACCAATATTCCAGAAGCCGATGCTGATGGACGTCCAAATGATTTCGTTGGAGTTTATGCGCGTGCTGTTTCAGTAACCCTTCCTTCAAAATGGTTTAATGATATTCCTGAAACTCCAGGAAGTACATCTCCAACATTAAAAATTGGTGCATCAGATTTATTAATAGGTACAGGCGGACTCTCTGGAAATATTTATCTAGAGACAGTTCCAAATACAGAGGGTACTTTTAGTTATTTCAGCGATAAATTCAATTTTAATTATCCAATCGCCATGTTCGAAAAGGACGAAAATGGTGTGGCCAATAAAAAAGAAATTACCGATTACTCCTCTTTGCTTGTCTTCTTGCAAGAATTGAACAGTAAAAATTTGCCGTACGCTTTTGATTATCCGTTATCGTTAACAACTATTAACGATTCAATCACATATGTTTTTACCGAAGCAAAAGATTATCAAAGCTTTGTAACCGAACTTTACGACAATACACTTTGGAAAACTATTGGCTCTGAGAAAAAAGGTTTTAAAGTAGGTTTCAATAAATTTGATATTACTTTCAAACAAAATAAAGTTGTCAATTCTAACATCAAAGGAGCTTTAGAAATTCCAAAACTTAAAGAAAAAAACGGTACTCCATTAAAAGTTAATCTTGAAGGTCACTTGCAGGATGATGGAGATTTTAACCTTACTGCTTCATTCCCAAAAGATAATAAACCAAAAGCAAATTTATTTGATCTTGTAGATATTGATTTCCATAGTTTCGAACTTGGTAAACAAGATGAAGATTACTATTTAGGAACCTCTTGTTATGTTTCTTTTCCTCAAGATACTTTAATGGGAAGCTTATTAAAAGGAAAAGGATTTGAAGTTGAAAAACTGCGTGTGTATAGCGATGGAAATATTGAAGTTGAAGGAGGATCTATTCCTATTCCAATCAGTCTTTCTGTCAATTTAGGTCCAGTTCAGATGGCAGTTACAAACATCAACTTTGGTTCTACCCAAATTAACGGCCGCAAATATAATTTCTGGGGATTTGATGGTGCAATCAGTATCAATCCGCTTGGAGTTGATGCTCGTGGTGAAGGAGTAAAATACTATTATTCTACAGATGGAGGTCCAAAAGATTCATTCATTAGAATTCAGACTATCGAAGTCGATTTAATTATTCCAGGAACTGCTACCGAATCTTCGGCTATGGCGATTATTCACGGTATGATTTCGCTTCCTGAACCAGGAAAATCGAAAGAATTTATCGGTGAAGTTGGTTTAAAACTTCCAAAAGCAAAAATCTCAGGAAGCGTTGGCATGCGTTTTATGCCCAAATACCCTGCTTTTTTAATTGATGCAAGTATAGAACTACCTGTTCCTATTCCGCTTGGTTTTCTGGCTATTAATGCCTTTAGAGGCTTATTAGGATTTAGATATGTTGCCACCAAACAAGCTGTGGGGCTTACAGAAAACAATTCTTGGTATGATTATTATAAACATCCAAAACCAGGAATCAACATTAAAAAATTCAGTGGCCCGCCAGATTCAATGCAGTACAATTCTCCATTCTCTATTGGGGCTGGAGCCACTTTTGGAACAGTTGCCGATGGCGGACATGTATTGTCATTAAGAGCCATGCTTTTATTGTCTCTGCCTACTCTATTTTATATCGAAGCAGGACTGAATGTTATTTCAGGAAGATTAGGTCTGATTGAAGATGATCCAAGTAATCCGCCGTTTTTTGCGATGGTTGCCTTTGGAGACGATTCATTAGAGTTAGCAGCTGGTGCAGATTTTAGCATTCCTAAAGATGGCGGTCAGATATTCAAACTCACTGCATTATTAGAAGCTGGTTTTTTCTTTAAAAATCAGAAACCTTGGTATGTTAATTTCGGAACAAAAGAAAGACCAATCGAAGCTGACGTTTTAACCTTATTTAAAGCAAAAGCTTTCATCATGCTTTCTGCTCAAGGTATTGAAGCTGGAGCAAGATTAGATTTCAAACTAGAAAAGAGTTTTGGCCCTGCCAAAGTAAAATTATGGGCTTATTTAGAATTAGGTGGAAAAATCTCGTTCAAACGTCCGCAAATGGGTGGTTATATTACTGCAGGAGGAGGAATCCAGATTAAAATTTGGATTGTTAATGTTGAAATCGAGTTAAATACCATATTCTCTGTAGAGTCATTTAAGCCATTCTTAATTTATGCCAGCCTAGAATTGCGCGTTCGTGTAAGGATTGGTTTTGTAAAAGTGAGTAAAAGTTTTACTATTGAATTACAATGGGATCTCAACCGAATTATTGACCGTACACCTTACAGTCCGCTTCCAAAAGGAACTGTAGGTGACGGCTTAGATAATAGAACTTTGGAGAATGTCAAAGGTGTTCATATGTTAACCAATCAGGCTTTTGCTTTAGATTATTTCAAATCTGTGGGAGAAAAAGACTATGATCCAAAAAAGTTTGACATTCATGGAATGCCTAAAGCAGAACTTATTACCAACGTAATCCCTTTAGATACTTATATCGATATTAAAATGGCTAAAGGTTTATTGCCTAATCCTGAATTATCTCAAAAAATAGGAGGTTATACTGCTGAAGCAAAAAACTACACAGACATGATGCCTCCGATAGACAATAATCCTAAATCTTCGCAAAAAATACGTAGGGTTAAACATGAATACGGAATTAAATCAATCAATTTAAAATCATGGAATGGCTCTAATTGGGTAGATTACCATCCTTTTGAAGCTGTTGTAAAAGATACAGAAAGAAGCGACGCGTTAAAGAAATTACCTTGGGCACAATGGCAAAAAGCAATTGACCAATATGATTCTATTCGTGTACTGGCAACAGATCCTTTTTCTTTTTTAAGTGCAGGAGAACCAGGATGGCATATTCCTGAACAATTAGGAATTACACCTTCTCGATTATTCTGTCCATCATCCGAAATTGAGAAACAGCACACTGATTTTCTTAATAAGCAAATTGGTCAGCGCTATTATGTTCCAACGCAATATGAAGCAGATAAAATCAATGGATTGTTTTTTAAATTAAATGGAGAACTTCCTGAAATTACTGGCAATTATAAAATTGAAGGTGGAGATTTCATGAGTATTACTGCAGATAGAAATCCTCATGGTTATAGTAAATCACTTTCATTTAAGAACGAGAATGAATTAGAAATTATTTTCCCTGAATCGGCTATTGATCCAGTCTTACAGCTTACAACGCAAGCGAAAGAAGTAAAAATTTCTGCTTATACAGCTGTTTTTGAAGATGGCGATAAACTGACATCTTATGTCCCTATTCGCTTTAGCAAAACTAATTCGGGTACTTTTTCGGATGAGCAAACGTATACCAAAGCAGAATTTTTAACTGCGATAACTTTATTTAGCGAAGAAATTGAAGATCAGAAAATAAAGATTGACAAAATTGTAATTAGTCCAGTTTCAGCAAAGGCAAAACGCATTAAAGAAATCAGAAATAAAATGGTCGCTTTATTTGATGAGACTTATGGCGATCTAACTGGAGAAACTGAAATTACATTGACAGATCCTGCAAAGATTGCAGAATACAATTTGCTTACAACTGAATTGAATAATCTGAAATTGGATGCAGGAAACGACAATATTAATTCTGGAAATAATCCAAATGCATTGACTTTTACTCACTATTATGGATATAATGGAAGAACTCTGTATGATTTTGATCAGGTAATTAAATTCAATGATTCGTTCGTAATAACATTCCATCCAAAAGAAGATACAAAAACTACAATCCTATTACAAGTTGATTCTGATGGAAGCATCATTAGAGAACGCCTAATTAATGGAATTGTAACTTCTTTACAAATTGTAAAGGGTAATTTATTAGTAACTCAAGCCTTGAATGCAGAACAATGCAAAGGAATTGGAGAAGCTATTATCGATCTTGATCTAATCATTGGATGTCAATCTCCTATTTCTGCAACTGCAATTGTAGAAATGGACGAAGAGTTAAATCCGATTTCTGGAACACAGTATTTAAACACGTATTCTTTAGGTTTCAATAAGATACTTCCGTTAACAAACAATGATTTGCTTTGGGTAAATACATTATTTAATGAAACCCAAATTAGCTGGATTAAAGGAGACGATCGAACTGTTGTTTATCATTCAAAAATAAATGGAGAAGTAACTAAAGTTCTCAAGCAAAATGATACTGAATTCACTTTGATTACGAAAGACAAAAAAATCATTCGTCTGAATATCAACAATACAGCAAAAGTAATTTCTGTAATTGACACAAAAGTTCTTTCTGATACAGCAATTATTGAAATCATCGATGCCATTAGTGCCAATAATAAAACTTGGGTTTCAGTCAAGCTTTCAAATAACAAATTTGGTTTAGTTCAAATTAATGGAAGTACAATCAATTTGTTGAAAAATGATGCGATTTTTGAATCAAAGGTTTACTTATCTAATAATGTTTTGAATGATAACTCTATTGTTGCTTACAATGAAAATTATCTGTTTGTATTTAGTGAATCACTAGAACTGAAAAGACTCGTTAAACGAGAAAATGAAATTAAAGATGCTTCAATTATTAGGGTTCAAAATGAA
This sequence comes from Flavobacterium ginsengisoli, assembly GCF_029625315.1. Lineage (NCBI taxonomy): Bacteria > Pseudomonadati > Bacteroidota > Flavobacteriia > Flavobacteriales > Flavobacteriaceae > Flavobacterium > Flavobacterium ginsengisoli. The sequence continues at coordinate 2,293,133 of NZ_CP121110.1, forward strand.
CCATCTGTAAATGAAATTGTAATGCTTTCTGGCAAGCCAAAAGAAAAAGGCGTTTATTTCTCATTGTTTAGTGATGCTTTTGACAATTGTTCTTTATATCCTACTCCAAATGTTTCTGTTACATTGTCTACGACAGCTTTAACAAACGGAAGCATAAGTTTAATTCCGTTAAGCACAGTTACTGGATTAGATTTTAGAAGAAGTCTTAAAAACTCAAAAATTATTATTACTGATGCTATTATTTGCTCAAGTCTAGAAAATGTTGAAGATCCAGAACTTGATTACACAACTTACATTCAAAGTGTAGAATGGTTGAGTAAAGAAGATTATTATCATAACAAAACTATTTTGGATATTCCGGCTGTCGCTGAACAGTTTAAAGCAATGAAAGATGCGGTACAAACTACAGTACAACCAATCTGGAGACCCAATACAACATATTGCTTAGATTTTACTTTGACAGATACGGTTGATGACAATAAAAAGAATCCAACTGAATTTAAATATTTCTATGGATTTAAAACACATGGACCTATTGGACATTATCGTGTTAAAGATCCTGTAAGACCAGAAAATCAAGATGCACCTACGAAGAATGAATTGACTGAATTATCTAAATCACCATTAACGTCATTAAGAAGTTATCTAGATTACAATCGTTCTTACCCTAATGCAGATGGAAGTTTGCTACAGTCTAAACCTTCATTCTACGGTACTGACCAATGTAAAATCTCTTTATTCTTTACTAACACATATACTTCTAATATGTTCAAAAAATGGGATAGTTATGATACTGGCAGGCCAGAAATTGATGGTGTATTAAATCTTTATATCAAAGATCCTCAGACTGATGTGCTTATTAAATATCCGCCAGAACCGATATTCGAAGAAGAAAATGAAATTATTTATCCAAAAGCAGAAGAAATAGACAATGAAAGTGAAAGATGGACTGATGATAATGATCCTAGGCTTCCGTTAGGAATTAGAATTGTAAACAATTTCATTAGTGATAATCCTGGAATATGCAGACTTAACTTTAGGAGATCCTTTAAAGCCAAAATCATTAAAATACAAGACAACATTAACCAATTTAAAACCTTCTAAACTATATACGGTTTTAGTTAATAATTATTTTGATGGTGCTCAAATAGGAGTTACAAGCGAAAGCAAAAACATCTTGGTACATCAATTTGGATTCCAAACTTCGCGTTACAAAGATTTCAAAGAACAAATTGAAAGTTATTTTACTGATCAAGAAAAAACTAAAGGAGCTTTATATGATGTAAATGTTAATATGAATCAAGAACGTATTGATGCTTTGCATTATCTAATTGCGCCAAAAGTCTCGAATGCAACCAACTCTTTAAGTGATTCTATGGCAACAAAGTATCAGCATTTATTTGATCGTGCCTTTGAAGGAATTTTAAAATTATCTCCTCTTGATCCGGCTCAAACTACTGAGGTAAATAAAATTATTGATACCAATACAGGAGCAACAATTGCACTTTTAGTCCGTAATCCTGAACCATTTAATATTCCGAAAATGCCTTTAGAAGAAATTCAAGATACTATTTCGGTTTTAGATGAATTAGGAAATGTAAGATCCGATTATAGTGTGTTGCATTCAAAAGATTATTCGCAGGCATTGATTATGAATCCTGATAAAACAATTTTAGAAGTAGAAAAATTGAAAATCAAGTTTAAATACAAAATGTGGAATACCGAAGGAAATGGAACTTCTCCAACTAGTACCCTTGATACACAAATACTACCATTAAACAATATAAATCTTTAAAAAAACAAGAAAAATGAGTTCTATAAATCTTCAAGAAAGCCAACTTTCAGGCTGTGAAACTTATGTTGCAATTGTAGTAGACGAATCGGGTTCTATCAATAGCGATGAAGCACAGCAGATTCGTTCGGGGCTAACTTCATTTATCAATTCTCAGACACAAAGTAAAATCACACTTTCGTTAATCGGAATGTCTAACAGCGATACTGCTGTTAGACTCGATAACGTAATTGAAAAAAGGATTTCAAGCAATAAAGATTCTTTTATAGATTGGATTAATTTATACGGGAATGGCAAAGAAAGCATTCAATCAGATTATTGGGCATCTGGTTTAAATGTAGCTAAAAATCTTCCGGTTGCTCCAGATATCGTTTTTGTAATTACAGACGGTTTGCAGGTTAACAATTCTGATTTCTTAAAAAATCTGTTTACTGATTTGAATCTAACTTCAAAAGTTTTTGTGTACGGAGTTACAAGCTCTTCAAACAATACTGAAGAGCTAACAACTCCTCTTACTAACTTTTTGGGAAGAACGCCAGTTGCAAAAGACAGTACATCTTCTGTCTTAGATTCAGATTACGTAAGAGTTCCTGATTTCAGTACTTTAGGAATTGAATTAAACAAACTTGCTTCTGATTTATCTCTTTTACAAATTGGGTGTTTTCCAAGTGTAAGTATAATTGAGAATAATTTAACTTATCCTTCTTTAAAGAAAGGATTTAGAGTTAGTGCATCATGTGGAAATTTAGTTTTAAAAAATAAAAGCCGTGTTCCTTTAACTTTAAGTGCTGGAACAAAAATTCATGACCAAAGAAACTTAAACGGGCTTGTTTTTAAGCTTGCTAATTCGGTTACAATTCTTGGGAAATCAGAAGTCGAAGCACCAATTCGAGTTGATGGAAAACCTTTAGCTCTTGGTTCTTTTTCGGCTCTTGTATCGCTAAACAATGTTTTTAATCCTTTAGGAATCAGTATTAATTTCAATGTTAAGAGAGAATCATCAGTTATCAATATTTCTTCAGACAAAACAAATCTACAGTCAACTTATTTGCAAGTTGGAACGGCTGGCTCAAGAGGAATTGAAAGTACAAAAGGAATTCATCTTCGCTGGATGTTGGCAGGTAGATTAGGAAAAAAACACCTTCCAAAAGGAGATTTATATACTGATTCTAATTCTAATTTAAGCTTCAATAAACCAGATGACTTTGTTAAAGTTTATAGAGCGCCGTATACAAAAATTAGTCAAAACATAGATTTAACCCAAAATCCTAATGTAGTAGATAATAAAAAAGCACTTTGGATTTACAAAATGGCAAATCCGCAAAGATCTGTTTATGTAAATTTCTTAGATCTCAAAAAATACAAAGCCATTAAAGCTAGCTATGATCCGTTGACTAATCCAATTGCTTTTATGCAGGCTTATGGAAATAGTTTGATCGAAATTGAAACCAAAACAGATTTATTTTTTGCTGTAGAATTAGATTTTTCATCTTCAAACAATTCAAAAAGTGTAAAATTAGAAACGCTATCAGTTGCAGAAAACCAAATCATAGCAGATAAAAGAGTTACCAATCGTAAAACCTATACTTCAACACAACTAAACCAGCCTATTCGTTTAGTTGCAGAAAATGGAAGAAGTATTCGATTTAAAGCAAGCAATTGCCTTTTAAAATCAGTTCAACTTGAATTTTATTCTGATTTTATCACCAATACTAATGCTAATGGAGATTGGTTTTTAAAAGGAAAGTACGGATTAAGCACAGATGATTTTACAGTTTTTGAACAGCTTGAGCCAAAATTAAATGCGGTTCATGGAAAATGGCTGAAATTTAACGATGGTGAATATGTAAATATTAAAAATTATAGGGATAAATGGAATAGAATCACAAATGACAACGACATTAGCGACGAAAACATTAAAGAAATTGTCTCTAGATACATCTCTTTAAGCAAGTTATCAGATAATCCGACTGCAGAAGAAGATATTCCGCTTGGAGATAAAGTTCCTGTAAATGAGCCTGGACCTGGAGAAGAACAAAAATATGCTCAAAATTTAACCAGAGTATCTTACTTAGATCTTTTAAATATTGCGGCAAACGATTATCATGTTGCCCGCATGTTAGGTTTAGGCTGTTTAGATATTGATGACGAAGTTTATTCTGGCGAATATGTCTACTTAACAGAATATACTACTTATGGCAGTTTGGAAGAGGGCATTGAAGGAAAAGAAGTGCAGCATCTTTCTATGAGTATTCCAACTTCTATAAACACAGAGCGTATGCCTCTTCCTATTCAGTTAAGTAAAATTGTCCCAGGTTTAAATGTGGATTCGGAGGATAATCCAAATGCTAGAATTACAGATTCTGAAGGCTATAGTTTTGATGGAAAGAAAAGATTTGTAAGCTTATTTATGGATGATGTTATGGACTACGATGTTGTAGAGCCTAACTCAGGAAAAGACTTCTTTAAATCATCTTTAGAATATGACGGAACTGCTTTTACATTTCCAATTTACTTAGGAATCGATCATAAAATTGCTACAGAGCCAACATGGAAAAATCCAGAATTATCGCATGATGTCGAATACAAAAGTGTCAATCAAAATCTGAAAGAATCTAAGTATGAAACTGTTCCTATTATTATTCCTAAATCTGGAAAATCAATTTTAAATGCAATTCAGGAAGAAACCGGAGAAAACATTTATATCTATCAAGGATACGGAATTAATATTTTCTCAAGAGCATCATCTGGGCGTCAAATTAGCATTAAATCGAACATTAAACCAGCTAATAATTTAATGCCTCCAAGTAATATTAATGCACTTCTTGTTACCGAAGAAAGACCATTGACGTTTACCTCTTTGTCTGAACAAGAATTATTAGGCAAGATTACCGGAATTGACAAAACATTGGTTAGAATTATGTTTGACTACTATTCGGCTCAAGAACTTTTAAGTTATTCTGTTCCTAAAGAAATCTCCGTTGAGGATGCTGAGAAAAAGAAAGACACAATTTTTCCTGATAGCGAGGAAATATTTGCTGATCATTTTAAACTGTATTACAAAGACGGACTTCCAGAAGTTGAATATGGCCAAATTGAAAGCATTGATAACAATTCAGTAAATAATCTGACTTCGATTGTTAAAATAAGAGAATACAAGATTATCAGTAGTGGTCAAGAAGTAAAAATTGGTTTAAACAACACCAACAAAACCAGATTTAATGGAGGAATATTAACCATTGGAGACGAAAACTTTTTAATTCAAAACATTCAAGTTCAACTTAAAAAAGATGATAAAAATAATGATGTTTTTGATTATGCTTTGGTTGAAGTATTAAAAAAGGAAGTAACCGACAGGCTTCATGCTGATGGTGATGCAACGATAGATTCTGACCAAATTAAAAACATCCAAATTCCTGAGAACAAATTATGTACACTGGTGCAAAACATGCAGACAGTTGATAATTGGCATCAGCCACAAAGTGATTTTAAAGTTCAATATCCTACTAATTTAAACAATATTCATCGAGAAGTTATTGAACGCAAAAACGAGAATGGAAACAACTTACAATTAGAAAAAACAAGAGGAGTTTGGAAAGATGCTACAATTGAAAGGCATTTTGAAGTTTCTTACGAAATGGATGATAAGGGAGCTTATAAATTGAATCTAGAAGGTGATCCAATTAAATTAGATGACAAAAAACATTTAGGATTATACAAAATCATTTTCAAAAACTTTAGTTTAGAACAGCATCCTCAATTCAAATCAGAAAATGGAAATTCTGTTGAATGGTCTAATGGAATTGTGCGATTATTTAGAAAAAGCGCTATACAGCCAGGAAATCCTGTTCCAGTACAATCAAGGAAAGAGTTTAAAGTTTATAAAGCAGAAAACATTGGTACAACAGGAAATTTAGTTTTATACATTGATGATCCTGATTTTAAACTTGGTGATTATGCTTTGCAAACCATGGATGAAAATTACGATGAAATTTTAGGTGCTGTAGATGGTCCACGCGAAGAAAATGAAGCGCCAAGCTATACAGCTGGAACTGTTTCACAAAGTGTAAATTATTATCCAAGTTACAAAGTTTACCTATACGCAGATCCTGTTTCTGGAATCACAGAGCAAAATATTCAGCCACGAGAAAATGAAAGTACGCACTATTCTATTTTCGGAATTAGCACACATTCAAAAACAGAGATTGGCTATAAATCAAAGATTAGTATCCCTAGTCCTATGTATGCTGTCCGCGTTGAGAAACCCAAAAAACCGAAAGAAATTATTGGAGGCAGTTTGTATGCAACTCGTCCTGATTTTTACAATCGTTCTTCGTACACTTTTACAACCAAATATGAAAAAAATCGTAAACCCTATGGCTTATTACATTACAGGGCCAATGATGAAGATTTTCTTAACATTTTATACGAACCTGAAACAGTAAGTGTAATTCGCGAACAATTAAACAAATTGGGCGGAAATGATGAAATTGATTTTAACGAAAGATGGAGCGACTTTTTAGACTTTAATAATCTTGCCGAGACAGGACATTATAAAATTTTACCTGAGAATGATACTGCAGAAAACTATCAGTTTCCATTGCCTGACAACCAAGAATTCATAAAACTGATTAATGATTTTATTGAATGGCATAATGCAACACAAGGCGTTACAGAACCAACAATAACTAAAATTACATCACTAAATCAAGTTCTAATTTCGCAACAAGTTGAAAAACCAATGTTAGCAGTTTATTTTGTTGAACAAGCCATTCAAGCCGCTTTTGTTCCTTTAACTGAAGTACCTGTTGTATACGATTATATTAAAGGGAATAATTATGTTCCCGTTAATAAAAAACAAACTATTAAAGATAAAAACGGAAATGCTTTAAAACCAACTGATGCCGATTTTGACATTGCACCAATGATGAAAATCATTAACGAAAATGATAACCAAGTGCAATTCACCGATTTTAATTTGGATGGAAACTCACAAAACATTTATTTCTATGCAGTTCGAGAAATGGATATCAAAATGAATTTTGGAGAATTCAGCGACCTTATGGGACCTGTAAAACTGGTGGCTTCTACACCACCTAAAACACCTGAAATTAAAAGAATTATGCCAATTCTTGGAAATCAAGTTCTAAGAATTAAGCCTGCTGTTCAGATCGAATTAAATGCTTATTCGTCACAATCTAAAATCAAAAAAATAAATGTTTACCGTGCCGAAACCATGCTTGAAGCGCAGTCAACAAGAACAATGAAACTGGTTAAAGAAATTGAGATTGATGAAGATACTTTATCTGCCGATTTTGAAAATGTCTGGACCATTTATGATGATTTTGAAGATTTAGAATATACCCCTTTTGGTGATGCTCTTTTTTACAGAATTACTGTTTCAAAACAAATTGAATATGCAGATTCAGAATCGCCAACAGACAATCCTTTTATAAAAATTGATTATGCGCCATCTCAGCCCTCAAAAATTACGGCAACAACAATTGTAGATACTGTTTCGCCTGAGTCTCCAACATTAAAAGCCTCAGGAATTGCTACAGGAACTAATGGAGCAATTTTAAAACCTATCGTTTTCAACTGGAAAAAAACAGTTTATAATGGCAAATATCATTTATACAAAATGAATAATCAGGGTAACTGGGAAAAAATTCATGAGATTTCTACAAATCTAGAAGAAGTCATTCTGCCTTTACTGGAGACAAAACCAAAAACTGATGAATTGATTATTAAAGATGAAAACGGTAAAAGAGTGTATCATCATTTTAAAATAATTTCTGAAAATTCGTCTGGAATGTTGAGCAATGACGAAAAAAATCCTAACTCTTTAAAAACTGACAATACCAATGATACAATTTCATTGGTATTGACTTCAGGTCTTATACAAACATTTAAAAGCAAGAAATAAAACTAAATAAAATGGCAACAAGTAGAAATGACTTTCACAACAAATTCAATAACGGAGATGTTCCTACACACCTTGACTTTGTTGAAATTTTTGACAATTTCGTTCATAAAGACGATGACAAGGCTAATTTTCAAATGGTCGAAACAGGAACAGATAATGAGCATTATATCACACCAGCGCTTTTAAAAGCGACTTTTCAAAATGCAGGAATCATTGCTGGCAATTGTTATGTACCAATCAAAAATTTTCAAGATGGTTTTACTGGATTATCAATTCAGCTAGATCCAGCACCTATTGCAGACAGCGCTAAAGTATATAAAAATGGTCAATTATTAAAAGAGATTGAAGATTACAATGTAAACAATGACAGTGGTGTAATCACTTTTTCAGCTCCAATCAGCAATCGAAATATTGAAGTAAATTATTGGGCCAAAAATGCAGATACAGAATCAAGTGATCCTAACACTGACCCGATTCTTGGAAGTTTATCTGTACCGTTCAAAGAAAATTTTGACGAGGATACCTTCAATAATGATAAAATTACTCTAACAGAACTTCCTATCAAAGATAGTGTTCGAATCTACAAAAATGGTCAGTTGCTTAGAGAAGGAACGGGCAAAGATTATGTTGTAAACTATAATAGCGGGATTATTACATTTTCTGCCGTAGTAAGTAATCGTAATATAGAAGTTGATTACTGGTATAAAAGCACTGTCACTTTATCGGATTTAGAACTAAACTCTAAATATGTTGACTTAACAACACCACAGACCATTGGCGGGAATAAAAATTTTGCAGAAACAATTGAAGCCAAAGGTTTTATTAAATCGGGCGGAACTTCTAATCAGTTTTTAATGGCAGACGGTTCTGTTTCAACTTCTCCAGGTTCTGATTATGATGCTGGACATTTTATTAGTACGCTTTCTTCTGGAGGCTACCAAAAATTTAGTAACGGATTAATTCTTCAGTGGGCTTATTTAATCAACAATACAAATACTTATACTTTTCCCTTGACCTGGCCAAACAAAGCTTTAAGCGTTACGGTCTCTACTGTAAGAACATCTTCTGGAAGTAGAGGAACCAATCACGTTGCCAATATTACAAGTACAAATTACTATGCAGTTATTGATGGTACTTATGGTTACATGTTCGCAATTGGGTATTAATTAAAATTAAAAAAATAAAAATTATGTATAAAGCAACATATAACAAAAACGGAGAATACACAGGTTTTTATGTCGAAGGAATTCATGAAAATATTCCAGAACCAAATATTGAATTAACTGAAGAAGAATGGCAACAAGCATTGTCAAAAAATTATAAAGTAATTGCAGGCAAACATTGCCATTCTCCTTTTGTTCAAAATAAAGAAGAGCTTTTAGCAAACTTAAGAACCACTAGAAATGCACTTTTAATGGATAGTGATTGGACTCAAGTAAAAGATTCACCGCTTTCTGAAGAGAAAAAAATGGCATGGAAAAATTATAGACAAAAACTAAGAGATTTAACTGATTTAGAAGATCCAACTATTGTTGTTTGGCCAACACTTCCTTTATAATTCACCTTTCTTTTTATGGTTTTGAAAAAACTTAAAAAATCAATGTTCTTACTAAAATAAATATGGAAGAAAATATAACATACAAGCCTTTTGCTTATATAGATCAATATAATCCCGCAGAAGGAGCAACGGTTTATTATAATACCGAAAAGACCTCAACCGTAAAAAAGAATGATTGTCTCTACGGAACATCTGGAAATCTAGTTACTTTAATTGCTCCTGCCAATAAATTTATTTCGACAGAAAGCGTTGCAGATGCAAACCTGCAAGCTCAATCTTGGTTAGATGCAAATGCACAAGCTTATGCTAATAATACCGAATTTGCACTATTAGAGCTACAGCATGGAGAGGAGAAAACCCTTCTTGTGTATTAGAACCATCTACTACTATGTTACCTTTTGATTATATGATAATTAGATACAAGTGGGCCTTAGGTGCTGGTCGTGATTTGGATACTTTTACCGGATTTGTCAGTACTGGAACTGAATGGGATAGTAAATACATGGGATTTGGTCATGGACATGGAAATGAATTACCAAATAATAGCACAGCAATGCAATCCTATATTATGTATGCTGGTGACAATAGAAAAGATAATGGAGTCGAAGCCTGTTTAATCAATTTCGACAAACTTCTCTCAGACTACACTACTTTAAAATCAGTTCCCGTTAGGATGGCTACAGCTTGGTTTGGAGAAATCGGAACAGGTAATATCGATGTCGAAATTACAACATACTCTGGAGGAATAATGCAAAAGGTTGATGCAGACTATGATTTTATCAATATCGGAGGTTCGCAAGTACAACAACTTACCTTTTCTAAAAACGTTCCTAAACCACCTTCATGGATAAATGATATTGATCAAGTAACAAATATTGGATACATAACTTACGATAAAAACACTTCTACAGCGAAGGTTGCAATAACTTATTAAAATATGGAAAATACAGGATATAAATCTTTTGAAACATTAGAAAGATACTATACAGATGATGGTACTTCAACGGGAGAAACTAAACCCAATATAGTTACAGATCCAGATTATATTGCTCCTTTTCTAGATACAACAACTTGTCCACCAGGCTCAAGATTTTATAATACCGCACAGACTAAAACTATAACTAGAAATAATTGTGGTTCTGGATATTCGGGTAGTGATGCCACACTTACAGCCTATCCCAATCAGTTTGTTTCAAATGAAAGTGTAGTAGATGCAAATAACCAAGCAATTGCTTGGTTAGAGGCTAATGCTCAGATATATGCCAATAATGTGGGCACATGTACTGCAACAATTTTAGACACTATTCCTCCAACTGCTCCAACAGGATTGAGATGCTATTCTTCAGATGAAAATCATCTAACCTTAGAATGGAATGCATCAACAGATAATGTTGGTGTGGTGCGATACGAAGTTTTTAGAAGAATAAACAATGGCACTTACGGAACTGATCCATATTACGGAACTCCAAACATTACTGGTGTTTTTTATGCCACAATAGATGAAACATATTATTTTAAAGTAAGAGCCAAAGATGCAGCTGGTAATTATTCTCCGTTTAGTTCTGAAATTTCTGGTTCCGTATAAACTTCCTATTAGAAATATCAAAGACATAATTTTTGGCTACAGACAAAAAGGTCTATGTGATACATAGACCTTAAAAATCATTAATTAAATACCTCAAAAATGAGCACAAATCACAACAGAATAAAAGTGGCTGATTTAGAAACAAATCAACCAGATAAAATTTTAAGCACAAACTCCAGCGGCGAACTGGAGTTTCGTGATATTAACAGCATCAAAACCGATAGCTATAATGGATTGGACTACAGCGAAGAAGGAAAAGCTCTGGATGCTAGACAGGGGAAAGTTTTGAAAGATTTGATATATACTAGTGCTTACGCCCCACATTTAGAAGAGTTAATTCCAAATTACTTTTTACCGAGCGAAACAAATAACATAATATTAAAAGGTTCATTTTTTACACCAACGACTACTGTCGCAATAGAAGGACAGGTTATAAATTATGTTAAATTCAAAAGCGATAATGAAATTCATGTAAATTTAACTACTGGTCTAAATGAAGGTATGTTTGATGTGACTATTAACAATAATCAAATATCAAAAACATATACTGACAAGTTATTAATTAACTTGGGAGAAGTAAGCTATCCTACGGCTTCATCATGGTCGAACTTTTTATCCACTCCTATTATTTCTGAAGATGGAAGTATAAAAGTCTCAACTAGTGGAATTACTCAAGGCGCTGATTGGAAAATTATACCTGCAAATGAAGATTTTCGAATAATAGCTGTCAGCAAAGAATCGCCTTTTAATCCAGGTTATTTATTTGATGCCTATAATGCAGGCGGAACAATTCAGTTAATATCTACAACTGATAATGCAAGAAAAGTTTGGTTTATGTTTAGATGGTTCTCTGCTTTAGGAGGGAATGTTAGAGTCTGGAATAGTTTTGGCGAAGATTCTACAGATGCAAAAGATACAATCGCTTATGGTCCACCACATGGCAAAGTTGCTACAATTGAAAGAAAAGCTGGCATTTGGAAATTCTATGTAAATAACATATTAATTAAATCATATACTGCAAGCATAAATGAAGAATTACTGATTCGATTTCGTGTAAATAATCAAGAAGTGACAGGAATTAAATATGTAAAATTAGCAACTTAAAAAATAAAATGAGCACAAATCACAACCGAATAAAAGTATCTGATTTAGAAACCAATCAACAAGATAAAATTTTAAGCACAAACTCCAGCGGCGAGCTGGAGTTTCGTGATATTAACAGCATCAAAACCGATAGCTATAATGGATTAGACTACAGCGAAGAAGGAAAAGCTCTGGACGCTAGACAGGGAAAAGTTTTAAAGGGCTTGATAGACAATATTAAAGACACTCTCAAAACTTATTTTGACACCATCTACTTAGGAATTTCTAACGATCAAAATGTTTTGGGAATTAAAACATTTCTTAATGGTAAATTAGGCTTAAGAAATGCTGCAAATACTTTTACCTCTTTTTTTGCAAATTCTAATACTGCTTCGAGAACTTATACTCTACAAAATAGAAACGGAACTTTGTTAGACAATACTGATTTATCAACTATCAATTCTTCATTAGCGACCAAACAATCTGTTTTTACAGGAATTACAAATTATATTCCTAAGTCTTTAAGTGCAACAACATTAGGTTCTAGCAGATTAATCGATAATGGTATTTCTTTTGGAATAGGAACATCTAAAATCCCAACTAAGGATATTACATTAGGAAATCAATCAACAAAAGAAATTGGTATAGAGCAAAGCACAAACCAAAGTTCAGGTGCAGATTTAACTATTTCAGCTGGAAGAACAATTAATTATGGAATTGATAACGATTTTGTCTCTTTAAATAATCCAAAAGCTACAAATTATGGGATGGCAGTAGATTTACATGGCAACTTATATTTCGTGGGAAATCAAATATGGATCAGATACTTTGACACAAGTACATTTGTAAATGTTGGATTACTAGGTACTCAAGCTGCCCATGGAGGAATTTGTTTTACTCCATCTGGCACATCTTATATTGGTTCTTCAAACGGAAATGTATATCGCCGACTCGTTGGAGAATCTACATATTCAGTTTTCGCATCTAATTTAGGAGATATCAGAGGCTTAGCTTGTGCACCAAATGGAGATGTTTATTTGGCGAATAGAACCCAAATATACAAAATGGCCTCTGGGACCGATGTTTTTTTATCCTGTAATCAAACCATAAGGTCATGGTGGGGATTATGTGTTTCTCCAAACGGAGATGTTTATTGTTGTGAGGATTGGGGTAATGTATATATACAAATTAATGGAAGTACAACATTTGTTCCAGTAGCTTCTGGAAATTTCCGATCAATGTGCGCTTCTCCAAATGGTGATATTTATGGAGCAACAGAGTTTGGACTAATATACAAGAGGACTTCTGGTTCTGGACCATTCATTCTTCAAAATGCTCCTACCGGCGGATGGAGAGCAATGGCTGCCGATGCTAAGGGAAATATATATGCAGGTCTTAGCAATGGCGAGATATACGTTCAAATAAATGATAATCTAGGAGCACCTGATTTACATGGAGGAGCTCTTAATTTTAAGGCAGGCAGTGGTAAAGGAATAGGTCAATCAAGAATTAATTTTATTACAGGCCAAAAAACAACTTCAGGAACTGATATGCAAATTGAAACGGTTAGAGCATATATAGATGAAAATGGATATATGATTTGGGCAAAAATGCCTACATATCCAGATAATGCTTCAGCAATTGCAGGAGGCCTTCCAATTGGGTGCGAATACAAGACTTCTAATGGAGACCGCAAAATAGTTTATTAAAAAAGTATAAAAATGAACACAAATTACAACAGAATAAAAGTATCTGATTTAGAGACAAATCAGCCAAATAAAACTTTGGTTACCAATGAAAAAGGCGAATTAACTTTTAATGAAATACCTGAAAAAACCTTTAAAACAATCAATGGAGAATCAATTTTAGGAAGTGGAAATATCGACTTATCAAACAAACAAGATATTTCCAATCAAATTAATGTAACATTACCAGCCACTGTTCAAGATACGTGGCATGGGAAAACAGTCAAATTTACTGGTACAGGAACATTAATAATACCTAATTCGTTTATTAACTCAGGAATGTGTTTTGAAGGAATTACAAAAGCTGGCACATCATTAAACTGGTCTATTACTGCTCCAAAAACATTTGAATTTGGAACACCTCCTACAGTAATTGAAAAACAGATATTCACATTTATGCAAAATGAGGGCCAGCATTCAATAATGATTTTAGGACTTTAATTATGGGATTACGAAAAACAATATTTGGAAGAGTAAAATCAAAACCTAATACTTTTATAGGAGGTATTGCAGGGACAATAAACACGCCTGCATTGTTAGCCACAAAAATAGGTGTATCTGCCAGCCAAATTAAAGACTTTAAAGTGATTGGTAATGATATTCAATTTAAAATAAACATCATTTATCAAATACCTTCTAATGCTTTTAGTGGAAATACTAATATTACGTATTTTAACGATTCAGAAGGATTTGTAAATTCAATAGGAACAAGATCATTCTATAACTGCACTTCCCTATCAGATTTTATAGCAAACAATGTAGAATCAATAGCTGGTACAGCTTTCTACAATTGCACATCGATAACAAGCTATAGCTTCCCTAAAGTTACGACTATTGACAGTGTGCAAAGTGGTACACTGCTTGGCACATTTTGGGGCAATACCTCTCTACTGACTTTCTCTGCTCCGCTGCTTACCAGCATTACAGGAACCGGAAAATGTTTTGAGGGTGCAAGCAAAATGACAACCTTCTATGCTCCAAATTTAGAAGGCGACATTCCTGGAGCAAGCTTTAATCTATGCACAGCATTAAATGAATTTACAGTAGGCCCGATTACAAGCATAGGTGGCGGATGCTTTTATGATTGCTCTTCTCTGACTTCTCTGACTTTCAATAGCCTGGATACATTAACAGGAGTAAACGCATTTAGAAACTGTTCAGGCTTAAAATATTTTTCAGCAAACAGCCTAAAAGATATTCCCACCGGAACTTTTACGGGCTGCATCAGCTTGGAAAATGTTTATATAGCCTCATCCGAATCTATTCCTTCCAGCTGCTTTGCCAGTTTTTCCAAACTGAAAAGCATAGACATTTCATCGGTCAAAACAATAGCCAGCGGAGCTTTCAGCAACTGCACTTCCCTATTGGATTTTAATGCAGACAATGTAGAATCGATAGCAGGTACGGCTTTCTACAATTGCACATCGATAACAGGCTATAGCTTCCCTAAAGTTACGACTATTGAAAGTGTATCAAATGGTGGGCTGATAGGCACATTCAAAAACAACACCTCTCTGCTAACCTTCCATGCTCCGCTGCTCACCAGCATGACAGGAACAGGAAAATGCTTTGAGAGCGCAAGCAAAATGACAGCATTCTATGCTCCAAATTTAGCAGGCAGCATTCCTGGAGCAAGCTTTAATCAATGCGCAGCATTAAATGAATTTACAGTCGGTCCGATTACAAGCATAGGCGGCGGATGCTTTTCTGATTGCTCTTCTCTGACTTCTCTGACTTTCAATAGCCTGGATACATTAACAGGAGTAAACACATTTAGCAACTGTTCAAGCTTAAAATATTTTTCAGCAAACAGCCTAAAAGATATTCCCACCGGAACTTTTACGGGCTGCATCAGCTTAGAAAATGTTTATATAGCCTCATCCATATCTATTCCTGCCAGCTGCTTTGCCAATTTTTCCAAACTGAAAAACATAGACATTTCATCGGTTAAAACAATAGCCAGCGGAGCTTTCAGCAACTGCACTTCCCTATTGGATTTTAATGCAGACAATGTAGAATCGATAGCGGGTACGGCTTTCTACAATTGCACATCGATAACAGACTATAGCTTCCCTAAAGTTATGACGATTGACAGTGTATCAAATGGTGGGCTGATAGGCACATTCAAAAACAACACCTCTCTGCTAACCTTCCATGCTCCGCTGCTCACCAGCATGACAGGAACAGGAAAATGCTTTGAGAGCGCAAGCAAAATGACAGCATTCTATGCTCCAAATTTAGCAGGCAACATTCCTGGAGCAAGCTTTAATCAATGCGCAGCATTAAATGAATTTACAGTAGGCCCGATTACAAGCATAGGCGGCGGATGCTTTTATGATTGCTCTTCTCTGACTTCTCTGACTTTCAATAGCCTGGATACATTAACAGGAGTAAACACATTTAGCAACTGTTCAAGCTTAAAATATTTTTCAGCAAACAGCCTAAAAGATATTCCCACCGGAACTTTTACGGGCTGCATCAGCTTAGAAAATGTTTATATAGCCTCATCCATATCTATTCCTGCCAGCTGCTTTGCCAATTTTTCCAAACTGAAAAACATAGAAATTTCATCGGTCAAAACAATAGCCAGCGGAGCTTTCAGCAACTGCACTTCCCTATTGGATTTTAATGCAGACAATGTAGAATCGATAGCAGGTACGGCTTTCTACAATTGCACATCGATAACAGGCTATAGCTTCCCTAAAGTTACGACTATTGAAAGTGTATCAAATGGTGGACTGATAGGCACATTCAAAAACAACACCTCTCTGCTGACCTTCCATGCTCCGCTGCTTACCAGCATGACAGGAACAGGAAAATGCTTTGAGAGCGCAAGCAAAATGACAGCATTCTATGCTCCAAATTTAGCAGGCAACATTCCTGGAGCAAGCTTTAATCAATGCGTAGCATTAAATGAATTTACAGTCGGTCCAATTACAAGCATAGGCGGAGGATGCTTTTATGATTGCTCTTCTCTGACTTCTTTAATTCTTAATCATGTAACGTCAATTGGAACAAATGCCTTTTATAATTGTACTGGCATTAATAATATAAGTCTTCGAGCTTTAACTATCTGTGGTGATACCATAACAAACAACAATGTATTTTTTGGAATCAAATTGGGTTGTAATATAACTGTACCTGTCGCCTTACAGACCGTAAACGCAGGAGCACCAGATGGTGATTTGGTTTATGCTCAAACTTCTAGAAATGCAATTATAAATTATATATAAAAACAAACTATTCTAATTTGATGATAATTAAATCTTCTTTAGATTGTGATGTTGACGATTCTTATAAAGAAACAAATGTTTTTCTCTTTACTAGCAACTTAAAGAAAAAGCACTCAAAATATAAAAATGATGGGGAAGCTAACAAAATTTGATAGTTTATATAGATAATTAAAATAAAAACATAATGCACAATAGATAAAAGCCTTTCGATTCTAATGACTCTCATTTCTTAGAATTCTTAAGATGTTATTTTAACATCTTAAGAATTTAAACCTCGACTGAAATTTGACCATGTTTTATTCAAAAATAAAAAATAACAAGCATTAATAACAATTACAAATCAAAGTTAAATGAGCACAAATTATAATAGAATAAAAGTCGCCGATTTAGAGACAAATCAGCCTGATAAAATTTTAAAAACAAACGAAAATGGAGAACTAGAGTTCAGTGATATCTCTGAAAAAGAATCTGATCCTGTTTCCGCAACAACTGCTGGTATTGTTAACAATACTGCCTTACAAGAATTAGGAGGTGCAGATAAGACAATTAATGGCATTAGGATAGGAATGGGTGGAGGTAATCTAACCCAAAATACGGCTCTTGGACGAAATACACTACTTTATAATACAACTGGAGAATATAATACTGGCCTAGCAAGAAATACTTTAGTTTTTAATACCACGGGATCTTATAATACAGGGGTCGGTAGCGGTGCTTTGAATGTAAATACAACCGGACAGCGAAATACAGCCATAGGGTCTAGAGCCTTAAGTCGTAATACAACGGGATCATTTAATACAGTTCTAGGAGAAGGCGCAGGAACACTTCAAACTACAGCCAATAATAACATTTTATTTGGATTTCAAGCTGGTAGAGCAATTACTACAGGAAGTAATAATCTATTGATAGAAAATACAATTAATGATGGCGTGACAACCGGAAATAAAAACATAATACTAAATCCTTTAAGTACAGGCGTTACTGGCATTCATGCCGGAAATAATAATACCTTGATTGGAGGACTAATTAGTTTAACTGATCTCAGTGATCATATAATTATTGCCACAGGAACTGGAGCTATGGGGTTTATTAGTGACAATACAGGTTTAACACGAGTCCCTAGACAGACCAATGCTTTAATAGCAGGTGACACAACAGGAAAAGCTATAATCACAAAAGAGTATCTAGCTACTAGTTTACCTTCCTTGACAACAACAAATGTTGCTCCATCTTCTGCCACAGCAACAGGGGTTAAAGGAGATATTAGAATAGACAATGATTATGTTTATATTTGTGTAAATACCAACACTTGGAAAAGAAGTGCATTAACAACTTGGTAGATTAAACAACTATTTTTAAAACTTAAAAACAAATCTAAAATCAAAGCCAGCATCAGATAACAAAAAAGTCGCCTTATGCTGGCTTTATTATTAGAAAATAAATGAAAAGATTATGCAAAAGCAATCTTTTTAAAAATATTTACTTCTTAAACTTCCCAATTCCACTCTGCAACCATCCATAATACTCCTCAATATTCGGATTATAAGCTGACGGCTCTGTCAAGTTCACACTATTATGATCTACAATTACATAAAACGGCTGCGCATTTGCCTTGTAAGTTTTAATCTGTAAATCGCTCCATTTATTGCCGATTGTTTTAATCTTTTTTCCTGTTGTTTCAGAAATGTATTGTTCGGTTTCTGGAAGCTCTTTTTTATCATCAAC
Source organism: Flavobacterium ginsengisoli (assembly GCF_029625315.1). Taxonomy (NCBI): domain Bacteria; kingdom Pseudomonadati; phylum Bacteroidota; class Flavobacteriia; order Flavobacteriales; family Flavobacteriaceae; genus Flavobacterium; species Flavobacterium ginsengisoli. The sequence continues at coordinate 2,311,780 of NZ_CP121110.1, forward strand.
ATACAATGAAATCAAAACCACATCGTTATTTAAAACACCTAAAACTTTAGGATCTGACCAAACTAACTCTTCCATTTTTCGGCAGTTTACACAAGCATAACCTGTGAAATCTATTAAAACTGGTTTTCCAACTTTTTTAGCATATTCCATTCCTTTATTATAATCATGAAATGTAATAATATTTTGCGGGCCGTGCTCTGCTCCTTCTGGCAACGAACCTGTAGTTTTTAACTCGGAATTGCCCGAAACTCCCAATCTGTTTGGTGATTCGCTGTATTGCATTGGTGGAGGAAATCCGCTAATTAATTTTAATGGAGCGCCCCAAAGTCCTGGAATCAGATAAATCGTAAAACTTAAAACAATCAATCCAAAACCTAATCTTCCAACTGAAATATGATTTAAAGGAGAATCATGTGGCAACGTAATTTTTCCGAATAAATAAAAAGCCAGCATTCCGAAAACAGCAATCCAAATGGCAAGGAAAACTTCTCTTTCTAACCAATGCAATTGCAGAACCAAATCGGCATTTGATAAAAATTTGAAAGCCAAAGCCAGTTCCAGAAATCCTAAAACCACTTTTACCGTATTCAGCCACCCGCCCGATTTTGGCAAAGCGTTTAACCAACCTGGAAAAGTCGCAAATAATGAAAACGGAAGCGCAATGGCAATCGAGAAACCTAACATTCCAACAATTGGTGCAATTCCGCCTTTTGAAGCCGCTTCAACAAGTAGTGTTCCAACAATTGGTCCTGTGCACGAAAATGATACAACCGCTAAAGCCAAAGCCATAAAGAAAATCCCAATTAGCCCACCTCTATCGGCTTGCGAATCTACTTTGTTGGCTAATGAACTTGGCAGTACAATTTCGAAAGCTCCCAAAAAAGAACAAGCAAAAACAACCAATAAAATAAAGAAAATCAGATTAAACCAAACATTGGTTGAAAGTGCATTCAATGAATCGGCACCAAAAACTGCTGTTACGATTGAACCCAATAAAACATAAATAATTACGATTGAAATTCCGTAAATCAGGGCATTTTTAATTCCTGCCGCTTTGCTTTTACTTTGTTTGGTAAAAAAACTTACCGTCATCGGAATCATTGGAAAAACACAAGGCGTCAACAATGCGGCAAATCCAGATAAAAATGCTAAAATAAAAATCGTCAGCAATCCTCTAGATTCGGTTTTCTTTGATGAGCTGGCAATTTCTTGTTTTGATTTTTTTTCTTCTGTCTGAGAAACAGATTTTTCTTCTTTAGTTACAGAATCATTTTTTACGACTGCAGTTTCTTCGGCACAAGCCAATTTCTTTTCTTTCGGAATTTTAAAAGTTAATTCTTCTGTAGAAGGTGGCAAGCAATTACTATCGTCGCAAACCATAAAATCGACCTCGGCAGCAACATCTGAAATATCGTCTGAAATGAATTTGATTTTTTGCGTGAAAAGTGCTTTATCTTCAAAATATTTAATTTTCATATCGAAGATTTTATCAACTGTTTCGTGTCCTTTATCTTCGGTTGTTTTTCCGATTAATTCGATTTTTTTAGGCTGATTTTTAAAAGTAAAAGCCGTTGGCGAAGGCCCGCCTTCTTCGATATATTGTCCGTATAAATGCCAGCCAGATTGTATTTTCGCCTGAGCTTTTAAAATATATTCTTTATCTGAAATTTTTTCTACAGTTGTCGTCCATTTTACCGGATTATACATTTGCCCGAACATGGAAAACGAGATCAATAACAGAAATGCAATTATGGTATTTTTCATTTGTTTTTGGTTTAATTTTTTGAAAAAAAAGAGCTGTCGGCAAAACAGCTCTTTTGGTCTTTCACCGAAAATGGCTTACTAATTCAGATTCTAAAATGAAATAATGAAAGACGACTATTAAAAATTGTTGATTTTAGATTGCAGATTTTAGATTTAGTGACAAACTTTGTCAAAGTTTAAAACTTTGACAAAGTTGAATTATCGAGACTGAATACTAAAAACTACTTCAACGGATTTCCATCTTTAGCTAGAGAACCCGATTTGATAATGATCATTTTATCCAGCTGAATGTATTTCTTGATGGCATCGTTTACTTGCTGTAAAGTTGCTTTTTCGATATCTTTTGGATATTGATCGATATAATTTGGCTCTAAACCTCTTTCGATAAAACTTAAAATCGTTCTTGCCATTCCGCTTGTGGTTGCCATTCCTACTTTAAAGCTTCCAATTAAATTGGTTTTCTTGTTTTGCAACTCGTCTGCTGTGATTCCGTTTTTTATCCATTTATCAACTTGAACCATTGTTGCATCTAGACCTTTTTGAAATAAATTCGGGTTGAAAGAAGCGTTGACAAACCAGTAGCCTCCAGTTTCGATATTTCCGCCCAAACCAGAAGAAATGTTATAAGTTAAACCGTCATTATCGCGAACTGTCTGCATTAAACGGCCTGCAAAACCTGCACCTAAAGTATAATTTCCGATATAAAACGGAATATAATCGGCATCGGCTCTTTTTAAACCTGTAAATTGTCCTATGAATAATTCTGCACTTGGTTTTTCTGGAATGGTTACTACTTCTGTTTTTGATGCTCGCTTTTGTAGCTTCTTCAAATTTTAATTTTTCTGTAACTCCTCCATTCCAATTTTTGAATGATTTTTGTAATGAAGCTTTTAAGTTTGCACCATCGGTGTCTCCAACAATTACAAGTCTCATAGAAGCTGTGCCGAAATATTTTTTGTGGAAAGCTTTTACTTCGTCCAAAGTCGCGTTTTTGATATTCGCAATATTGTCCTCTACACTTAAACTGTAATTTGGATTTCCTTTTGGATAAATTGCTTGCGATAAAGCAATACTTCCTCTTTCGCCTGGATCATTCAGATCTTGCTGTGTATTTCCAATAAACTGCTGTTTCAAATTCTCGAATTCTTTTGCATCAAACAACGGATTTCTCAGTTCTTCTGCCAATAAAGTAATTACTTGATCTAAGTCTTTTTTCAAACATTTAAATCCGATATTGATTTTGAAAGTCGAAGCATTTACATTTAATGAAACTCCTAGTTTTTGCAGTTTTTCTGAAAACTTAAATTTGTCATTCAGCGTTGTTCCTTTAGATAACATTGAAGCTGTTAGCGCTGGAATAACATCATTTTTAGTTTCGCTGGCATAATTTCCTAACGAAATACTTGCGGCAACCGTAACAAAATCTTTTGCTGAAGTTTTTACTGAAACCACATCAATTCCAGATACTTTTTCTCTTTTAAAAGCTGAAGCCGATTTTTCGATTAAAGTTTCTGAAGAAATTAATTCTTCTGCTGTATTTTTTACTAAAGCTGGAGCAGATGAAGACTCTTCATAAACATGTCCTTCATCTGAATGTCTATAATAAAACGGACCATTTTCTGGCATATAATTGTTGGCTTTCGCCGAATCATTATTTTGAGCACCAGCTTGTTTCGGAATAAAATATCCTGTTGTACTTTGATCTTCAACCAAATATTTATTTGCCACACGCATAACATCAGCTGGAGTTACTTTTTTCAATCGGTCAACTCCTGTAATGTAAGCTGTCCAGTCGCCAGAAGCGATTGCTTCGTTTAATGCTGATGCAATTACGCCAGAACCATCGCGCGCTAAAATAGTCTGTGCGCTAATTTTTGCTACAACTCTATTTACTTCATCCTGAGTAACGCCTTCCTTTTGAATTTTAGCCACGACTTCACTAATTTTAGTATCGATATCTTCATGTTTTGAAGTCGTCGGAAAACCAACACCAATCGTAAAAAGTCCAACTTCTTTAAAATTAGTTGCACTTGCATAAGTATAAATTCCTAAACGAGTGTCAACAAAAGTTTTGTTTAAAATTGCTGATGGCCCAACACCAATAATCTGAGCCAAAATATTCAACGCAGGAAGATCTTCATGCAAAGCTCCAGGAATTTTATAAGCTTTGTTTACAACGCCTAATTCTCCTGGTTTTCTAACGATAATTTTACGTGCGCCATATTGTTGAGGTTCTTCTGTATAAGGCTGTGGCATAGCATTTGGCGCTTTTGTAATTTTGCCGAAATATTTTTCGATCAATTCAAAAACATTCTCTTTTTTGAAATCTCCAATAATGGTTAAAGTCGCATTATCTGGCCAATAATAGGTATTATAGAAATTTTTCAATACTTCAATCGGAGCTTTTTCAATATCCGATTTCCACCCAATTGTAGAATGATGATATGGATGTGCAATATACGCCGAAGCCCAAATTTCTTTATCCAATAAACTGTTCGGATCATTTTCGCCACGCTCAAATTCGTTACGAACCACCGTCATTTCTGCTTCTTTATCTTCTTTTAATAATAAAGAATTACGCATTCTGTCGGCTTCGATTTGAATTGCCAGTTCTATTTTATCACTTGGCAATGTTTCAAAATAATTGGTTCGGTCGTACCAAGTTGTAGCATTTAACTGTGCTCCCGTATTTTGAAGCACATCTGTAATTGTGTTTCCGTTCTTCTTATTGAAAGTCGGAGTTCCTTTAAACATTAAATGTTCTAAAAGATGCGTTGATCCTGTGTTTCCTAAAACTTCGTGTTTAGATCCAACACGATATACAATTTGTACCGTTGCAACTGGCGAAGCATTGTCTTGCAAAAGCAAAACATTCATTCCGTTTGGCTGATATAAATATTCTTCAATTCCGCCTAACTCTTTTATTTTCTTAAAGTTAACCGATTTACTTTGCGCTGAAACAAGCGCGCAGAAAGCTAATGAGCAATAGCCCAGAAAGATGTGTTTTTTCATTTTTTGTTGATTGAGATATTTAGCTTGAAGTAACTTTGTCAAAGTTTAAAACTTTGACAAAGTTGATCTTGCATTTTTAAAAAGCTTAAGATTTACTGAAAATTTCTTTTAGTTTAGATTGCAATTCAGCTTCTCTAAGATTCTTGGCAACGATTTTTCCGTCGGGTCCAATTAAGTAGTTGGTTGGAACCATTTTTACTCCGTATAAAACGGTCGCTTCATTTTGCCATCCTTTTAAATCAGAAACATGTGTCCAGGTTAAACCGTCTTTTTCGATTGCTTTTTCCCAAAGTTTCTTTTTATCATCTAGAGAAACTCCCAAAACATCAAATCCTTTATCGTGATAGGTTTTGTAAGCCACAACTACATTAGGATTTTCTTTTTCGGCATGGACCACACCAGCTTGCCCAAAAATCTACTAGAACATATTTACCTTTGTAATCTGATAATTTTACTACTTTTCCGTTAATATCAGTTTGAGAAAATTCAGGAGCTGCAACGCCAACTGCTGTTTTTTCGTTAAGATCAATCGATGCTTTTAATTTTTTTCCGTAAAATGATTTTTGAATTTCTGGAGATAAAACTGCATAATATTCTTTTACTTTTTCTGGAGTTCCGTAAGAGACAATTCGGTCTTCAATTACTAATGCTCCACCTAAATTGTCTTTATTTTTTCTGATGAATTTATCTGTCAAATCATCCGCGAAAGCGCCAAGATCTTTCCATTTTTTATCCATCATGGTTTGCTGTTCTGGAGTTAGTTTTACTTTTCCGCCTTGTGTCAGTGAATCAGATAATTTGTAAATCGGACCAGCAACTGCTTGTATTTTTTTGAATTCGTTATCGTAATACGATTTGTAAAGTCCGTTTTGAGTAGCTCCAGTTACTTTGGCTTTAAAAACAGAATCTTTTTTGGCTTCAATCGTAATATCTTCATTATCTAAAAGAAAATAAGCTCCATATTCCTGTCCTTTAATTTTAATGGTATGAAATAAAGGTTCTCCTGTTTTTCCTGCAAAAGAAAATGCACCTTCTTTTACCTCAGCCGAATCAATGATTTTTTTATCTCCTTTTTCATCGGCGTATTCCAGATAAACAGTTCCTTTATCTAATCCGGCAATTTTCCCGTTTATTGTATATCCTTCTTTCTTTGTGCAAGAAGTAAAAGCCGTAAGCGCCAATGCCAAAAACGATGATTTTAAGATTGTACTTTTCATGATGATATTTTTTGTTTGTTATTTTTTTAATTTTTATTCAAGGTAATTCAACTTTGTCAAAGTTTGAAAACTGAGACTTAATTACGATTTCATAAGTTCTTTCAACTTAGCTTCTAATTCTGCACCTCTCAAATTTTCTCCGATAATTACACCTTTACCGTCTACTAAATAGGTTGCTGGAATTGCTTTTACGTTAAATGATTTACTCACTTTATCGTCGTCTAGAAGATTGTGCCATTGCATATTTTCCTGTCCAAGAGCTTTTTGCCAAGCTTTTTCATCTTTATCAATTGAAACGCTTAAAATTTCAAATCCTTTGTTTGAATATTCAGCATAAGCTGTTTTTAAATTCGGAATTTCTTTTCGGCATGGACCGCACCAAGATGCCCAAAAATCTACCAAAATATACTTTTTACCTGTTACGATATCTTTTGCATTAAATGTTTTTCCGTCTTTATCTTTTAATCCGAAATTGGCAATGCTTGTTCCTACTAAAGATTTCGGATTCAAATCTTTATCTAAAATCTGTCCGTAGTAGCTTTTCTTTGCCACATCAGAAAATTGCTCGTAAATTGGCTTTTGTTCTGGAGTAAAATAACTGTATGAAGTCATCATAAAAAATGGTCCCCACCAATTTGCTTTATGTTTCGCAATAAGAGCCAATGTTGTTTTTTCGACATTTGTAAAAAATGCTTTTTCATCTGCTTCAAATTTTTTCCAAACTGGAAGATTCTGAAGTGAATCTACCGCTTTTGTATTTTTATCGCGTCTTGCCGCACCGATTAATTTGCTCAATTCATCTGAATCTTTGGTGTGATACGCTTTATAGTCTTTATCAAGCTGATCTTTATAAACAATTTCTTTTGCATAAAAATCATGTGATTTAGAGCCCGTAATAACTACATCTTTAAAAGTTATCCACTCTCCTTCTTTATCTGAAACCGTACCAGCTGCCGATATTTTTATTTTTGCATTTTCGACCATTACAGAAATATTTCCTTTGTTTTTACCAAAGACAACATAGAAAAAACGTGGCTCATTTAATTTTCCTGAAAAAGTAAATTTACCGTCTTTAAGCGTTGTTTCAGCAACTGGCAGTTCAGAAGTATGTGTTCCCCCTGGTATTAATTTTACAGCTGTTCCATCGATTAACCCTGTAACATTTCCTTCAATAGAATAAGACGTTGCTCGCAGGAGAAGCTGTTTTTTTCTTTTGTGCCTGACCATTGTTTGAAATCATAAACAAACAGATGCACAATCCTAATATTTTATATTTAATTGTATTCATTTTTGATTGATATTTTAAGAAAAGCTTCCTTTTCGGAGTTCCTAATCAGGAAGCTTTACAGTTATTATTTGTCTACGTTTTGCGTTATTGTTCCGTTTCCTGGATTATTTATTGCTCCTTGCGGGAACGGAGATGTCCATAAATGAGAGTCTGAAGAAAGTGTATATGTTTTACCTCCAACCACTTTTGTGAAACTAACTTTGTAAACTCCTTCTGCATTTAAACGGCGTGCGTCTGCATATGGAATAAGCGTCATGATTAGTTCGTTGTTTTTCGTTCTGTAAATGGCATTCAGAGCTGTTGTTTTATCAGTAGTTGAAATATCTTGATAAGAAGCTGGAAGAATACGTGTTTTACGAACGGTATTTAAAACGGTTAATGCATCTGCAATTTGTCCTGCACGTGCTAGACATTCTGCTTTTATTAAATATACTTCTACTGTTGTGATTCCTCCAAAATTGAAAGCTCCGGTCAAAGTTCTTCTATATGAAGTCTCAGCACCTACTGTTCTAATTTTCCATCGAGAAATAAATCTTGCATCGCCCGTTTCAAAACGCTGTGCACGTTCTACTGGAATGTCAAATTCTGCTCCTAAATTTGAAGAACTTCCGTGACGAAATGTGTAATTTTCTACATAATTGAATCCCATTGGAGACGGAGTTGTAGTGTACGAATTCGGAACATCGATCACTGCTTTATTGGCATTGTAATATCCAATCCAATCGTATAATTTATTGTTTTCTGCTAATGCTAAATCGGCATTTTTTAAAGCTTCTGTATAATTATTCATCTGCAGATTTACTCTTGCATTGAAAGCATAACCAGCGCCTAAATTTGGGTGCAGCGCCGTCTGAGAAACTTTTGGCAGATAAGGCAGCGCATCTTTAATATCATTTAAAATAAAATCATATAATTCCTGAATGGTTACCTGTTTGCTTGGCGCATTAATATTAGCACTCGTAATTAACGGAACTGATAATTTTGTCGATGCTATTGAAGCCACATACGTATCTGCGTAAAAATTTACCAGATTAAAATAATTCATGGCACGCAACAATTTTGCTTGAGCCCAAACAACTCTTTGCTCCTGTTCTGTTGCTTTTGTTGCTGTTAAAGCATTTTCGATTATTAAATTAAAAGTCGAAATTCCTTGATAGCCTCCATAGTAAGTTCCTTCATCTGATGGTTTCAATTCGATACGATTTGCATTTTCATCCCACATATAGTTTGCATTATACAATCTATTGCTCGATAAAGTTGTCTGCGTTTACAAACTGGTCGTTTAATACGTGCAAAGCAGGTAAAACATCTACTCTTTGGTTGGTGTATTCGTCTCTTAAAAAAGCTTCAAAATCTGCCAAAGTGGTTGGTGTTTTTGATCCTTTTGGAATATCGTCCAAATAATTTTCGCAAGATGCCAAAGTCAATCCTAAAGCCAATAGGCACACTGCCTTTTTATATATATTTTTCATCGTCTAGTCTTTAAAAATTAAAAGTTAACATTTACACCAAAAACAAAACTTGGAGATTGGAAACCATTCAATAAGAATTTGGCATCTCTGCTTTTTGCTGCAGTAAACACATTTTCGGCATTTAGATTAAAACGCACTCCGTCTAATTTTACTCTCTTCATCAATTCTTTTGGCATTTGGTAAGCCAATGAAACGTTGCTTAATCTAATGTTTGAAGCGTCTAGAATGTTAATGTCTGCGTATGAATAAATAGTTTGTGAATCTGAACTGAAATCGGGTTCATACTCATAAACAACTCTTGGAACATTTGTAAATGCTTCGTCTCCTGGCTGCTGCCAACGATCTCTAATATGATTGTTTACAACCGTAATATCTGTTACATAACCACCCATTGCGCCATTGTAGTTGTTGTTGAGCATTGGCAAGAATGTATTTTTAATTTTATGGCCTAACTCATATACAAAAAGTGCCGAAAGCGAGAAGTTTTTGTAATTGGCAGAAGTATGAAACGAACCGCTGTGAATAGGTACTGTTGAGCCAAAATCTTTAATAGCATCGACCTGACCCGGATTGTATTTTACAGCTGTTCCGTTTGCGTCATAAACCTGTGGCAATCCTGTGCTGCTTAGTCCTGCCCATTGGTAACCATAAATTGAGTTAAAACTTGTTCCTACTCTTGGAAAAGCTTGTGCTTGATCTAACTGTAAATAATAAACCGGTGCTTTTACGTTTATAAAATCTACTTTATTTTTATTATTAGCATACAAAATAGCAAGCATCCCATGAGAATGAAGGTGTTTTTACGATTGTTCCTCTCAAAGTTACCTCGATTCCTTTATTTGTCATTCCTCCGTTGTTGATGGTATAAGTAGAATAGCCCCATCCTTCTGTTGGAATTCCTTGGCTGCTTGCTAATAAATCTTCTCCTTTTTTGTTATAAAGGTCTAAGCTTCCGTTTAATCTGCTTTTGAATAATGAAAAATCCAAACCAATGTTGGTTGTTGTTGTTTTTTCCCAAGATAATTCTGGATTTGGTCTCGATCTCACAGTTCCTTGAGTTCCTCCAACATTTGAATTAGAGTTGTAATACGCTGTTAAATAAGGCGCTGTATCTTTAGCAACATTTCCTAAAATACCATAAGAAGCACGTACTTTAAGCGCATCTACCCACGAAACTTTAAAGAAAGATTCTTTATCAATATTCCATCCCGCACCTGCAGACCAAGTTGGTTTATTTTGATATTTACTGTCTGTTCCCCAAAGATTAGAACGATCCATACGTATACTTCCAGAAACGGTGTATCTTCCGTCATACGTATATCCGCCTGTAGAGTAAACAGATACAAAACGGTTTAGCATTTCTTTTTCTAATGAAAAATCGTCTTGAATCATGTAGCCTCCAAAAACTCCTCCGTATACTTTAAGCAAATCTGCCTGATTTATTGGAGCAAAACCTAAAGTCTGCGAGTCATAACCATAACGTGTATTATTGCTAAATTCTAATTTTGTATGACGAATTTCCATACCTGCAATGGCAGAAAAATCATGTTTTTCATTAAAAGTCTGATTGAAATTTAACTGCTGACGGAAATTATAAGCGTTTGTAAACTGATTGGTTTCTTTTATAATATCGCCATAAGGAAGATTGTAAACCGCTTTATTGTTTACAATAGTAACCAATTCGTTTACTCTCTTTCTTACGTAATAAGAATCCTTTTCATTAAGCTGTTCTGCACGATCTGAACCATATTCGTATTGGAACATTGCATTGTATGTAAAGGCTTTGCTGAATTTAACGTTAAACTTTGCGTACGTTCTGTTTAGGAAGTTTTTATTTTCAACCAGATTTCTTCCAAATTCATCCATTGGCGTAATATCCATATTATACAATCCGTAATTCTGCATAGACTGAAGCGTAAAATTATTGTAGCGAGATGCAGCAGTCGAAACAAAATTAGTTCCGTCGTTATTTACCAGTTGATTGTACGGCTGAAATTTAAACCCAGGCAATGATGCAAGATAACTTTGCGTATCGCCAGTTCCGTAGTTTAAATAAGTTCCTAAATCTAAAGATAGCCAGCTGTTAATTTGAGTAGAGTTTTTCAAATTGATTCCTACTGACTGGTTTTCAGAATATCGATCTTCAAGCTGATTGTCTTTGTAAGTAATCGATGCATTAAAAGTATTATTTTCTGTAGCTTTACCTAAACTAAGATTGTGTCGCATAAAATACTGATCTCGTTTTGCATATTTTGCAATATCATCATAATACTTATATCCTTGTGCGCCAAGAGTATTCAAACGGCTATTCATTTCTGTCATAGAAATTTTGCCGGCATAACCATTTAATAAAGTATTCATTCCTAAACTCGTAAATGCAGCATTATTTAATAATGATTGCGCATAAGTTCCAGCATTTGCACCTTGTAAATTAGGGTTTCCAGCCGCCCAACCTTTTTCTAAACCAATAATATCAGCAGAATCGGTAAGGTTTCCGGTATAATTTCTATAAGGTGTAACGGTTAAATTGCTTGAAAACGAGATATTTGTTTTTCCAGCTTTTGCTTTTTTGGTTGTAATAACCACTACTCCATTTGCTGCACGAGAACCATAAATAGAAGCCGCCGCTGCATCTTTTAAAACTGTAATTGTTTCAATATCTTCTAAATTCAGATTCGGCACATTTTCTTCTATAGTGGCATAAGGCGTTAGTTTTGTACTTTCTACAGGAAATCCGTCAATAACATACAAAGGATAAACGACACCTCGCATAGTTGTTGTACCACGAATTTTACCATCCTGATATCCAACAATACGTCCTTCCAAGATTTTATCCATACTGCTCAAACGCTGCTCCTGAAACTCTTTTGCTTTTAAATTGGAGAAAGAACCTGTTATTTTTTCAGCCGAAATATTTTGGTAACCAGTCGTTAAAACCAAACCTTCTAATTCCTGCACGTCTTCTTTTAAAACAACATTGATAACGCTTCTTCCTTCAACTTTTATTTCTTGTCTTACATATCCTAAATAAGAATAAGCCAAAGTAGTTTCGCCGCTTACTGCAATAATTTGATATTCACCATTAAAATCGGTATTTACACCTCTTCCAGAACCATTATCTGCAACTGCTGCACCTACCAAAGGCATTCCTTTTGCATCTGTTACTCTACCTTTTACGATAAAATCTGCAACAGGTTTTTTCTCCTCGGTTTTTTCGGGAGCGATTTTTCTAGGCGTCAAGACAATATGGTTTCCAGACACCTTAAAATCGGTACTTGTATTATTAAAAATTTTATTTAATATAACTTCGATTGAAGCTTCGTATGCATTTACGTCGATTACTCTGTTTAAATCTACAGATCTTACATTGTAAACAAATCTGTAATCTGTAGTATATTCAAGCCTTTCAATTACTTTGGCAACGGTCATGTTGCTGGCATTAAAAGAAATCTTGCTTTTTTGAGAATAAGTGGTTCCGGCGTGCATTACTGTTAAGGCAGTTAGCAGAAATAATGTGGTCAATTTCATTTTCAAATCAAATTTCAAAAAAGGCTTATCAAACCTGATTCTGTTCAAGAGTTTTTTCATACTTTTAAAATGTTTTTTAATGTTGGTTGGTTAATTAACTGACCGCATATACTCTACCGGAAATGTTGGCGCATTTTCCGGTTTTTTTATAACGATCCTTTTCATTTTGGATTTTTGTTACATAGGCCTCTTTATTTTAGATTTTAGATTCTTGATTGTAGATTTCTCAATCTTGCTTCTTATATTTTTTGTCTTTTTTCTTTTTCTCCCTCTCTATTTAATCGTTATTTTGTCTTGGTCAATGTTGTAATCAATCGCATAACTGTCGCTGAAATATTTCAAGACCACTTCAATTGGCTCATTATCAAAACGGGCATTGAAAATTTCTCTTCCGAGTGTTTTATTTTTATTGATGAAAGTCACATTATATTGACGTTCTAACTTTTTGATAATATCATCAAAAGATGCATTTTTAAAAACCAGACTCCCTTTTACCCAATCAGTATAATAATCTGTATTAACCTGTTCGATATTTATTCCGTTTTGTCCTTTTTGAGTTGATCCTTTATAACCTGGCGTTAAATAAACCTGATTTTGACTTGTTTTTTGATCTTTATAAAGTGAAACTTTGCCTTCGACCAATACAACATTTGTACTGCTATTATTGCTATATGAGTCTACATTGAACTTAGTTCCTAAAACCTCAACATTGACTTCTTGTGCATTTACCGTAAACGGATGGCTTTTGTCTTTGCTAACTTCAAAATACGCTTCGCCGGTTAAATACACTTGTCTGTTTTTATTTTTGACAAATTGAACTGGATATTTAAATGAGGTTCCTGAATTTAAATGCACCAAAGTTCCGTCTGATAATTGTACATCGAATTTTTTTCCGTACGGGATTTTCAGAGTGTTGTAAACCAACTCTCCATTAGCGAAAGCTTTATTATAAACCAGTTTGTTTTTCTCTTGTTTTCCAATAATATTTCCATCTTTATCCGTAACATTTTTTTCTTCTGAAGTATCAATGTTTTCAGATGCTCCGTTACCAAATTGTAAAACAATTTCGTCAACTCTCGGTACAATAACATTTTGTTTAACTTGTTCTGAGCTAGAATTTTTATAAAAATAAAATCCTCCCAAAGCCACAATTAAAACCGTCGCATATTTATAATATGATGGAAATCTTCGTTTATAAAAAACATTATTTTCCTTATTGATTCGTTCCGAAAGCTGTTTTCTAACTTCAGTCGAATCAAAAGTGTTCAAAGCAGTATCAATTGCATAATTGGTTTGCACAAAATCCTTAAATACAATTTGATTCTCTTCTTCTTTTAACCACTCTGTGAGCTGCTCAATCTCTTCTTGAGAAGCTTGATTTGTGATAAATTTAACAATTAGTCTCTCTGACTTTTTTACTGTCATTTTAGTCGTTTTTAATATTATTACGAAGCCAAAAAACAAAACCCTAACAATTTGATAAAGTTTTTTTCATTTTACTGATTTTTTTATTTTTCACAAGTCTTTTCTCTCAATAAAACTCGATTAATTTGATAGATTTTATAAGGTAAAAGATTTATATTTGCATTTTTATTCCTTTTTTATTTGTAATAATTTTCGAATAGAAAGGCAAAAAAGAGGGCGTTTTGAGCAAATTCAATTCACTTTTTGACCTCAAAAACTATTAATTTATATATTTGTTTTTATGAAGATGGATGATTACAGCGATAATACTATTCTAATTGAGTCTCTACAAAATGGAGATGAAAGCGCTTACACGTATCTTATCGACACTTATCATCATAAACTTTGTGTATATGCTAACAGCTTGGTTAAGAATGTTTACAGCGCAGAAGATATTGTGCAAAATGTTTTTATTAAAGTTTGGGAACAGCGTACAAGATTAAAAGTAGACCATTCTTTAAAAAGCTTTCTTTATAAACTGGTTTATAATGAGTTTATCGATTTATACCGAAAAAACCAGTCTTTATTTTCTTTAGAAAAATCGTATTATGATGCCTTAAACGGAATTGTTCAAGAAGAAGATTCGGAATCTTTTCAAAGAGTTTTGAATGCTGTGAATAAAGAAATTCAAAACTTACCGCCAAAATGTAAAGAAGTTTTTATTTTAAGCAAAAAAGAAGGTTTGACCAATATAGAAATTGCAGAACATTTGGATGTTTCCATCAAAACGGTTGAAGCGCAGATTACCAAAGCATTCTCAATTCTGCGTACTTCTTTAGAAGAAAAAGTAAAAAGTGTTTTGTTTCTTCTATTTTCTGCTAAAAAAAAATTCAGACTAAATAATTTAATCTGAATTTTCCTTTTATTGTTTTAAAGCTGAAATTGATTGCAAAGCTTTAGGATACGTATTTCATTTTTTCTTCGATAAATTCTAGAATTGGCTCTTTCATATCGTGATAAAAAAGCACTTTCCAGTTTTCATCTTTTGCTTGCTGTTCCCATTTTTTACGAGATTCTCTAGCGCGTTTTCCGTCAAAATCAGTTTTATAGGCAACATGCATTGACCAATATATTTTTTGCGGTAAATCGTCGGCTCCATAAAAAACAATTTCGTCATCGGCTTTGATCCAAAAAACTTGATGAAATTGGGTATGCCCAGCCGAAACTTCATAGAAAATTTCGTCGGTAATTTGTCCGCTGTCAGCATTTAATAATTCCACATTTGGAAGTTTTTCGAGCTGATTCAATATTTCAGGAACGTAAGACGGATTATTGATTTGTTCTAAAGCAAAATCTATTTCGCGTTTTTGAATATAAATCGTTGCATTTGGAAAATTTTGAATCAGATTTCCGTTTTCAAAATAACCAATTCCTTCAATATGATCTTTATGCAAATGCGAAACCAAAACTTTTGTTATCTGTTGAGGTTCGATATTGTTTTTTCGTAAAATTTCATAAATAAAAGGAATGCCATTATTTACAAATCCTAATCCGAAATCTAATAAAATAACATCATTATCGGTGATAACAACAAAAGGCTGAATGGCCATTTTTAAACCTGGATCGTTTGATTCGTCTGACAAAAGTTTAAATTCTTTTTTAGAATTGGCAACATAATTTCCTTCTTGTAATGCTATAATTTCCATTTTGTTTCTGCTTTAATTTTGCAACATGACAAAGTTCTTAAGAATTTCTATATTTGTAAAACCTTATTTTTCGATAAAATCAATCGATAAAACCGATTTAGAAATGGAACTTCGTCAGCTTAAATATTTTCTGAAAGCAAAAGAATTACTGAATTTTACTGAAGCTGCTTCGGCACTTTTCATCAGTCAAAGTACATTATCGCAACAAATAAAACAGTTGGAAGATGAATTGCAGGTTCCTCTTTTTAACCGAATCGGAAAGCGAATAACTTTGACAGAAGCTGGAGATTTGTTTGCCGTTTACGCACAACAATCGGTCAATAAAGCTTCTGACGGATTGGAATTATTAAAAGATTTAAATAAACTCGAAACTGGAAAAGTGGCAATTGGCGTAACGTATGCGCTACGTCATGTGGTTACAAAAGCACTGATTTTATTTAGTTCTGAATATCCAAAAATACAATTCGAAATTATCTTTGGAACTTCGCAAGAACTCATTCAAAAACTAAATCATTTTCAGCTTGATGTTATTCTGACTTTTGAAGAAATTGCTTCTGAAGCACATTTTAAATATCTGGAATTGTTTACATCGCCAATGGCTTTGGTTACAGCATCAGAGACGCCTTTGACCTATAAAAAAAGTATTTCTCTAGATGAGGTAAGTTCCTTGCCGCTTGCGCTTCCGTCGAGTGGTTTCAGTACCACACAATTTATCAATAAAGCTTTTGAAAAAAGTAGTTTACACCCAAAAGTTACGATTGAAATAAATGATATTCCCACTTTGCTCGAACTGATTAAAACGGGAAAATGGCATACTATTTTGACCAAAACCACTATTGAAGACGAGAAAGATTTGTACGCAATTCCTATACAAGGCAAAAATATGACACGAACTGCGATGCTTATTTCTTTGAAAGAAGTATATGAGAAAAAAGCGGTGACGGCGTTTTTGAAAATGCTAGTAGAAAATTTGAAATAATTTTTAAACATCAGTATTTTACCGCAAGTCCCAGCGGGACGAAATATTTATAGAAATAATTATGTCGCTCCTCTGGAGCTTTTGCCAACTGTGGATCAATTAATCTATAAATATTTCATTCCTCCGGAATTTGTCCTGAGAAAAAATTGTTTACGGCAAACTTTGTCAAAGTTTAAAACTTTGACAAAGTTCTCGTATCTATAGTTTATTTCAACTCTGCTTCAAAAGGCGAAGCTGGCAAGTCTTCTTTATTGTATAAATTAGCTTCAGAAGGATTATCTGCCCAAGCATAACGAACTTTTACAGGATTTGCAACCGAGTCATTCCAAACTACGATTTTATCACCTTCGAAAATTGCTTTTGCCCAAACAAACTTTCCGTCTGTTCCTGAAATGGCAAATTCTTTTAAATCGTTTCCTTTTTTAATCATAAAACCTGTTCCAATATCTGAGAAGCTTAAAATCAGTTTATTCCCATTTTGCTTCATAGATTGAAAAATCGGACCTGAGGCAGTTAAGTTTTTTTCTCCATAAACCAATTTTCTAGCTTGCAATGACAATCTTTTTCCAACATCATATTTGTCTAAAGGATGAATATCGTTCCATTCGCCTAAATCTATTGTTATGGCCAATCCTGTATTTGGAACTTTTAGCGTATTTAATTGCTGTTGTCTTAAGGTAGCCCAACTGCTTTCTGTTGGTTCTGTTTTTGACTCCATAAAATTTGGAAGCTGCACCAATAAAAATGGCAATTTTTCCTGTTTCAATTGCGTACGCCAATTTTCAATTAAGGTTTCCATTAAAGCTCCATATTCCAAAGACTTTTTGGTATTAGCTTCTCCTTGATACCATAAAACGCCTTTTATTGGGTAATTTTTCAAAGGTGCAATCATCGCATTGTAAAGCCCAACAGGTTTCCAGCGAACGAAAGTCTGTCCAGGAAGCGGTTCCATTTTTGAGCCTAATTTGTATTTCCAAGTTCCCTTTAAATCAATAGTTTTATCTCCAACAATTAGCTTATATGGTTTATCGGTTACAAAACCTCCTTTTCCTGAATTATTGATGATTCGAACTGTAATTTCATTTTTTCCTTCTTTTAAAATAGCGAGCATTAAAAGAATAAATTCTTGGCGGATATTGGTACGAAGTTGTTCCAACGAAACGCCCGTTTACAAAAACGGAATCGGCATCTACAATTCGCCCTAAAATTAATTTTGCCTGATTTTCATTTGCTTTTTCTAGTATAAACTCTTTCTTAAACCAAACTGAACCGTTTGTTTTTCCGAGTTCTCCGTCAGCCCAATAACCCGAATTTGCATTTCGTTCCAATCTGAAGTCTCTGCAGAATTTGCCCATTTATTTTTAACACCAATATCGGTATTGTTTAATAATTTGTACCATTCTGAACTGACTTTACGATCGTTTTCATCTATTTGTTTTTCGAGTTTTCCGTCTTTGAATTTTAAATATTCTTGATAATATTCGGGAAACTTTTTAATGCCTTCTTCGCTAATCCATGATTCGGCAGGAGAACCACCCAAAGCGCTATTGATTAATCCAATTGGAATTTTATACTTTTCGTATATTTCTGAAGCAAAGAAATATCCAACTCCTGTAAACTGTAAAACATTAATTGGATTTGCTTCAATCCAAGAACCAGATGAAAAATCGTTTCTTTCTTTTTCGAAATAATATTCATCGGGAACTAAAAACTGACGAATATTAGTATTGGCAGATTTTGCAATTTCTTCTTTGTATTTGTCTTTCAAACGATCCATTGGAAGTTCCATGTTCGATTGTCCAGAGCACAGCCAAACATCTCCAAAAAGAATGTTTTTCAAGACAATTGTGTTGGACGCTTTTAAAGTCATTTCGTAAGGTCCGCCTGCTTTTTGAGAAGGAATCTGAATGGTCCATTTTCCGTCTTGAGCTGTTGTGGCTTTGTATGTTTTACGATTAAATTCGAGTTCGACTTTTTCGTTTGGCGACGCCCAGCCCCAAATATTGACTTTTGTATCGCGCTGCAATATCATTCCGTCACTTATCAATCGCGGAAGTTTTATTTGCGCATTAATCGCAAAACTTAAAAGGACTGCTAGTAATGTTATTTTGCTTTTCATTTGATATCTTTTTTTTGCCACAGATTAAAAAGATTAACATAGATTAATTTAAAAAAAATCCTTTTAATCCTTTTAATCTGTGGCTAATATAATTAGTGGAAATTCGTGAAATTCGCGGCGAAAAAAACCTATTCGTAACTATATAATTTTATTTTTTGAATTTCGTAATCTCCAACTGAGATTCTTAAATGTCTTCCTTGATGCGTTTGATCTCCGTTGAAATGTCTTATGGTTCTCCAAACTTCATTTTCGAATTTACCAAAATCTGTTTTTAGAATTCCAGCATTTACATTTTCCTTTAACGGTTTAAAAGTTACCACAATTCCTGAACCTGAAATATAAAATTCATCTTTAGCGATTTCTATAATAATAGCGCTTGACATTGGCCATGTTTCAGCTTTTGCTCCATCAGACCAATTTAAGGTATAATCATGTTTAAAAGTGAATTCGTAATCACCCATTTTTATGATTTGTGTATTATTTTCTTTGTCTAATAAAACACCATCGATTTTTCCTTGTCCTTTGTATTTTTCAATTGTCGGAGTTAATTGTTGCACCAAATCGTAGATTTTACCTAGAGGTTCTTTTTTTGCATCGGCTACAGATTCTATTGAAAATGGAGAAAATCCCATTGCTTCATAATGTCCGATAGCATATAATCCTTTAAATGGAGCTGTTTCATCAAAACGATGTTCTGGAATAAAAAGTGGATCTCCTTGACGTGTAAACAAATCGTTCCATTGTTTGAATGACGGATTGTAGAAATCTGGCGCTAAAAAATCTATTGAATTTCCAGCGGCTTTCCAAACGTCCATAATATGAGGCAATGGTCCTGCACTTGGATATTGTCCTGGCTTTTTTTCTGGCGCATTTAGGGCAGCGTTAACAAACATCGGAATTGGATAAGCATCTTTTCCTGCTTTGGCAACGATATTGGTAAATTTAGAAAAATACCAAGCCATGAAAATTTCGTCTGTATGCAGTCCTTTTCCAAAAACTTCTTCCCAGTTTCCTTTGGTTTTGAATCCGTTTTTCTTCCAGATTTCTAAAAATTCTGGAACTAGTTTTTGCTTGTTTTTTTCTAAATATTTGATCAATTCATCTGGAACTGGTTTCTGAAATGCAGCATTCGCTAAAGCATGATAATCACGAGCTGTTGGCAGCATTCCGATTTCGTTTTCAACCTGAATCATGATTACGGTTTGGTCTTTTTGATCGAAATCTTTAATATGCGCCATCAGTTTTTTAAAAGCATTCAAATCGGCTTGAAGATTATTTTCGCTGAAAGGCGTCAAAATTTCATGGCTTTTATTTTTATCGTCTTTAACTCTTGGATATTTTTTCTGGTTAAGTTTTATCCATTCTGGAGCATGGCTTGACATACTGTTTTTCCATGATCCGAACCAAAGGAAAACGAGTTTTAAGTTTTCTTTTCTTGCACGACGAATTAAGTCATCTACTAACTGAAAATCAAATTTACCTTCTTGCGGTTCTATCAATTCCCAATAAATAGGTGTTAAAACCGTGTTGAGGTTCATATCTGTCAATTTAGACCAAATGGGTTCCATGCTTTCCATACTTGTTGCAGAGGAATTTCCTAATTCTCCGCCTCGTATTAAGAATGGTTTTTGGTTTACAATTAATTGTGTTTTGTTTCCTGTTTTTTGAAGATGTGGTATGTTTTGACTAAAACCAAATTGTATTGTCAAGAATGCAATGAGAAACAATTTGCCTTTTGTAAAAACTCTTACTCGATTTGTTTTACGATTGAAAGCCATTTTGATTTGTTTTTTTGCTCTGATAAATCTTGAGCGATAAAAGTTAAGAAAATAAACAATCCATAGTGCAGACCTTTTCAGACTTGCACTATGGATATATTACTAATTAAATATTTAAGGTTTTTGTAATTCTCCTGAGAAACCTAAACTCACATCTTTTCCGGCAAGACCGTCTGCTGTGCCTTTATATGCATGTTTACGAACATAATTTGCATCCCAAAGATTTGGAGACTCGTTTGGAAGCCAGTATTCATGTTCTTTTGAATTATCGGATACTCCCCAAATTGTGATTCCGTATTGCTGACCTGCGGGAATGTATTTTTTGTACATATCAATAACATACTGGTACATTTCTGACTGAGAGGCTTGCTGTGCAACTGTTGGCGTAGCAGTTCCTAATCTGATATCTAATTCAGAAATTTTAATCAATTTTCCTGTAGTCGCCAATTTTTGGAACATTTGAGCAATTTTGTCTTTATCTGTATTTAAATCAATATGCATTTGTGTTCCAATTCCGTCAATTCTAGCGCCTTTGCCTTCAATGTATTTTACATATTCGATTAATCCGTCACATTTGTCTAATCTAGATTCTAGGTTGTAATCGTTAATGAAAAGTTTATCTGTTTCATTTCCGTATTGACGTGCTAGTTTGAAAGCTGTTACAGCGTAATCTTTTCCTAGATATTTAATCCATGAGAAATAATCTGCGGCTGTATCGCCTTCTGTTCCGTTTCTTAGCGTTCCATCTTCTTTCATTGGTTCGTTTACAACATCCCAAGCAAAAACGCTTGTTTTGTAATGTGTCATCATTTTAGAAATCCAATCTGTCATAGCATCTCCAATAATTTTAGTTTTCTCAGCATCTGTTTTTTCAATTGTCACTGGAGCTGTTGCACCGCCACCAGCAGATGATCCGTCTGTTACTGTAACATTATCAATATAATAGGTACCAGCAAGTAATCCTAAATCAAAATTGAAACCTGTTTCTGTTCCAGCTGCTGTTATTTTCCACTCAATTAATTTCCAAGTTGTAGAAGTTGCCTGATTTCCTTGGTATTGAGCTGACCCTCCTGTTGTTGAACAACGTACAGAACCTGGTGCTTCTGAACGAATCATATACGAAATTGTGTAATTTTTTCCTGCTGTTAATGTTGAAGTAAAATCTGCATGAATTTGCGTTTTCCATTCTCCACCAGAATTATCGGTTGCGTTGATTACTTTCATTGCGCCGTTTCCTTCGTAAGCCTCTGATGCCGATGCCGCACTCAAGGCATCTGTAGCTCCATTGTATTTTGCCCATCCGGTTATTCCTGAATTAAAATTACCGTTGGTCACCAAATTGGTTACAGCTGTAGCCGCATCAAGATCAACAACTGCAAGTGTATTGGCATCAATCAAGTAAGTTACATTTGGAAGATATCCTAAATCTAAATTAAACTGAAAACTTGTGCTTCCTGATTTAAAATCGCCTGGCGCTAATTTAATTTTAACTTGCTTGCCAAGAAGAAGTCGTTTCAAAAGCTTCTGTCCACGTTCCTCCAGTGCTAAACCAATCTTTATATGGATATTGATTAGCTAATGATCCATTGAACGAAATGCGTCCTTTTCCGGCAACATCTGATTTTATATAAAATGAAATTTCATAATTATGCCCATCAACTATTGGCACATTTGGCGAAGTTAATTGCAAATTGTAAGCTGCAGAAGAACTTGCGCTAGATTCTAATTGAATTGCAGACGAAGTGCTTGTTAGTCCGGCATTGGCAACTGTTGTAATGCCTTTTCCTGGGTTATTTCTAGCCCATCCTGTGAAAGTTCCGCTTTTAATAGGTGTTAGATCCAAGACATTTGTACCGCTTGAACCTGGAATTACTGTTGGGGCAATAATACCGTTTAGATAACTAGCATTTTGATTGGAATGCCAAACTAAAGTGTGTCCGAAAACTGTTAATCCAGCACTTTTTGTTGCTCGCAATAAAAGCATCTACGGTGGAAAAGTTAATTTCTCCTTTAGAGTTTACCATTGCACCGTGCTTCATTTCGTAACCTGGCGTTACTTCGTCAAAATTTTCGTTTACGATTTTTCTATAAGCAGCATCGCTCATGTATAAACTTATTCCGATTCCGTTTCCTAAAGTAAAATCAGAGTAGTTTTTTAATGGTTCGTAACGGCTAATTTTTTCTACTAAAGCCAGCGGAAGTTCAGCTCCTGTTACTTCTCCGTGCTCTGGGTCTTTTCCCCACTCCATCAAATTATCATCGCATGATGACAAAATCATTAGTGATGAAGCAATTATTGGTATGATATATTTATATTTCATTTTGTGGTTGTTGGGTTAGTTAAAATCATTGTAAACTGGCGTATCTAATGGTACAATTCTCCAGTTGTCAGTGTACACTTTTACAGAAGTTGCTTTTGAAGGGAATTCTACTTCGCTTGCATTTCCTGTTACGTTAGATAGTTTTACATCAGAATTTTCGAAGTAAATTCCAAAGTTTTGGTACGTTGCCGCTTCACGATATGCTAAAACTGTTTCGAAAGTAAATGCTTCTTTAGACCATGCATAGAATTTGTTTAACGGAATTGTAACTGTGATCCATCCTGTTGTATTTACGCCAATTGCTTTACCATCTTTAATCCAAGGAACATAATTGTAACAAGCTCCTGCCCATTCTCCGCCATTAAAGTTATTGATCATACAAATTTTTAAGAAGCCTGATTCTCTCCAAACATCTGGCACATAGATATCAAACTGAAATGCTACTTTGTCTAATGCTGTACTTGCTGGAATGTATGGGGTTAATTGTGCTCTCCAATTGTCTACTCCATTTCCTGCTGTCCAAACTTCAGAACAACGGTTTTTAGCGGCATCAAAAGAAGCGATACGAGCTGGACGATGAGGTACGTATTTTCCTTGAGATGTATTTCCTGTTCCTAAAACTGCCGATTCTATATCTGTTGGCTGAATCATACTTGTTGAAGTTCCCCAATATCCATGAGAACCTTGTCCGTCAAAATCTAATAATATACCTTTTTTGAAGTTAAAATATCTTGGAGAATAAACACCTCCATTTGATGTTTCTGCGTAAATTGAACCTCCTAAATCTGAAATTCCGTTTGGAACAACTACTGTAAAAGATTCTCCTTCTTCGTCTGAAGTGATTCCTGTTGTTACTTCAACATTTCCTGGAAAAACTACTTTGCTTACTTCTGTTAAGCCTGTTCCTGAAACAATAATTGTTTCTCCTGGATTTGGCATTGTATTGGACATACTTATAATAGAAGGTTTTCCTGCGCGAATTTGAAAAGGAAATGTGACTTCGTTATTGTCATTTACAAAACGAATTGTATTTCTTACTGATGGATCTGCATCTGTAATTGGAGTATCTGCTGAAATGCTCACTAACATTGAGGTATTAGAAACAAAAACAACATTGAAATAAGTAGAATATCCGTTAATATATACTTTCTTCAAACCTGCAAATCCAGAACCTTCAATGCGCAATAGCTGTCCTAAACGAGCAAAACTAACTTCTCTATCAGGTACAGATGAATTTACATCTTCTAAAAACACTTTTGTAATTGTAATTGTGCTTCCTTCTGAATCGTTATTATCGCAAGAAGTAAACAGCATACTGAAAACCATCATGCTAAAGAGTGCGATGGGCGCCCAATACTTTTTATTTAAAATATATTTCATATTTATATCTTTTAGTTTTTTATTTCTGAAACTAGAATAAGTCTTTTATTTTCTCTTCTGTAAACTGATACGGAACAGGATTTTCTCTCAATAATGGATTCTGAACTAATTCAGATTCTGGATAAGGAAGTGTGAAAATGGTCGCGTCGATTACACCAATTGCTCTCGGACTTGTCGCTTTTGAAGCATCAACCGTAACTGTATTTGTGGCTGTATCGTACAAAATTGGAGTTATTGTTCCTCTGTTTTGTCCTGTAACGTAGTTAATTACTTCTTGCTGTTTGTAGTAAGCTCTACGAACTAAGTCGTACCAATATTGTCCTTCCATACATAATTCAACTCTTCTTTCATGAATAATATCTGCATAAGTCAAAGTTGTTTTTGGGTCTAAGCCTGCACGTGCACGAAGTCTATTTACGACTGAAATGGCTGTTGCATCTGCTGTTGAAGCATTGTTTCCTAAAGCTGCTTCTGCGTAATTCAAATAAACTTCTGCAAGACGTAACATATAAGTGTTTAAAGCAGAATTCATACGGGTAATTTTAGAATTATCTTTTGTAGAACCTACGACACCTTTTTTAACCGTTAGGAAATCTGCAGTGTGATCTACAGTATAACCGCCATTTGCTTTATTAATTTCAGCATAATGATCGCCATCTCCCATAAAAGTTGCTCTACGGCGAAGATCTTTTGACTCATATTCTTGTAAAACATTATAAGAAGCTCTTGTCCAGTATCCCCAAGCAGCATCGTCTCCTGTAATATCAGAACCTAAAGCAAAATAAGCTTGCTTGCGTATTGTTTACTCCGTAATCTCCGTTTGGAACCCATTGCAGTGCAAACATTGATTCTGAATTATTATTATTATCAATCATGAATAAATCTTCATAATTTGCCATTAAACTATATGGCCCAGAACTCATTACTTTTTCTGCGACTTTTTTAGCCAAATCAAGATATTCTTGGTTGCGGGTTCCGCTGTTTGGGTTGTCGCTTACTCCCGAAAATGACAAGTAAACGCGAGATAGCATTCCGAATGCGCTATATCTTGTTAAACGTCCAGATTGACCAGCAGTTTCAGGAAGATATTTTGCCGCAAATTCTAAATCACGTATAGCGAATTCATAAACATCTTTCATTGGATTTTTATTCACAATTGGATTTTTTACCAATTCGCTTGGATTTGTAGAAATGATTACATCTCCCCATAATGAAGCCAAATACCAATAAGCCGTTCCTCTCATAAAACGAGCTTCGGCAATGTATCTATCCTTAACTGCATCACTCAACGGGCTTCCAGAAATCCCGATGATCACGTTATTAGACTGTTGCACTACATTATACAATGATGCCCAAGCCGAAACCAAAGGTCCTGTTAATCCTGTTTCTGTTAAATCTGTAAACGGATAAACGTAATCTGAGAAAGGCGCATACATGTTTGCAGCACGTCCGTCTCCTAATCCGTAATAAAATTTATCATTAAAATCGAACCATACTTTGTTGTACAATGGTCCTGTTGCTGCCTGAAAATCAGACTCGCTTTTATAAAAATTCTCTTTTGTAATTACATCATTCGGTTCAACATCTAAAATGTCGCCGCAACTCGTCCAAACAAATGGCAATGCAATAATTAAAGCCGTATAAAATATTTTCTTTGTTTTCATTGTGCGTTTTTTAGAAATTAACAGTTAATCCAAGTGTAGTGATTGTTGGTGAAGGATAACGTCCGTTATCTACACCATTTAAAAGCTGATTTTGGTTTATTGCTCCAACTTCTGGATCGTATCCTTTATACTTCGTAAAGGTTAAAACATTCTGCATGTTTGAGGTCACTTTTACATTTGAAATTCCGTACTTAGAGTATAAGTCTTTAGGAAGATTATACGATATTGAAATGTTTTTAAGTCTTACATAAGATCCATCTTCTACAAATCTGTTGCTTAAACGATAATTAGATGCCGAAGAAGCCGAAGAAGTCGCAATTCTAGTCATGTAAGGATCTCCACCTACAATCTGAACGTTACGATAATCATTTGGTCCGTTCGGATCGATTAGTTCTAATTGTGCATATCCTAAAGCAGTTTTTAATAAGTTGGTATTCTCACGAGGGTTTTCTAACCATCTTCTTTGGTAATTTAGAACTTCATTTCCGTAAGAACCGGTAAATAAAATGCTTACATCAAATCCTAAGAAAGAAAAACTATTATTAAGTCCGAATGTAAAATCTGGATTAGGATTACCAATATAACCAGCATCTTTTTCGTTGATTACACCATCTTTATTCGCATCTTCAAACATATAATCTCCAATCCAAACACCATTTTCACCAATTGCCATTCCTTCAGGCAATGCTGTTGGTTTTACTACTCCGTTGGCATCTTTATAATAGAAATCTGTTGCTTTTTCAAAACGTCCGATTACTTTATAGCCATAAAATTGTCCTAATGGCTGTCCAACAGCAGTACGAGTAACAACCGTTACGTCTGAACCTTGTTGTAAGGTCTGATCGTAAACACCAGATTCTGAATTCAGTTTCAATACTTTAGATCTATTCACTGAAATATTGAAATTTGATTTCCAAAGAAAATCTTTTCTCTGCATGTTAATCGTGTTAATAGTGAACTCAAAACCTTTATTTTCAAGAGATCCAATATTAGCAAAAGGTGGCGTTGTAGCTCCTTGCCCTGTTGTTCCTACATAAGCAGGAAGTGATAATCTTAATAATAAATCGTCTGTTTTCTTGTAATAAGCATCTGCTGTGATTTCAATTCTATTGTCTAGAAGTCCGATGTCTAAACCAATATTAGTCTGGTTTGATTTTTCCCATTTAAGGTCTGGATTTGCTGTATTAGTTGCAATTTGTCCGCTTCCCCAATTTGTAGCAGAAGTACCGTAAACAGAAGTGTAAGCATTATTTGGTACGCTTGAGTTACCTGTTACTCCCCATCCAGCACGTAATTTTAGGTTGCTAATTGTCTGGTTTTCTTTCAAAAATGATTCATTTGAAACTTTCCAAGCTAATGCAGCAGATGGAAACCAATCCCATTTGTTGCCTTCAGCAAATTGTGAAGATCCGTCTCTTCTAATTGTTCCTGTTAGAATATATCTATCATCAAATGTATAAGTTGCTCTTGCAAAATAAGAACTAAGCGATTTTGTAGAACTTGCATTTGAGTTTCTTGCTGTTGTTGGGTCACCTGCATTTAAATCTGTTGCTCCGTTTGTTAAATAGCCTGAACGGTAACCGTATAGATTTTCCCAGTTTTGCTCTTGAAGCTCTTGAGCCAACATCGCATTAACATTACTTTTTCCGAATACTTTATTATAAGTCAATGTATTTGTCCAAATCCAGTTTTCGCTAGTAGATTTTGTTCTTGATCCTTCTCTTACTTCGTTTGATAATGCTCCAAAAGTATAAGATGGATTAAAAGTATATCTATTTCCAAAACCATAATCTATAGAATATTGTGTTTTAAGTTTTAAATCTTTTGTAAAACCAATTTCTGCATACACATTCCCTCTAATTCCGTAATCTTTTCCGTGATTATCTTTAAGCATTGCAATTCCGAGTGGGTTGGTTTGAACGAATTCAGTTGTATCTGGTCCATCAAAAGTTCCATCAGCATTACGAGACGCTACGTTTGGAGTTTGTTTTAGTGCCGTTAAAATCACAGAATCATCATTAACTGTTGTTACCTGATTGGTTTTGTAGGTATTTAAATTCACTCCAACCTTCATCCATTTTTTTACTTGAGAATCGACTACAGCTCGAATCGTCATACGATCAAATGAAGATCCGATTATTGTTCCTTCCTGATCAAAATAAGACATTCCTAATGCATAAGTGGTAGTATCAGATCCGCCTGAAGCAGATAAATTATAACTCTGGATTAAACCTGTTTGAAATAATTCGTCTTGCCAATTTGTTCCTTCTCCTAATAAATCAGGACGAATAAAATAAGGGTCTCTTTGTACGATTCCTAAATCTGCTCTTGTGTTTTTAAGCGTTCCATATTCTCGCAAATTTAGCACTTGCAATTCTTTAGGCATTTGCTTGCCATCCTACATAACTGTCAAAATTTAAAGTCAAATCTCCTTTTCTACCTGTTTTAGTTGTCACCATAATTACTCCATTTGCAGCTCGAGATCCATAAATAGCAGTTGCAGAAGCATCTTTCAAAATATCGATCGAAGCGATATCTTGCGGGTTAATTCCTGAAAGCGGATTTGTATTTAATGAACCAGAATTACCATCTATAATGACACCATCAATTACATAAATTGGCTCATTAGAACCTGTAATAGAACTTATACCACGAATACGCACCGAAGAACTTCCGCCTGGTGTACCACTATTCTGCTGAATCTGCACCCCAGCAGCTCGTCCTTGTAATACCTGATCTATAGTTGTAGAAACAGATTGTGTTACTGCCGCACTAGATATAGAAGAAATAGCTCCTGTTAAATCTGCTCTTTTTGCAGTTCCGTATCCAATAACAACAACTTCTTTCAAGTCATTTAAATTTTCTTCTAGTACGGCATCAATTTTAGTTTTATTGTTCACCGCTACTTCGTGCGGTTTATATCCGATAAAGCTGAAAACTAAAATACTATTAGTAGGAATAGATTGGAGCGTATAAGTTCCGTCAAAATTCGATACTGTACTTGTTTTAGTTCCCTTTACAATAATATTGACACCCGGTATTGGTCCGGCACCATCAGTTACAGTACCTGTAACAGTAATTTGTGCATTTACCGAAGCAGAAAATACTATCATCAGGATTAAGAACCCCAAATTCTTAAAGTATTTAGATCTGCTTTTAGTAATTAAAAAGTTAGTCATAAATAATTGGTTTAATGAGTTAATAGTTGGTTTAGTTAGTTTCTATTTGGCGACTATAGTATTACTTTCAATTTTTAACATTTCAAGCGAATAACAACTTATAGTCAAAACAAATATATGCAAAAAACAATAACACACAATCGGTTGCGTTAATTTTTATTCTCAATTTGAAAAAAATATCATTAAAAAAAGAATTATACGCAGTAAAATTTAAAAAATATTAAACAATCATCAAAAACAGTATTTGATATAACGAAAACGTTAGAGATAATAAATCGTTTAATTCAAAATCTTAAAAAAAACATAAAATGTTAAATTCTTATTTTTTTAAGCAAGTACTAAAACGATGTAGTAACCGTCGTAAAATTCGTCATAAAATAAATTTTTGTCAATCCCTTATAAAACGGGACTTAAGAAATATTAAATACTGAAAACCAATACACTAGACCCTATAATGTATATTTCTTACAAAACTTAAGAAAGAAACAATCGGTTGCTTTTATTTTATAAAAAAACTCCCTTCTAAATAACTAGAAGGGAGTTTAAAAACTATAAAAAATGAAAAACAAAAATATTATAAGTTCATCTTTTTAGCATCTTCAACAAATTGTTTCAGACCAATATCTGTTAACGGATGTTTCAACAATCCTTTAATCGCAGAAAGGGGTCCTGTCATTACATCGGAACCAATTTTTGCACAATTGATAATATGCATCGTGTGTCTCACAGAAGCCGATAATATTTGAGTTTGATAATTATAGTTATCATAGATTTCTCTAATTTCCGAAATCAGATGCATTCCGTCTGTTGAAACATCATCTAAACGTCCTAAAAATGGAGAAACGTAAGTCGCTCCTGCTTTTGCCGCCAATAAGGCTTGTCCAGCAGAAAATACCAAAGTTACATTGGTACGAATTTCTTTTGAAGAAAAATATTTACAGGCTTTTACACCATCACCAATCATAGGCAATTTCACTACGATCTGAGGATGTAAAGCGGCCAATTCCTCGCCTTCTCTTACCATTCCTTCAAAGTCGGTTGAGATTACCTCAGCAGAAACATCGCCATCAACGATATTACAAATGTCAAGATAATGTTTCAGGATATTTTCTTTTCCTGTAATTCCTTCTTTTGCCATTAAAGACGGATTGGTAGTTACACCATCTAAAACGCCTAAAGCCTGCGCTTCTTCAATATCTTGAAGATTAGCAGTGTCAATAAAAAATTTCATAAGTTTTTTGGTTTATTAGTTGTTATAAATAATTCTTTATCATCGAATGAATCGCATAGTGTGTCATTTCGACGAAGGAGACCCGAGCGATAGCGAACAGGCAAAGCAAATCTTCGCGAGAAACTCGACAAAGATTAGTTATTTACTTTGTGGAGCTACTTACGGAGATTTCTCCTTCGTCGAAATGACAAAACTGTACGTTTTTTTCTTTGTGTAGATAAATTTAGTAGAGACGCACTGCAGTGTGTCGAAATTTTAGTGAGTGAAAAATGTGCATTTCGATTGATTCTGCTCTTCAAAAAACCTTCAATAAAAAAAACTCACTTATTATTTTATCAAACTGACTTTTTATTCATTTCAATTTTCAAAAAACAGTAACTAAACCTTCAATCTGTTTTTCTTGAATCTTAATGTAAAAAAGCCATAATCTTAATACACATTTTCGAAGTTTTTATCTAAAAAAACATTTTTAGACATTTTAACGTTTTACAACTATCATGTTTAAAAATTAAAACTTTTTCTAGATTTTTTTCTCACTAAATATTTTGGAGAAACCTAACAGTCCCGATGCATCGGGGCTGTTAGGTTGAATATTTAAAATCTAAATCAATTAAATATATTGATTAATGATATTTTCAAACAATTCTTGTTTACCGCTTTGAAGATTTAATTCTCCATTTTCGTGAGCGATAGTATAAAGATCTTTTAAACCTAATTTACCGTCAGCAAAATCTTTACCTTTTCCAGAATCAAAAGAGCTGTATCTTTCTTTTCTTAATTTTTCGTATGGAGAAGAAGAAATGATTTTATCAGCAGTCAGTAAAGCTCTTGCAAAAGTATCAGCTCCACCAATGTGCGCTAAGAAAACATCTTCTAAGTCTGTAGAGTTTCTTCTAATTTTAGCATCAAAGTTAACTCCACCACCTTGTAATCCGCCAGCTTTTAAGAAAACTAACATTGCTTCAGTAGTTTCTTGGATGTTATTCGGGAACTGATCTGTATCCCATCCGTTTTGGTAATCACCTCTGTTAGCATCGATACTTCCTAACATTCCAGCTTTTGCGACCACTTCTAATTCGTGTTGGAAAGTATGTTGCGCTAAAGTAGCGTGGTTTACCTCGATATTGATTTTGAAATCTTTATCTAAACCATAATTTTTTAAGAATCCAATTGCAGTTGCTGAGTCAAAATCGTATTGGTGTTTAGATGGCTCCATTGGTTTTGGTTCGATGAAGAAAGTTCCTTTGAAACCTTGAGCTCTTGCGTAATCTCTAGACATTGCTAAGAATTGCGCCATATGGTCTAATTCTCTTCCCATATCTGTGTTAAGTAAAGACATATAACCTTCTCTACCTCCCCAGAATACATAGTTTTCTCCTCCTAAAGCGATTGTAGCATCCAAAGCCAATTTTACTTGTCCACCAGCTCTTGCTACTACATTAAAATCAGGATTTGTAGCCGCACCGTTCATGAATCTTGGGTTTGAGAAACAGTTTGAAGTTCCCCAAAGCAATTTAATTCCAGAGTCTGCTTTTTTCTGTTTTAAGTAATCTGTAATGAATGCCAAACGTTTTTCTGATTCTGCGAAAGTTGGCCCTTCGTTAATCAAATCGTAATCGTGGAAACAGAAATAATCGAATCCCATTTTGCTAATGAATTCAAAAGCAGCATCTGCCTTATCTTTAGTCGCCTGATACGGATCTGATGAAGCATCCCAAGCAAATTGCTTGCGTTCCTGGTCCGAATGGATCGCTACCTTGTCCGCAGAATGTATGCCAATAAGCGATAGCAAATTTAAAGTGCTCACGCATTGTTTTCCCAGCCACAACTTGGTCTGGATTGTAATATTTAAATGCCAAAGGATTGTCAGACTCTTTTCCTTCAAATTTAATTTGGCCAATACCTTTGTAGTATTCTTTATCTCCTAAAACTATCATTTGATTCTTTTATTTATTTGTTAATATTAATTCTAATTCTTGTTTCCATTTTTTATAAGTCGCTTCGTATTCCTCTTTATTTTTTAGAGGCAAAAAAGTCATTACGTGATCGTTTGTTGTAATTCCTGAACCAAATTTTTCAAAGTCACCATCTGTCAAGCCTACTGCTCTTGCTGCTCCTACTGCTCCGGTTGTATTGTAAATTTCTATTTCATGTCCAATTAATGTGGCAACTGTATTAGAGAAAATTTCGGAACGGAATAAATTATCATTTCCGGCTCTAATTACATTAATCGTTGCATTGTCATCTTTCAAGCATTCCATTCCGTACACAAAAGAAAACGCAATTGCTTCCAAAGATGCTCTGAATAAATGTGCGCTGGTATGAATATTAAAATTCAAGTTTAAAATATGAGATCCAATGTTTTTATTATTGAACATTCTTTCGGCTCCATTTCCAAACGGAATAACAACCAATCCTTGTGAGCCAACATTTATCTGAGACGCCTTTTCATTCATTTCTTCATACGACTCATTTCCGATATTGTTTCGCATCCATCGGTATTGAATTCCTGCTCCATTGATATTCAGTAATTTTCCAACTCTCGGATTTGATTCCGTATAATTTACATGAACAAAGTTGTTTACACGAGTACTTTTTCCTGAATTTGTTTCTGTAACAGCATAGAAAACGCCCGACGTACCACCTGTCGCTGCAACTTCTCCCGGTCGAAGCACATTTAATGACAAAGCATTATTTGGCTGATCTCCTGCTCTGTACACGATCGGAATTCCTGCAGGAAGACCAGATTCTTGTGAAGCTTTTTCAGTAACAACACCTTGATTCGTAAAATTCTCTACAATTTTTGGAGTTAATACTGTATCAATTCCGTAATATTCTAAAAGCCAGTCGGCTACTTTATTTTCTTTATAATCCCAAAGCATTCCTTCAGACAAACCATTTTTGGTAGTCGTTACTTCGCCCGTTAATTTCAAAGCGATGTAATCTCCCGGAAGCATATATTTAGAGATCTTATTGTAAACTTCAGGTTCGTTTTCTTTCACCCATTTTAGCTTTGAAGCAGTAAAATTTCCTGGCGAATTCAATAAATGCGACATGCATTTTTCTTCTCCAATTTCGGCGAAAGCCTTATTTCCAATTTCAACCGCACGGCTGTCACACCAGATAATTGAGTTTCGAAGCGCACTTCCGTCATTGTCCACAATCACCAATCCGTGCATTTGGTACGAAATACCAATTCCCTGAATTTTAGAAGCATCGATATTTGATTCTTTAATCGCTCTTTTAGTCGCTGTACAGATGTGCTGCCACCAGATTTCAGGATCTTGCTCTGCCCAGTCTGGGTGAATCGAAAGGATTTCCATTTCGTTCTGCGGTTCATTCAGAACGATTACTTTTTTGCCCGTTTCTGCTTCTACCAAGGCCGCCTTGACAGAAGAACTTCCAATATCATATCCGATATAATACATACTATAATGATTCTCTTATTATTAATTTTGTTGGCACATAACACTGCGTTTCTTCGTCATGCGTGATAAATGCCGCTGCTTTGGTTCCTAGTTCTTTAAAATCAGTTGAAACAACCGAAATTCCTTTGTATATAAACTTTTTCATTGGGGTTTCGTTATAAGATAAAAATCCAACGTCTTTCCCTGGTTCATAATCTTTCTCTTTGCACTGTTCTAAAAAGTGTCCCAAAATTCGGTCGCTTACACTGATATATGCAATTCCTTTCTCGATATTGAACTTTTTTGGATCCGTAATCACTTCATATTCAAAACCAAAATCGGCACAGAATTTTTTAAAATATTCTACCGTTTCCCACGGATGATTTGTAAAATCTGGATATACAAATTGTATTTTTTTATACTTTTTAAACAGATCTCGTTGCTTCTTTTAAAGACTCATAAAACGCTTTCCCGAAATCCTGAAAAACATAATTATTCGCTTTATCTGCTCTAATATTCCAGTCAATCAAAAGCAGTTTATCTTTTGAGATTGCCGACAATGCTGGCGGAATATCCTTGTGGTCAAAATTCATTACCACATATTTGTAATATTTCCCGATTCCGTTATTAATGATCGTTTTAAAAACATCAATATTATAATGGTGAAACTGCACATCGATAATCACATTATCAGGCAAATTATTCACAACCGAATGATACAAAACCTCTTTATAAGCCTTAAACGTATCCAAAACCAAAAGCACTTTTCTTGTTTCACCCGCTACATAATAGCCTTTGTTAGGCACAGAATCGATTACTTTTTGATCTTTTAAAATTGAATACGCCTTAAAAACCGTATCTCTTGAAAGCTGATATGTTTTGCAAATCACATTTACAGACGGGAGCAAATCTCCCTTTTGCAAAATATTTTCCGCAATAGCATTTGTAATTCCGTCAACCAACTGCTGGTACTTCGGAATATCACTTTCGTGATTTATTATAAATTCAAATTTTTCTTCTTCTTTTAGCATACCGTTCTGTTCCGTTCTGTTATGCTAAAGTAGCTAAAAATCTTTTATAAAAAATTATTTTTTACATGAATTATGTTATTTTTTTTAGCTCCGGAAGAGCGTAATATTTATAGAAAATTAAAATGCACATAGATTAAAAACTCCGGCGGAGCGACACATTTATCGCAAAATAATATATCACCCCGCTGAGGCTTTTTACAATTGGGCGTTCTAAAAATTCTATAAATATTTCGTCCCTCTGGGACTTCGCGAGTAACTCCAAATAAGACTCCCATCTTTGTCGAGTTTCTTGTGGAGATTTCTCCTCCGTCGAAATGACAAACTAGATGAAATATCTATAGTATTTTTTTCTATCATAGCTCTGGAAGAGCGTAATATTTATATAAAATTAAAATCCTCACCTATTAAAAGCTCCAGTGGGGCGACATATAACACATCATTATAAAACTCAAAAACAACACAACCGATTGTATTTTTTTTCAAATTTTTTTACACAGAAAAACTAATCTATTAATCTTCTTATTCCGTAAGGATCTATTGTGATAATCGAACCATCTTCTAAATAATCGATTTTGGTTACTTTCATGCTTCGCAAATGTGTTACTCCTTTTGACAAACTAGAATCGTGGTAAAACAAATACCATTCGCCTTCTACTTCGCAAATCGAATGATGTGATGTCCAACCCACAACTGGATTCAAAATTCTTCCTTGATATGTAAAAGGCCCATAAGGATTATCGCCAATTCCATAACATATAAAATGTGTATCTCCTGTCGAATAAGAGAAATAATATTTTCCGTTATATTTATGAACCCAAGAAGCTTCAAAAAAACGACGATCGTTATCGCCTGCTTTTATAACTTCTCCATTTTCATCCAGAATTAAAATCTCTTTTGGCTCTTCGTCAAATTCCAACATATCTTCTCGAAGTCTAGCTACAATAGGGCCTAACTCTTTTTCATTTGCTAAAGGTTCTTCATTATTCTGATCGTATTTGTTATTTCGGTATTTCTGAAGCTGTCCGCCCCAAATTCCTCCAAAATAGATATAATGTTTGCCATCCTCGTCTTCAAAAACTGCTGGATCAATACTATAGCTTCCTTTTATAGCCTCTTTTTCAGGAATAAAAGGTCCAACAGGCGAATCTGAAATAGCCACTCCAATCTGGAAAATTCCGTTAGCGCGTTTGGCAGGAAAATACAAATAATACTTTCCGTTTTTGTGGGCTGCATCTGGCGCCCACATTTGTTTTTCCGCCCAAGCAACATCGTCTACGTGTAACGCTACGCCATTATCAACCGCTTCTGATGAAATATCTTCCATCGAAAAAACGTGATAATCTTCCATCCCAAAATGATCTCCATTGTCATTAAATGGAATTCCAGCATCGATGTCGTGTGAAGGATAAATATAAATTTTACCATTAAATACATGCGCCGAAGGATCGGCTGTATAAATGTGTGATACTAAAGGCTTTGAAATCGCCAGTTCATTAATTTCCTCAAAATTAATGTGTTCAATGCTATCTTCAGGCATAGTGATATTTTGTTTAAATAATTAAGTTCTTCGTTCTTTAAGTTCTGTTTCGATTTGCACTTCCATTTCTTTATTGATTTTATAGAAAAACAGCAATCCAGCTCCAATTAAAAAAGGGATTGCAGGGAAAATACTCACTAGTAATTTGATTCCGTTTATAGCTGTTTCTGATTGTTGAGAAGCATTTGGAACGTAATGGAAATAGCCTAAAAACAAGGTTGTTAAAGCGCCACCAACACTTAATCCTGTTTTCAATCCGACCATCATTGCAGAGAAAATAATGGCCGTTGCACGACGGTTATTCAGCCATTCTGAATAATCGGCAACATCGGCAATCATAGCCCAAAGAATTGGTATTGTGATTCCGTAGAAAAATCCGTGTAAGATTTGAGAAAAAAACATCAATCCAATTGAAGCTGGCGGAAAGAAATAGAAAGCAATAATGAATAAAGTCGAAATGAATAAAAACACTCCAAAAACATTTCGTTTTCCATATTTGTCTGCCAAGTTCTTAGATAATGTAATACCGACAATCATAAAGATAATTCCTCCCGCATTGAATAAACCGAAGCCCGCAGAAACTGGATCATTACCAAAATGATTTAGCCCAATCGTAGTTAGAAAATCTAATATTGGCTGAATAAAAACGGCTAACTGTTCTTTGTTTACATAGTTTTCAAAATAATATACATAAGAACCGCCTTTCATCGCCAGGGTCACAAAAACCAAAGTCGTCAGGGTAAGCATAATTACCCAAGGTCTGTTTTTGATTAAATCGCTTAAATCTTCTTTAACGCTTGATTTTTGTTCTGGTTTCGGAATGATTCTTTCTTTCGTCGTTAAAAAAGTAATTAAAAGCATGATTGTTCCAATAATTGCCAAAGCAGTCATTACTTTCTCGATTCCAATTGCTTTATCACCATTTCCAGCACTTTTAATAATTCCAAGCATAAAAACCTGAACAAAAAACTGAGCAAACATAACCGCCACAAAACGGTACGAAGACATACTGTTTCTTTCTTTCATATCGCCTGTAATGACACCGCTTAAGGCAGAATACGGCAAATTGTTTCCTGCATAAAAAAGCAACAATAAAGTATATGTTACAACGGCATAAATTACTTTTCCTTTATAAGAGAAATCGGGAGTTGAAAATGCTAATAAGGCCACTACTCCAAGCGGAATCGCTGTTATTAAAATCCATGGTCTGAATTTTCCCCACTTGGTACTCGTTCTATCTGCTACAACTCCAATAATTGGGTTAAAAATAAAAGCGGCGATTAATCCAACGATCAGCATAATAATGGAAGAATCAGTTGGCGACAAGCCGTAAATATCGGTGTAGAAATACGCCAGATAGGTCATCAAAGTTTGAAAAACGAGATTGGCGACAAGATCTCCTAAACTGTATCCAATTTTTTCTTTGATGGATAGTTTTTGTGAAATTTTAGTCATTGGTGGGTTTGTGGTCATTTTGTTGGTTAGTTAGTTTTTACTCCTGCAAGGTTTTCATAACCTTGTAGGTTTCCTATTGATTAAAACTGCTCTTCAATTTTATGCCTACAAGGTTATGAAAACCTTGCAGGAATGCAAATTACAATTAAAACAATCGGTTGTGTAAAATTAGACAAAAAAACATATTATGCAAATTTACTTCACTTTATTTAAGTTATTTTTCAAACCACAACCGATTGTCGGGTAATTCATCAATCCTTACGCCATTTTATTATTTATTCTTTGGTCTCTTTAAGATTTAAAATACTATCGTAAGCTTTTTTATGTCTTAAAGTTGCATCAAATGGTAACGGATAATTTGTTCTTCCTTTTATCGGCCAATCATTTAACCAAGATTGTCCATCATGAACGCCCCAAAAAGTAACTCTACTGATTTTATCTTTGTGTTTCAAAAATAATTTAAAAATCGAAGCGTAACGTTCTGCAAGCTTGTTTTGAATAGAATCTGGCAATGCTTTAGGGTACGGATTCATTTTCGCGCTTCCTTCAAAATTTTGACTAATTTCTGCCCCTTTTAAATCCCACGGGTTTGGTAATACTGTAATATCTAATTCTGTAAACGCTACTTTAACTCCTAAAGCCGAATACTCTAAAATACTTTTCTCAATTTCTTCTATTGACGGGCTTCCTAACCTCCAATGTCCTTGAATTCCAACGCCATCTACTTTTCCTCCTTCTGCTTTTATTTTTTTGATTAAGGCAATCGCTCCTGCCCTTTTTGCTGGTTCTTCAATATTATAATCGTTATAATACAATTCTGCTTTAGGATCTGCTTTTGTCGCTAATTTGAATGCATCAACAAGATATTTCTCTCCGAGTGTTTTCAAAAAAACAGATTGTCTCAAAGTTCCGTCCTCATTTAAAGCTTCGTTTACAACATCCCAAGAATTGATTTTTCCTTTGTATTTGGAAACAATCGTATTGATATGATCTTGCATAAAAGCTTTCATTTCTGTGCTGTCTGCGATTTTCTCCATCCAAGGTGCCAATTGGCTGTGCCAAATCAAAGTATGTCCGTGAATAAACATTTTATTCTTTTCTCCATACGCGACAAATTTATCTGCTAAAGTAAAATCATATTTGTCTTTTTGCGGATGTACATACATAGATTTCATAATATTCTCAGCCGTAATTGCATTAAATTCTTTTCGAATAAGAGAATCTTCTTTAGCATTTTTGACTTCGATTTGATCCGCACTTAAAGCGGTTCCAATATAAAAATCGCTTTTATAAGCATCTTTTAATGAAGGCGTTTCTTTTTGCGAAGTGCAGCTCATAGCCAACAAAGTCGTGACGGCAAATAAATAAGGTTTAATAAATTTCATATCTTTTGGTTTAATAGTTAATAGCTTTTATTCGTTTAGTTTTGTCCATTCCTGAACAGAAGAATCATTCCTTTCTAAAACTCTCTGGCGGCCCCAAATACGACTCCAAAACTTTTCCTTCTTCCGTTTCAATTACAATTTTTTGAAGCACTAAAGCAGAATCAATCGCATAAATTTTCAAAACATGATTTCCTGCATTTTCTATTTGATGAGTTGAGGTTATAATTTTAATATTGTTTGCCACCGATTCTGCCCAATTTTTCTCCGAAGAATCTTCGTTGAGGTTCATAATTTGAGGTTTTTCTGAATCGAAAGCAATTCCGTATTTTAATCCGTCCCCTATTTTAAAATTGATTGTCGGCGAAAAATATGCTTTTACCTTTACTTTTCCTTTACTGAAAAAACAAACATCATATTCTAATCTTGGCGATTGTTCTGAAATTTCAAACGGTTGAATATTTGAAGGCTTTATAGTTATTCCAGAATCTGTTTTACCCAAATTTGGAATTAAAGTCCATTTTACTAAATCTGAATTTATAGCTTTAGAATAATTTTTACTTTCTATTGAAATGTAACCGTCATTCTCTATAAAACCATGAGCATTTTCTAAATTTTTAGTAATCGATGTTTCAACCTTTGGAGAATTCTCAGTCGAAATTTTTGCTTGAGCTTTGATTGAAATTTCAACTGTTTTTGTTTTCGGAATCACATTTTTTTCTGGCTGTTGCCAATTATCGTAACCAATATGCGTTTGTGCCATCATGTGATTCCATTTGCCATTTGCCAATTTCGTATGATAATAATTGGTAAGCTCACTATCTTTTTCAAATAACTCTTTTACTTTTTCAGCATACGCATTTGCAACGGCATTACCTTGTGCTGCATACAACTGATTTTTGGCTGTTGCAACATACATTTCATTTAAATTGGAACTAGCCAAAACTGGAAACAAAACCAATTGGTAAAAAGCATCTTTATATTCTGGTTGTAATTTTTCGTTAATAGAATTGGCTTTTTCTACCAACTTTTGATAATCAGCAACAACTCGATCAGCTTCGTTATAATTGGTTACGCTGTATGTTTTAGCATCTAATAATTCCGGTTTTCTTCGCGCGTTGTATTTGGTATATAATTTTAAAATAGTGGCAATTTCTTCTGTAAACTGATTTCCGAAATTTTCTTTTGCCCAATTCACATAATAATCTTCTAGATTCTCCGCATTAAACTTTTCAGGATTCCAAGCCATATCCAAGAAAAAGGCAATCGGAAATTCCATTGGTTTGATATCGCCTACATTTACAATCCAGATTTTATCAACTCCATATTGATATGCTAAATCCATTTGTTCCCAAGTACGCTCAATTTGGTTCGTATTGATCCATTTATAATTTCTCGGTCCTCCAACATAATCGTAATGATAGTAAATTCCGTAACCGCCTTTTCTTGGTTTTGAATCAAGCTCTGGAAGTTTTCGAATATTCCCCCAATTATCATCACACAATAATAGTGTTACATCATCTGGAACAGTCATTCCTTTGTCGTAATAATCTTGAACTTCTTTGTAAAGCGCCCACATTTGAGGCGTTTCTTCAATCGGTTTTTTAGTTACTTCTTGAATGATATTTCGTTGGGTTTTGACAATATTTTCTAATAAATCAATTGCAGTTCCTTCCGTCATAGGTTCGTCACCGTCACCACGCATTCCGATTGTAACAATTGTTTCTTTATTTCCCATTCGTTTAATTCCGTCTTTCCAGAAATTAATCAAGGCTTCCGAATTGGTATTAAAATCCCATTTCCCATTTGATTTTCCCCATTCCGCGTGTGCTCTTGTTAATGGTTCATGATGCGAAGTTCCCATCACAATCCCGTATTCATCGGCCAAAACAGCATTCTGCGGATCTTCAACATAAAACATTCTGCCCCACATTGCTGGCCACAAATAATTGCCTTTCATTCTCAAAATCAATTCAAAAACCGTATCATAGAATTTTGAATTGAATCCGCCATATTTCTCAAAAGCCCATCCTGTTAAAGCTGGAGCTTCATCGTTTATAAAAATTCCACGATATTTTACTTTTGGTTCTCCCTGCGTGTGAACTCCAGGCAAAACATGTAATTCTGATTGTTTTTTCACTGGGACATCTGCCCAAAAATACCAAGGCGAAATTCCAATTTGATTCGATAAATCGTAAATTCCGTAAATCGTTCCTCTTTTATCTGAACCTGCGATTACAAGCGCTTTTTTAATTCCTTTAAACGGATTTTCAACAATCTGTGTTGTAAATTTTTCCCATTTTCCCTGAAGCGCACTTCTGTCGATTTTTCCTTTTTGGACTAATTGATCAATGATTTTACTTTTTCCTAATGTTCCAATTATGACAACAAAATCTTCTCCTTCAGAAATTTTTTTAATTCTTTTTGGATGTAAATCTGAAACTTTAAAAAGATCGTTTTCTAAATGTCCAACCACTTTTAAAACTCCTGCATAATCTTTATCATCAACTAAAATCGAAGCCGTTTTTCCTTTACTTACTAAAGGAAAGTTTCCAGCAGAAGCCTGATTTACTACATATTTATCTGGATTTATAGCGTACGAATTTGTACTTAATCCGATTAGGAGAAGTAATAGAATTAGACATGAAGTTTTAATTTTTAAACACATAGAATCATAGATTTTCTTTGTCTGCAAAAGGTATTTTATTTGTTTAAACAAACATAGTTTCTGCTGTTTTAAATCCGACAGGTTTAAATTCATTACAATTAGCACCAGTTTTGTCATTTCGACGTAAGGAGAAATCTTCGCAAGAAACTCTACAAAGATTGGGTTTACGTTTCGGAGCTACTAACGAAGATTTCTCCTTACGTCGAAATGAAAAAACAGTACGTTTATAATCTTAAACCTAACCTGTTAAAAAAAATGTTAGGATACTTAACTTTATTTATAGACCCAATTTATAACCAATTCCCATTTCCAAACCTCTCAATTCAGCAAGACCTTTTAATCTTCCTGTTAAAGAATAACCTGGATAAGTTTCTGTTGCTTCATCAACTCGATGAAGAAAACCATGATCGGGACGCATTGGAAAACTTATTTTGGTTTTGTTCATCAACAACAATAATTTCTCCACAATTATTTCCATTTTAACATCGCCGTTTAAATGTTCTGATTCCCTGAAAATAGTTTCGCTTTCGCGGATAGTATTTCTTAGATGTAAAAAGTGAATTCGCTCTCCAAAATCGTCAATTATTTTTTCAAGATTATTTTTTGGATCTGCACTTAATGAGCCTGTACAATAACACAATCCGTTTGCTGTTGAAGGAACGGCGTTGAAAATAGCTTTCAAATCGGTTTCTGTTGAAACAATTCTTGGAAGTCCTAAAACCGAAAACGGTGGATCATCTGGATGAATCGCTAATTTTTGTCCGTTTTGTTCTGCGATTGGCGTTACTTCAGATAGAAAGTAAATCAGGTTTTCTCTTAGTTTTTCGTTATTAATAGCGAGCATAATTATCTAAAAGCGATAAAATCTGTTCTGCCGTAAAATTGATTTTGCTTCCTGGCAATCCCAGTAAAACATTTTTAAACAGTAAAGCTTTTTCATCTTCAGATAATTGATTACCAAATTTTAAAGCTTTTTCTTTTTCAGTATCAGAATAATCATTTTCAGAATTCGGTCTTTTCAAAAGAAACACATCAAAATAAGTAAATGCATCCTGATTGTATAGTAAAGCTTTGCTTCCATCTTCATTTATAAAATTATGATTGGTTCTTACCCAATCCAGAATTGGCATAAAATTGTAGGTTATAATTTTGATGCCGCAATCTGCCAGATTCTTTAAACTGATTTTATAATTTTCAATGTATTGCAAATAATTTCCAGAAGCGCGTTTGATTTCTTCATGAACCGGAAGACTTTCAACCACAGTCCATTCCAAACCATAATTGCGAATGATTTCCTGTCTTTCTTTTATTGCTTCAATCGTCCAAATATCTCCAACCGGAATTTGATGCAATGCGGTTACAATTCCCGTTGCTCCAGCTTGTCGAATATCGATCAACTTGACGCTATCACTTGGACCGAACCATCTCATGGTTTGTTGCATTTTTATCATACTTCTCTTTTTTTATGCCACGAAGGTGCTAAGTCACAAAGTTTTATTTAAAAAAACTTAAAGGCAAAATACTTTGCGGCTTCGCGCCTTTGCGAGCTATTTCATCTAGACTTAAAATCCTATACTATTTCCGCCATCAACAGGCAAAACTGTA
Organism: Flavobacterium ginsengisoli; assembly: GCF_029625315.1. NCBI lineage: Bacteria > Pseudomonadati > Bacteroidota > Flavobacteriia > Flavobacteriales > Flavobacteriaceae > Flavobacterium > Flavobacterium ginsengisoli. The sequence goes on from NZ_CP121110.1 coordinate 2,354,907, forward strand.
CCAGTAGTATATTTTGATTCGCTTAAAGCGAAATAATATACCGCATCTGCAATGTCTGAAGGTTCTCCTAAAAAGCCCATTGGAGTTCTTCCTAATACTTTATTTTTTCTTTCTGGATCATTATCCAAAGCAGCAGACGAGACATTTTGGTTTTAATAAATCCAGGAGCAACACAATTTACACGTATTCCTGCCGGCGCTAATTCAGTTGCCATTGCACGTGTCATCGATTCAATTGCGCCTTTACTTGCCGAATAAGCAATTACTTTTGGGATCCCGTATTGAGATGCCATCGAACTAATGTTGATGATACTGCCGCTTCTGTTAGATTTCATATTTTTTATGACTTCGCGACTTACCGCAAAAACACTCAACAAATTGGTATGAATTATCGAAAGAAAATCTTCATCAGTTACCTCTGGAATTTCTTTTTTCATGTTGATTCCAGCATTATTTACCAAAATATCAATTGAATTTTCTTTTGTGATGCTTTCAATCATCGCAGGAATTCCAGCTAGATTATTTAAGTCAAAAATTATTGGAATAGCATTTTCTCCAATTTCCTTACAAGCATCTTCTGTTTTTTCTTTTGATCTTCCAATTATGTAAGTTTTTATTCCGTTATCACATAATTTCTTTGCTGTCGCAAAACCTAAACCTGAATTTCCTCCAGTTACAATTGCTGTTTTCTTACTCATAATTTTCTATAAAATATATTTTTTGTATACAGATGAAACGGATTCGTTATCGCGAAATCGCTGATTTACGCGGATTTTTTTTCTCAATTTCATTAAAAAAATCCGCCTTTTTTCCGTGTCTTTGCGATAGCAAATCCGTTTTATCTGCGTTACAATTACTCAAATTTATTATCCATTTCCTGGCGCAAAAGGAAATTTTAATGATTCAAAATGCTCTAAAGTTTGTGTTGGTTTTTCTACTCCCGCTGGAAGTTCTTTCCCTGAAAACTGCTGAAAATATAACAAACATGCATCGCGCCACCATTTTGCTTCTTTATACTGAATTTCTAATAGCATTTTTACTTCGTTAAAACGTTCGCTGTCAATATATTTTTCAGTTTTCTTCCAAACATTCTGTATTTCTTTTACCTGATTTACGCCTTCCTGATATTTCAATGCCATGCCATTCCAAAGTGTCTGACCGTTTTTCAGTTTATAATCCCATGAAACATGATGAAACCATAAAAGATCTTTTTCTGGGCAAGTTTCTAAATTATCAAAAAGTGTTTCAACTTCGGGTGCATATTGTGCAGTCGCATTAGTTCCCGTTTTTGATCGGTCAAAACCAATTCCGTTTTTGTCGGCTTTATGATAATAAGTCGGATTCCATTCTGGTCTTGATAAATTAGAAACCCAAGGTCCTGGTCCGTAATGATGTCCCGTATCCATAATATGATGTAAACCTAGCGGTGTCATATAATTTACAACGGCTTCGCGCGATTCTATCATGATATCTTTTACAGGTTTAATGAAGTTTTCGTCATTCGAAAATGTACATTTTAACCATTCATCAGCAATGGTTTCTGAATCCAAATACGGATTCCAAGCCAATCGCCCAAAACCATACCAATTGGCCTGTGCGAAAGGATGTCCTGTCCAGTTTAAATCGTTTCCGATATTGGCAACGCCAGCAATTCCAGTTAGTTTATTTTGATATAAAGTTCCATCTACAACTTTCGCAACAGTCGAACCTTTTCCTTTTTGATAGGTATCAGATTCCAGAACTTCTTGAAATAATTTAGGCAGAAAAACCAAATGTGTACTGAAACCTAAATATTCCTGCGTGATTTGAAATTCCATCATTAAAGGCGTTTTCGGCATTGCGCCAAATAACGGATGAAAAGGTTCTCTTGGCTGAAAATCGATTGCTCCATTTTTGACCTGAACAATTACATTTTCTTTGAATTTTCCATCATAAGGCTGAAATTCAGCATAAGCTTGTTTGGCGCGGTCATTAGCATCATGCTCAGAATATACAAATGCTCTCCACATAATTACACCGCCAAAAGGCGCAACGGCATCAGCAAGCATATTTGCTCCATCAACGTGATCTCTTCCATAGTTTTGTGGACCTGGCTGACCTTCAGAATTAGCTTTCACCAAAAATCCTCCAAAATCTGGAATTCGTTTATAGATTTCTGTCGCTTTATTTTTCCACCAATCAACTACTTGAGCATCTTTTGGGTCGGCTGTTTTTAAGTTTCCAATTTCGATCGGTGCCGAAAATCTTGCTGTTAAATAAACTTTTATTCCGTAAGGTCTAAAGACATTTGCCAAAGCTTCAACTTTTTCTAAATATTGTGGAGTCAGAATTAAAGCATTGGCATTTACATTGGTCAAAACCGTTCCGTTAATTCCGATTGAGGCATTCGCTCTAGCGTAATCAATATAGCGCTCGTCGATAAAATCTGGAAGTTTCTGCCAATTCCAAAGCGAAAATCCAGCATAACCTCTTTCGATTGTTCTATCTAAATTATCCCAATGATTCAGAATTCTGATATTTGTTTTTGGAGAATCAGCAATATTTAAATTTCTAATCGATTTATTAGTCTGGAATTTTCTCAGGAAATTGAAAACTCCATATAAAACGGCAACGTCATTTTTTCCTGTAATAATGATTTGTTTTTTGTTTTTAAAAGAAATGGATCTGATAATAAAACCTTCGTCATTTATTTTTTCAAAATCAGATTTTAGTTCATTTTTGATTTCAGCATTTAAACTTATTTGCGAACCAACGATTAGATTATTTTCTCCTTTTATATCTGATTTGATTTCTGGAATAACACTCAGCATATCTTCAAAAGCTGTTTTAAGTTCTTTCTCCGCAATTTTAATGGTTTCTGAATTTCCTAAAACAACAATTCCTTTAAGATTGTTTTTGTATTCTGAAGCCATTGCAGAATTACTCACGGCATTATACTGAAGCCATAATTTATAATCCTTTTGTGCCAAAGCCGAAAAGGAAATCAAAAGAAACAGGAAAACAAATCTTAATGAAGTCATCTGGTTTTAATTTATTCTTTACAATCACTATTTTAAAAGAATCAATGTTTTATTCTCAATTAAGAATATTTAATAAAATTTTAATTTAAAAAATAAATAATCTTAAATAAAACAACAATTGCAATCGGTTGCGTAAAAATATAAGATTGTTATTTAAGAAAAAAATTTTAACGCCGCTTTTTTCAAAAAAATAATTTTATTAACAAATAAAGGCAGGATAATTTAAAAAACTATCCTGCCTAAAGTACCGTAAATTTTAGATTTTAAGAATTCAGAGATTAGAATTCTTTACTGATACTTTATCTTTTGTAATATGCTACAATACTGGCTTTTGCCAAAGTCTGATTCCAAAGATTAAACCCTACTACTGCCGGATTTGTATTCTCATCTGTTCCCAATTTATCAGTTTTTAAAGCATAAACGGTAATGATATATTGATGATATCCGTGACCAACTGGCGGACAAGGCCCTCCAAATCCTTTAATACCGTAATCGGTAACACTTTGAATTGCTCCTTTTGGAACAAGATTTTTAGTACCTGCGTTAGTTACCAATTCGTTTACATTTGCTGGAATATCAACTACAACCCAGTGCCAGAATCCGCTTCCTGTAGGCGCATCTGGATCGTACATAGTTACAGCAAAACTTTTGGTTCCTTCTGGAGCGTTTTTCCAAGACAACTGTGGAGATTGGTTTTCTCCTGAACATCCAAAGCCATTGAATTCCTGAACTTTAGTAATTTCCCCTCCTAAATCTTTACTAGTTAAGGTAAATGTTTTTTGTGCAAAAATAGATGTCGAGAAAATCGCTGACATCGCTAAAATTAAACTAAGCTTTTTCATTTTATCTGATTTAAAATTTTAAGCAAAGTTAGATTTGGAATAATTGAATAATTTTAGGAAAAGGTTCAAAAACTGTTGCAAAAAGCTCAAACTGCTTTATGATGTTTTGGAGTTACGCCATATTTGATTTTATAAGCCTGACTGAAGCTTGAAAGATTTTCGTAACCAGCTTCAAAATAAACTTCAGAAGGGCTTTTTTCCTGACTCAACAAATAATGCGCATGTTCAAGCCTTTTGTTTTGAAACCATTTTATAGGAGATTCTGAATAGTATTTTTCGAATTCTCTTTTAAAAGTCGAAACACTCATATTACATAAAAAGGCTAATTCTTTTAAAGTCAGTTTGCTTAAATGACTGTTTTCGATAGTTCGAATGAATTTTTGCGCAGCATCATCACTGTTTGTAGTTAAAGAATAAAGAAAATTCGTTCCATATTTATCAATGAGATAGAACATAATTTCTTCAAATTTTACTTCTAATAATTTTGGCTGAATAGCTTTTGAAAGGTTAGCAATATCGACCAAACTTTCTACAAAACGTTTTAGAAAATCATCATAATCAAACGCATAAACTGATTTTGGCTCACTAGATTCTGAATTTTCAGATTCCATTTTTCTAATGAAATTATGAAGCATTTCGTTAGAAAAAAACAAAAGAACACTTTTATAAAGAGAAGTTTCAGAAGTTCTTTTTTCTGTCATTAAACAATTTCCAGATCTCATTATAATAAACTTAGAAGGTGTTATTGACAAGGCTTCATTGTCAAAAATAACTTCTTTTGTTCCTTCAATCAAAAAACTAATTATATTCTTATTTAAAATAATCTGCTGTTTCGAAACGTCTTTAGAACTATTGTAACCCACAACATGTACCTGTTGTGATTTTTCTAAATTCATTTCGTCTGGAAGTGTAATTGTTTTCATAAAAAATATTGGCTTACCAAATAAATCGATAAGCCTTATTATTTTGAATATTCTTAATTTTATTTCTGAGTAGATTCTCTTGCGAGTACTTCTGTGTTTAAAAAAGTAATTTCTTTAGCGTCATCATTTTTAGCCGATTTCAAATTCTTGATAATGATTTCTGCTGCCGCCTTTCCCATTTTTTCAGCTGGGTGTGTTATAGTCGACAAATTAGGATCGATAATCTGCGAAATCGGATCATTATTAAAACCAATTACTTTAAATTCTTCTGGCACTTTTATACCGCGTTTTTTAGCAGTTTGTACGGCGCTTACAGCAATAATATCTCCAGGAGCAAATAATCCGTCTGGCATTGGTTTCAAATCAAATAAAGCATTGCTGGCTTTCACACCGTCTTCGTAAGTAACTGAATTTAAATTGACAATCAAGTTTTCGTCTATATCAACATTATGATCTTTCAAGGCTTCAATATAGCCTCTTTTTCTTTCATTATATAAATTTCCTAATTCTGATCCTGCCGTAATGTGGGCAATACGAATACAGCCCTGTTCAATAAGATGTTTTGTAGCTTTGTAACCTGCTGAGTAATTATCAATCACGACTCTAAAAGTATTATAATCTTTAGGAACCCTATCGACAAAAACTAACGGAATATTATTGTTTGAAAATTGATGAAAATGTGACGTATCGCGCGTTTCCATTGCCAATGAACAAATTACACCACTCACACGATTACTGTAAAGAGATTTCGCCATATTGACTTCTTCTTCATAGGAGTCATGTGACTGCATAATGATTACAGTATAATCAGACTTTTGAGCCGTAATTTCGATTCCGCTGATTAATGAAGATAAAAAGGGCTGTGTAACTGTTGGAATTAAAACCCCAATGGTTTTAGTTTTATTACCTCGCAAACCTGCAGCCAAAGTATTAGGAACAAATCCCATTTCTTCTGCAGTTTTTTTCACTTTCTTTATAGTTTTATCACTAATTGTGTGATGGTCTTTTAAAGCTCGTGAAATGGTCGATGTTGCCAAATTAAGTCTTTCAGCAATATCATAAATCGTTACATGTTTATTTTCTTCCATAAAAACAACTAATAGAAGATGTAAATATAAACTATTTTCTCTCACGTTTATATTTTCAAAAATCACTTAAAAAATAAAACACATTACCTATGTTTCCTATCTTTTAAAATTTTACCATCTTTCGTAAACTCTAAATCAATATTATTGGTTAAATCGACATCCAAATCTTTATGCCCATAGTCTATATGAGTAATTTTTTCATTAGGATAATTTTTGGCAACATAAGCTTTAACTGCATCTGGAATAAAATCTGTTGGAATTGGATTATCTCCACCATCTACTTCTCGATAGGAACCATCTTTCCAGAACTCTACTTCTGTTCCGTCTTTTAGTTTTACTTCAAAACCTTTTTCTCCATGTTCAGCATCTTTTTTAGCAATTTCTATTGAAGTATCGCTAAAGTGCTTTTTCAGAAATTCCTGTGCTGATTTTGGAAGTTCTGTTACTTCAATTTTCTTCTGCGCACTGACGCATATTGTTATACATAGCAATATAATAGTAAAAAATACTCTCGTTTTCATAATTTCACTTTTTAAGTATACTTTCACTAATTTACAATAAGAAAAAGCACTTACAAATTAATTCAAGAAACATTTACCTCTATAACACATTGATAAAACAGCACTTACACCCAAAAAAGTTCTTAATTTACATCTTAAAATTTGTAATTTAGTATAAACCGTCAAACAAAAACATATGCGTTACATTTCTATTCTAGTACTTACACTATTAATTACATCATGCAAAAATGAAAATCAAGCTAAAATATTACCTGCTTATTTTACCTATAATCAAGATAAAGTTGAATCGGCTGGAGTAAAAATGATTCCAATAAAAACACCTATTGGAGAATTTAAAGTCTGGACAAAACGATTTGGAAACAATCCAAAAATAAAAGTTTTATTATTACATGGAGGACCAGCAATGACTCACGAATATATGGAATGTTTTGAAACATTTTTTCAAAGGGAAGGTTTTGAATTTTATGAATATGATCAATTGGGTTCTTATTACAGCGATCAGCCAAAAGACAGCAGTTTATGGACTACAGAACGATTTGTTGAAGAAGTTGAACAAGTTAGAAAAGCTATTAACGCAGATAAAGAGAATTTTTATGTATTAGGAAATTCATGGGGAGGAATTCTAGCAATGGAATATGCTTTGAAATATCAGCAAAATATGAAAGGTTTATTAGTATCAAACATGATGGCGAGTGCTCCAGAATATGGAAAATATGCTGACGAAGTTCTAGCAAAACAAATGAAACCAGAAGTTTTAGCAGAAATAAGGGCTTTGGAAGCCAAAAAAGACTTTAATAATCCAAGATATATGGAGTTATTGATTCCTAATTTTTATAAAGAGCATTTATGTCGACTTGAGGAATGGCCAGACGGTTTAAATCGAGCTAGCAAGCATGCAAATGGAGAAATTTACACTTTAATGCAAGGTCCAAGCGAATTTGGAATAAGCGGAAGATTAGCCAAATGGGACATTAAAAATCGATTACATGAAATTACGATTCCAACCTTAATGATTGGTGCAAAATATGACACAATGGATCCAAAAGCAATGGAAGAGCAAAGTAAATTAGTGAAAAAAGGACGTTATTTATACTGTCCAAACGGAAGTCACTTGGCCATGTGGGATGATCAAAAAGTTTTTATGGATGGCGTAATTCAGTTCATACATGATGTTGACGACAAAAAATTCAATTAAAACAAA